>JAAFGX010000092.1 GCA_010365115.1 Paludibacter sp.
ACAATCCCGTTACACGGGATGTTCCATAAGACGAACTTGCCTGCGGCAGGCAGGGTCGAAATTGGACTATATTGTTTGTGCAATCGGTATAACTGCAAAATGGAAAATGCACAAATGAAAAGTATTAATATATATCGGTTTTTACAATCGAGATAAAAAAAAATAGGACTTTATAAACAGACTCTAATTAGTTCAAATATGCTAAACAGGTCTATTCGAAGGAGGGTTGGTCTGTTCATTTGAAGCCTTACAAAAATACAATGCTTTTTTTCTTCCCCCTCCAAATCCTTTTCCCCTTTTTTTCTTTCTCAGAAATAAAAATCATGAAAAGAAAACTGATTTACCTCTCTAAAATAGGGTTTTTATGAAATAAAAAAATGAAGTCCTAAAAAAATAAATCTATTTATTTGGTAGTTATATTAATTATTATTGTATTTTTGCGTTCAATGTACCCCGACAAAGAGGGTGTATTGAACGTTTTTTATTAGGTGGATTGAATATGAGTGAGTCAATAAAACATACAGCCGATTTTCTCCGTAGCATCAGAACCAATGGCAGATATGCATTTTCGGTAGAAGATTTGACAAAAAATATTCCAAAGTCGATTAAAAATATCCGAAAAGATTTGGACCGGCTTAGAATAAAAGGCGATATAATCAATATACGAAGAGGTTTCTATACCATCATACCCGATGAGTATAAAAACATGGGAGTAATTCCGGTTGAGTTTTACATGGATGAGTTGATGCGTTATTTGGCTAAAAATTATTATGTTGGGTTATATAGTGCAGCCATGTTTCACGGTGCTGCGCACCAACAGCCACAGGAATTTTATATTATTACTGAGAAGCCAAGCCCCCGTAAAATCAGTAATGACAGTTTTATGATAAATTTTGCTGAAAAAACTAACTTTCCATTGTTTGGAATAGAGAAGAAAAAAACGGATACCGGTTACTTTAATATTTCAAGTAAAGAATTGACTTTTCTCGACCTCATTTATTTTGAACAAGCAATGGGTGGATTCAATCGTATCATGTCGATACTTGACGAATTGTCCGAAGGCATTAACCTGACAAAGATGAAAGTGGCTGTAAAAAATCATTTTCCATTGAGTGTTTTTCAACGAGCGGGTTATATTGCCGAAAATGTGTTAGACAAGCCCAAATTAGCAGCTATTTTTGCAACTAAATTGGCAAAATTAAATCCAACTACCATACTATTGAAATCGTCGGGCGAGAAAAATGGCGAGAAAAACGGTAAATGGAATGTAATAATAAACATAGAAACTGAAACCGTGAAACGAAGCACTTCAAACCAGAGCAAGTGACCCTTTTACTAAAAGAGTATAAACCGAAAAACAGACTTAAATCATCTACATTACCCACACTATATATGACCGAAAAATTAGATATGACCACTCCTGACGTGGTAGCCCAAAACATAGAACGCATAGCTGCACTGTTTCCACATTGTGTTGTGGAGGCGGATCATGCTCCGTCTGGTAAAGACGCCGCATGCGACGTCTCTACAAAGAAGATAGATTTCGACCTGCTGCGCCAAGAGCTGAGCGCTGTTATAGTGGACGGACCCAAAGAACGCTACCGACTGGAATGGCCGGGCAAGCGCGAAGCCATTGTTACCGCCAATATGCCTACCACCAACACCCTGCGCCCGGTGCGTGACGACTCGGTGAACTTTGACACTACAGAAAACCTCTACATAGAAGGTGACAACTTGGAAGTGCTGAAACTGCTGCAAGAAAGTTACTTGGGTAAAGTGAAAATGATTTATATCGACCCGCCGTACAACACAGGCAATGACTTTGTGTACAACGACAAATTTGCAAAAGATGCCGAAACGTCCAACTTAGAAAGTGGACTGACCGATGAAGCCGGTAACCGCTTGGTATCCAAAAACCCATTGCAGCCTAACCCCGAAAGTGCCGGACGCTACCACTCCGACTGGCTTACTATGATGTACCCACGCCTGAAACTGGCACGTAACCTACTGACGGATGATGGGGTGATTTTTATTTCTATCGACGATAACGAGGTGCATAACCTGCGGAAAATGTGCGATGAGGTGTTTGGGGAAGTGAATTTTATTTCGGAGCTAATTTGGCAAAGAGCATTTTCACCAAAGAATGATGCCAAATTCTTTTCGAATAGTCATGATTATATATTGGCTTATGCAAAATCAATAGACTTTTGTAGTATTGAACGTTTGGACAGAACAGATGAAGCTAATGAGAAATACAAAAACCAGGATAATGATATTAGAGGAATCTGGACATCTGGAGATTTGTCTGTAAAAAGTTATTCAGAAAAATATGATTATCAAATAACAACACCAAGTGGCCGAATTGTTACACCACCACACGGAGCATGTTGGCGTGTTTCCAAAGAAAAGTTTTCAGAGTTATGTGCCGACAATAGAATTTGGTTTGGTGTAAATGGTGATAATGTTCCACGTCTGAAAAGGTTTTTGTCCGACGTTCAAGATGGTATGGTTCCAACCTCTATATGGTTTCATAAAGAAGTAGGTCATAATCAAGAAGGACGACAAGAGGTGAAAGCGTTGTTTGATGATAAAGGTTATTTTGATGGTCCAAAACCAGTTCGATTGTTGTCAAGAATTTTGCAAGTTGCAGGCGTTAAGAAAAATGACATTGTTCTTGACTTCTTTTCCGGTTCCGCCACTACCGCCCATGCAGTAATGCAACTAAATGCCGAAGATGGAGGTAAGCGTAAGTTTATTATGGTACAGCTACCCGAAACTACGGATGAAAAAAGTGAAGCGTACAAAGCGGGGTATAAAAATATCTGTGAGATAGGAAAAGAACGGATACGAAGAGCAGGAAAGCAAATAGCTGCCCCCCAACCCCCTAAAGGGGGAGCAGAGAGTGCGAATGCTGATTTGTTTAGCGCAGAAAGTAACACGAAACACGAAACGCAAAACACGGAACACGAAACACAAAACACGAAACGCACAACAGATATTGGTTTCCGTGTTTATCGCCTCGACAGCAGCAATATGCAGGATGTGTATTATCGTCCGCAGGATTACCGCCAAGAAACCATAAACTTATTTGCCAACCACATAAAGTCCGACCGCACAGCAGATGATCTTGTAGCCCAAGTGATGCTCGATTGGGGTTTGGAACTGTCGCTACCCATTGAAAAAACCAAAATTGCGGGCAAAATCGTTTATAAAGTGGATGGCAATGCGCTGTATTGCTGCTTCGACGAAGGAATTGATGAGGCATTTGTGCGTTCGCTCGTTGATACGGGGCATACCCCGTCTGATAATGAGACGCCGCATGCGACGTCTCTACGACCTATACGCATTGTATTTCACGATCACTCATTTGCTACGGATACCGCCAAAGAAAATGTACGGCAATTGTTGAAACAACTGAGTGCGGAAACGGAAATGAAGGTGGTTTAAGAGAACCCCTAACCCTGCCAAAGGCAGGAAATCCCTAAAGGGGAATAAGAAAGAGGTGCAGTGTACTGAAAAATGAAATAGAAAATGTAATTTTGTGATTAAGAAGAAAAAACAATATAATATGGAAGCAAGTTCAATTTTTCAAAATGGTACAACTTGGTTGCGTGCCGACTTTCATTTGCATACGAAAGCAGATAAAGATTTTTCATTTAATGGAGTTGAGAATAACTTTGTTCAGTCATATATTGAGAAGCTTGGAGAGCAAGAAATTCGTGTTGGAGTAATAACCAATCACAATAAGTTTGATAGGGGAGAATTTGTCGCACTTAAAAAGAAAGCTACCGAACAAAGAATTGGTTTATTCCCAGGAGTAGAGTTTTCATTGAAAGAAGGTATTCATATCCTCATTGTATTTGAAGATGCCTGGTATAAAGGAGAAACAGACAATATCAATGAGTTTCTAAGAGCCGCTTTTTATGGTATCCCTAATTTTGATATTCCTCCTTATCCTAATTCAACATATGATTTGAAAGAAACTGTTGAGAAACTAGATAAGATTGGGCATAATTATTTCATTGTGTTAGCTCATGTAGATGCAAATAATGGATTAAATGTAGCATTACAAGGTCGTACTCGTGAGGCTTTTATTCAGCTTGAAGCATTTGAAAGAGTACTTGCTATTCAGAAAAGTGGAAATATCGAACGCTATCAATCTTTATGCCAACTTGCTGATAGAGAGATTGCTTTAGTTGAAGGATCTGATAATGCTCAGCGTGGTATTGATGGTCTCGGTGAAGGTAAAATTACATTCATTAAAATTGGAGATTATAACTTTGAAGCCTTACAATATGCTTTAACAGATTATAAAAATCGTGTTCGACAAAAAGATAGACCCACAATTCAAAATTCTTGGATCAAGTCAATTTCTTTTCAGGGTGGATTGCTGAATGGAAAATCAATGTATTTCTCACCAGAACTAAACAACCTTATTGGAATCAGAGGTAGCGGAAAGTCTTCTGTTTTAGAAATATTGCGATATGCACTCAATATTCCTTTAGGTGCGCAAACTATTGACTCAGATTATAAAAATGATTTGATCACTCACGTATTGAAAAGTGGAGGAAAAGTTATAGTTGAAATAATTAACCGTCACGGAGTAATGTATCGAGTTGAAAGAATATATGGTCAAAGAGAAGATATCTATAAAGGCAATGACCTGCAACAGGGAATTACTTTGGATGCAATTCTTCAACGTCCAGTGTATTTTGGACAGAAGGATTTATCAAATAAGAATACCGATTTTGAAAACGATTTAGTTGATAAATTAATTGGAGGACGGTTGAATGATGTAAACAAAAAAATTGAACTCCAAAAGCAGGAAATACAACGAATTATTTTTTCATTAAAGGAGTATGGAAACCTTATCCTGCTAAAAAATGAGACAGAAACTATAAAAAACAATGCAGAACATAAATTAGAATTATTTAAGAAAAAAGGAATATCAGAAAAGTTGCAAAAACAGACAAACTTTGAATCTGATATCAACAAGATAAGTAATTATATTTCAGGACTAAATAGTTATATATCAGATTTGGAATCACTCTTACAAAGTCATACGTATTTGCTGAGACCTATTGCTCTTTCCGAAACGAACCAAAATATTTCAGAAGCAATAAATCTTCAACAAGAACAATTGAAAACAGAACTTGATAAATTAAACAATATACTGGAGAACTCTCAAAAATCAGCAGCTGCATTTACTTTAATACTTACACTACTCAAAGAAAAAAGAGAAGCATTAAAAGAAGATTTTGCTCAAATAAAACGTGAGATAAATATTCCTGAATTGAATCCTGACGATTTTATCAAAATCAATAGAGAATTGGAAACATCCAAATTAAAATTGACTGAAATTGAGAAGTCAGAGAATAAAAGAAAAGAGCTATTGAATAATTTATCACATGCAGGTGTTAAATTAAATGCACTTTGGCATGAAGAATTTACCACTTTGCAGCAAGAGGTAAAAAAAATCAATAGTAATGGAACAAAATTAGCTATTGAAATTAGCTATAAAGATAGAAAAGATAAATTTTTAGCTAAGTTGCAAGAACTTTGTAAGGGCTCAGGTATTAGAAGTGCTGCTTATGAAACAATTGTTAATTCTTATGCAGATTTCATTGATCTATGGAAAAGCGATTTTTTACAATTGAATGATGTCTTAAATGAAAATCAATTAGTTGATTTTAAGAAAAGGTTTTTTGATAATCTTTTCGACTTGTTGACTTTTAAGGTAGCAAATCGGTTAACTATAAAGTTTGAGGGAAAGCCCTTAAAAGATCATTCTTTGGGACAAAGGGCTTCAGCACTAATTCTTTTCCTACTTACTCAGAAGGAAAATGATATAATAATAATAGATCAGCCTGAAGATGATTTGGATAATCAAACAATTTATCAGGATGTAATCCACGAAATTAAAAAGCTAAAAGGAGAAATGCAATTTATATTCGCAACACACAACGCTAACATACCAGTATTAGGTGATAGTGAAATGTTGATTGCCTGTGAATATATTGACGGAAAAGAAATAAAATTAGAAAAAGGAAGTATTGATTGCCAGCCTATTCAGGAAAAAATTATCAATATTATGGAAGGTGGGAAAGATGCCTTCAATATCCGACGAAAAATTTATAAAATATGGGAGGTAGCAAATATATGAATGCAATAGAATTATTAGATATAATTAGTACCGGTGAAACCAGCAAAGTACAATTTAAACAGGAATTTCCAAATAAAGATAGTGTGGCTCAAGAGATTGTCGCAATGTCAAATGCATTAGGAGGGATGCTTCTTATTGGGGTAAAGGATGTTACCGGTGAATTAGTCGGTTTGTCTGCTGAACAAATAGAGGCATATGACCGCACAGTGTCTCAAATTGCTGATAACATAAAACCAGTAGTATACGTTGCTACCGAAGTAGTAAAAGTAGAATCAGAAGTAGCTATAAAAAACATATTGGTTGTTCATATCCAAGAGGGAATAAACAAACCATATAAAACCGCTAAAGGAGAAATTTATACAAAACAAGGTTCAAATAAACGTTTGCTGACTGATAATGCAGAGATAATGCGTCTTTTTCAGCACAGTGCTAACTTGTTGGCCGACGAAATGGAAGTTTATAATACTAATATTGATGATATAAATAAAGAAGCTTTTTCAGAGTATTTCAAAAAAGAATTTGGCGTAAGTTATAAGGATAAAGGATTGTCCTATGAAGAAGCATTAAAAGCCAAACGAATACTTAGACAAGACCAATTATCATTGGCAGGCTTATTATTTTTTGGGAAAGACCCACAAAGTATAAAACCAGCATTTACTATAAAGGCAGTGTCATTTTTTGGAAATGAGTTGTCTGATACTCAATATAGGAACAAGCCATCAGATTTTCGTGGTACAATTCCAGAGCTGTTTAATAATGCCATAAGGTATTTTAAAGATAATTTAAAGCATATACAGGCAGGACAAAGTTTTAATTCTATCGGAGTTCTTGAGGTTTCGGAAGTGGCATTGATTGAACTTGTGCAAAACGCTTTGGTACATCGAGATTATTTTAAAAATTCACCCATCAGAATTTTAATATTTGATAATCGAATTGAAATAATAAGTCCGGGAAAACTGCCCAATAGTCTAACAGTGGAGGATATTAAATATGGCAATCCTGTGATTAGAAATAATCAATTAGTTGCATTTAGTTCTAGGGTAATGCCTTTTAGCGGTTTAGGCTCAGGTATTAAACGAGCTATTGCCGAACAACCTAACATTGAACTGATTAATGATGTAGACGGTGAACAATTTATTGTAATAATCCCTCGTATAGAGCAAAATAAATGAAACTCCAATTTAAAGAACAAGCTTTCCAGTAACCTGCCGAAAAATCGATGGAAGATTAAAAAATGAATACTCTAAGAATATAAACATGGCATTACCAATAAACATAGAAGAATTGCTACACGGCAATACCGTAGAATGGGAACGGCTGGAATGCAAACAGGGTTGGAATCCGGAAGATGTATTGCATTCGGCTTGTGCATTCGCCAACGATTTGCACAACTGGGGTGGTGGATATATCGTTGTTGGAGTAGCCGAAAATAATGGCAAGCCAGTGCTGCCTCCTGATGGTTTGAAAGCTGAGCAGGTTGATGCCATTCAGAAAAAAATACTTGAACTGGGATATAAAATTCAACCCAATTATTTTCCGGTAATGCAACCCTATATCTTACAAGGAAAACAAATTCTCGTTCTCTGGTGTCCGGCTGGCGATAACAGAATGTACAGCGCTCCAACTTCATTGGGTAATGGTGCTACAAGAGAACCTTATGTCCGCATAGGTTCAAATAGCGTAATTGCACGGGGCGAGACTTTGCGGCAACTACAGGAGCTAACGGCGCGCATTCCGTATGATGACCGCATCAATCGACAAGCAAGCTTGCAGGATATGGATTTGGGACTTATTCAAGCTTATTTGCAAGAAGTAAAAAGCGATTTGTTTGAAGAAAGCAAGGCCATGTCGTTTGATGACTTGTGTCGTACTATGCTCATAGCCAAAGGAGCAGATGAAGATATCAGACCTGTAAATGTAGGCTTACTTTTCTTTTGCAAAAATCCGGAACGTTTTTTTAGCAGATGTAGGATTGAATTGGTGTGGCACAAAAAGGATTCAGGAGCAAAATTTACCGAGCATTATTTCAAAGGTCCTTTGCACAAACAACTTAGGGATGCATTGTCATTTTTGCAAACAAATATTATTTCAGAACAAGTTGTAAAGCACAAAAATAAGGCTGAGGCTGACCGCTATTACAATTTTCCTTTTGCAGCTGTTGAAGAAGCTTTGTCCAATGCGGTATATCACAAGAGTTATGAAATAGGCTCACCCATTGAAGTACAGGTTTGGCCTGATAAAATTGAAATACTGAGTTATCCGGGACCTGTACCACCCGTAAATGCAACGATTTTAAAAACACAAAAAAGAATTGTTTCCCGTGAATACCGCAATCGTCGCATAGGTGATTTTTTGAAAGAGTTAGGACTTACTGAAGGTCGTGGCACAGGCTTTCCCACAATTTACAAGGCAATGGCAGACAATGATTCACCTGACCCGATATTTGAAACCGATAACGACTTCACTTGTTTTTTGACCATTCTTCCAGCTCATAATTTGGTTGGTAACCAAGTAAGTAACCAAGTAAGTAACCAAGAAAGTATCGGAGTAAGTAACGGAGCTATTTCATTGAAATTAAGTAATATAGCTGAAATTATTGCTTTTGGTAACGGAGCTAGTAACGGAGCTAGTAACGAAGTAAGTAACGAAGTAATAGAAATTATTAATAAAGAGATACACGATAGAGTTGAGGAGATGCTTAAGCTGCTTTCTGTAAAATTGAAAAGAGAACAACTGTTTGATAAAATGGGATTAAGCAATCAATCAAAGAATCGGTTAAAATTCCTTGACCCCCTAATAAAAATAGGTTGGATAGAGAAAGAATTTCCGGAAGAAATGACCAATCCAAATCAAGCATATCAGACCTCTGAATCAGGAAAAAGAATACTATCGTTGATAAACAAGAATAAATGAGATTACAATTTAAGGAGCAAGCTTTTCAGTTACATGCCGTAAAAGCGGTGGTGGATGCATTTGCAGGACAAACCTTGCAAACTGCAAAGTTTACACTGGAACGTACCAAAGAGATATTGCGCAAATCGAAAAATGCCGAGACAGGCGCACAGAGTCTGGGTTTTGAGCAGGAGATAAACGAAAGTATTGGTTATCGTAACCGCCCGATTAATATCACTGAATCGCAGGTACTACAAAATATCCAGACCGTACAGCGACAAAACGAACTGATAGAAAGTCAATCCATTGAACGCCCAAAAGGAGAAAAATCGGGTTTTCACTTGACCATAGAAATGGAAACCGGCACAGGAAAAACTTACACCTACATTCGCTCTATGTACGAATTGCACAAGCATTACGGCTGGAGTAAATACATTATCATTGTACCGTCCATAGCCATTCGTGAGGGAGTATTCAAATCGTTTGAAGTGACACAATCGCACTTTCAGGAAATATACGGACATAAAATAAAGCCCTTTATTTACAATTCGGCACGCCCGCAGGATATTGAAAACTTTGCTGCCGATAGTCGCATCAGTGTGATGATTATAAATACGCAAGCATTCAATGCGCGTGGCGAAAATGCCCGACGTATTGATATGGAGTTGGATCAGTTTGGTTCACGCAAACCGATAGAAATCATTGCCCAGACCAATCCCATACTTATTATTGATGAGCCGCAAAGCGTGGATGGAAAACAAACATTGGAATCCATGCAGAAATTCAATGCGCTGTTTACTTTGCGATATTCAGCTACACACAAAGAAATGTACAATCAAGTCTATCGACTCGATGCCTTGGATGCCTACAATCAGAAATTGGTTAAACGCATCAAAGTAAAAGGTATTAACCTCAAGGGCTCCACTGGAACAACCGGATACCTGTATTTGGAAAAAATAGAAATTAGTCCAGGGAAACCACCAGTGGCAGTAGTGGAACACGAAATACGTAAAGGTGACAGCATTAAACGGGTACGTGAGAAATTGACCAAAGGTGATAACCTGCATGAACTGTCTGGTGGAATGCCAGCTTATAAAGGTTGTAATGTGCTGAATATCGATGCCTATCTGGGCAAAGTGGAAATTGGCAATCAGGTGCTTTACCCGGGCGAAGCTGTGGGCGATATGAACGAAAAAGATTTCCGACGTATTCAGATACGCGAAACCATACTTTCGCATCTCGAAAAGGAAAAACAATTGTACGCTAAAGGTATCAAAGTACTGACCTTGTTTTTTATCGATCATGTGGAAAAGTACCGCCAATATGACGAATTGGGGGTTGAAATCCCCGGCGAATATGCTCAGATATTTGAACAAGAATATGCAGCCATCCGGAGCGAATTCATGGATTTGTTTCAACAGCAATACAACGAATACTTACACAAACACACGATTAAAGAAAGTTATAGGGGTTATGAACCAAGCAACTACTTTGCTTACCTCGACCGTGATGATGCTTCGCATATTCACAGCGGTTATTTTTCTATCGACAAAAAAAGTAAACGGGTTATTGATTCAACGGTGAAACGTGGCAGCGATGAAAGCGACGACCAAAGTGCTTATGAGCTGATTATGAAAGATAAAGAGCGCCTATTGAGTTTCGACGAACCCATACGTTTTATTTTCTCTCACTCGGCATTGAAAGAGGGTTGGGATAATCCCAATGTTTTTCAGATTTGTGCATTGAAGCATTCCGATGCAACTATTCGTCGTCGTCAGGAAGTAGGTCGTGGCATGCGACTTTGTGTGAATTTAGACGGTGCACGTCAGGATTATGATACCATTGGCGATGAGGTGCAGGAAATAAATGCACTAACCGTGATAGCCAGCGAAAGTTACGAAACCTTTGCCAAAGGGCTGCAAAACGAAATTGCCGACAACCTGAAAGAGCGTCCACAAAAAGCAGATTTCGAATTCTTCCTGGGCAAATTGCTGACCAATGACCAAGGCGAAAGTGTAAGATTAACCAAGCAACAAACAGAAAAATTGGTTCTCAAACTGGCCATTGGCGGAATTATTAACGAAGAAAACAAACTAACCGAAGCTGGGCGCGAAGCCGTTGCACAAGGGCAATTTCCACTACCTGAGGAATTGAAAAAATACAGTGCTGCAATTGGCAGTTTGCTTAACGGTTTATCATCGGGCGAATTACCTAAAATTGATAATGACCGTAGTACGCAAAGTATTGCACCCAACAAGAATTTCCACAAAATGGAATTTCAGACTTTGTGGAGCAAAATCAACCTGAAAACGGTGTACGAGGTGCATTTCGACAGTGAAAAATTGATTGAAGAAGCGGTAATCCATATCAATGCCAACCTGACCATTTCCGAGCGCTATTACGAAGTGAAAAGTGGTGAATTAACGGAAAGCACCAAAACTGAACTGGAAAAACACGAAGGCATAAAACAAACAGCACGTTCGGTAAAAAAACTGAACACTGAACTTTATAGCGATACTCGTTATGATATTGTTGGCGAAATTGTTTCGCTTACAAACCTCACACGCAGGAGTATCGCCAGCATTTTGAGCAAAATAAAAGAGTCGCGCTTTCTGCTTATTGGCAAAAATCCCGAAGAGTTTATAGCAAAATGTAGCACTATTATCAACGAAGTGAAATCGCAACTGATTGTAAACCATATCAGCTATCATAAAACGGACGAACGCTTCGACGCAGCCACTGTTTTTGGCAATGATAGCCGTGCCGTGCTGCAAAGCGACTTGCTTAAACACCATATCTACGATTACCTGATAACGGATTCAAACATTGAAACGGAGTTTGCCAAACAATTAGACACTGCCGAAGAAGTGATGGTATATGCCAAACTCCCCAAATCGTTCTACATAACCACACCGGTAGGCAAATACTCACCCGACTGGGCAATCGTGTTCAATCAGGACAAGGTTCGTAATGTGTATTTTATTGCCGAAACAAAAGGAACTGAATCAGACCTAAACCTACGTGGTATAGAAAAATTGAAAAAACATTGTGCCGAAGTTCATTTCAACCAAATCAGTAACGACGGAGTAAAATACCATGTGGTAAAAAGCTATGAGGGCATGTTGGATTTAGTGGGGATGAGATAAGATGAATAAAGGGTCGGAGACCCGAAACATTTGAAATGATAATGTCCATATTTCGGTGCTCTGCACCTTTGGTGTCGTGGGGTGACAATGTTTTCTACAAATATCACGCAGCGCTGCCGCTAAAGAAATCATAATTTCTAAAAAAATATTTACGCATGAAAGACGGAATAAAGCTATTTGAAGAGAAAACTGTCCGTACTGTTTGGGACGAGGAAACCGAAGAATGGTATTTCTCCATTGTGGATGTAGTTGGTGTATTGACCGATAGCCCAAATCCAAACAATTATTGGAAAGTTTTGAAAAACCGACTTAAAAAAGAGGGAAGTCAGTTGGTTACAAACTGTAACCAACTGAAAATGCCATCGGCTGACGGAAAGTACTACAAAACGGATGTGGCAGATACCCAAGTGCTTTTCCGATTAATTCAGTCTATTCCTTCGCCCAAAGCAGAGCCATTTAAATTGTGGATTGCACAGGTTGCCAAAGAGCGATTGGACCAAATGCAAGATCCTGAATTGTCGATACAGCAAGCCATGATGGATTATAAACGCTTGGGTTATTCCGAAAACTGGATCAATCAACGGCTCAAGAGCATTGAAATACGAAAAGATTTGACCGATGAATGGAAATCAAGAGGATTGGAAGAAGGTGTTCAATTTGCTACCTTGACCGATATTATTTACAAAACCTGGGCAGATAAATCAGCGAAAGAATACAAGCAATTCAAGGGCTTGAAAAAAGAAAACCTGCGGGACAATATGACCAATACAGAATTGGTATTGAATATGTTGGCAGAACTTTCGACCACTCGTATCTCGGAAACAACCAACCCCGATACAATGAAAGAACATGAACAGGTTGCCAAACAAGGTGGTGAAATTGCACGCAATGCCCGCCTTGAGTTGGAAGCCAAAACTGGTGAGAAAGTAATTTCACCCTTAAATGCAAAAAAGGGAATTCTGAAAAATCCGGAAACGGATGAGAAATAAACCTTATTGATGAATATTTGTAATGTCAGATACCCGATGATATTTGTAGAAACTGAAATAATAAAGGTTTGTAGTGTCGGAGACCCAATAACATTTGTAGAAACGAAAACCATTCAAGATATCCGAGGGTCGGAGACCCGTAATATATAAAAAATGATTGTTGAATGAAATTACGATATTACGGTGCTCTGCACCTTTTCGGTCGTAGGGTGACAATGTTTTCTACAAATATCAAGCGGCGCTGCCGCTAAAGAATTGAAGCATAAAGATTATATTTGTAGCAAATATATACACAAACGATATTGGAGGGTCGGAGACCCGATGATATTTGTAGCAAAGGTGACCATCCTGCACAAAGGAGGGTCGGAGACCCGAAACATTTGAAATGATAATGTCCATATTACGGTGCTCTGCACCTTTTCGGTCGTGGGGTGAAAATGTTTTCTACAAATATCACGCGGCGCTGCCGCTAAAGAATTTCATGAAAAAGCAACACAAATAGATATGGAAAATAAAAGCGAAATAATACTGTATCAAACAACCGATGGTGAGACCAAAATTGATGTTCGTTTGGAAAATGAAACTGTGTGGTTGAATCAAAATCAGTTAGATACTTTGTTTCAGACAGACCGAACGTCAATTGTAAAACATATTAAAAACATTTACGAATCGGGTGAATTATCTGAAGAGGCAACTTGTGCAAAAATTGCACAAGTTCAACAAGAAGGAACCCGGAAAGTTACCCGTAACATTAGTTTTTATAATCTTGACCTGATTATTTCTGTTGGTTACCGTGTGCAAAGTCATGTAGCAACACATTTTCGGATATGGGCTACACAGCGTCTACGTGAATATATTGTAAAGGGCTTTGCATTAGACGATGAGCGCATGAAAGCTGCTGGACAGATGCGTTATTTTGATGAACTATCGGAGCGAATTCGTGATATTCGAAGTTCTGAGAGAATTTTTTATCAGAAAGTTAAAGACATTTTCTGTCTAAGTATCGATTATGATGCAAAGGCAAATCAAGCAAAGGTATTTTTTGCAACCATTCAAAATAAACTACATTGGGCTATACATCAACATACTGCTGCCGAGATGATAGCAAAAAGAGCTATCTCTTCGGATCCGAACATGGGTTTAACTTCATGGGCTGGCGAAAAAATAAGGAAATCGGATGTTGGGATTGCTAAAAACTATTTGAATCAAGATGAGCTAAGTCAGTTGAATTTATTGGTGGAGCAATTTCTGGCTTTTGCCGAGAACCAAGCCCGCCAGAAGAAAGTAATGTATATGAACGATTGGATAAAAAAGCTCAACGGTATTCTGACCATTAACGACAATGAAGTATTAGAACATGCTGGCAAAATTTCGCATGAAATGGCCTTGCAATTGGCTGAAATGGAATATGAAAAATACAATGCAATACGAATAATGGCTGATGATTTAAAGGCATTGGAAGAATTAGACAACAAACTATTTCAATTAAGCGTTAAAAATAAAGACTAAACAAATTATTATTTTGAATCAACACATCGATTATATCGATAACTCGCACGAATTTGCGGGACAGGAATTTACCCCACAGCAAGTGGACGAGTTGGGGAAACTATTACTTGCTACCAATACACCAATTAGCGATAAGAAAAAGTCGTTGGGAATATTGGCGCATTTGGGCAATTTGCAGGCTTACGAATACCTGAAAAAGTATTCCGAAAATCCGGATAGCGAATTGGAAGAATGGGCAAAATTAGCTTATGGCGAATGCACTTTGTTTTTGCACGGCGATATTTGTGGTGACGACGACTGCGAGTCTGTGTTTACGGGAGTAGGGAAAAATAACAATATGCTGCGTGTTTATTTTATGGTACTGCCACATGAAGGTAAAAGTTTTGAAACTTGGCAACACGACATTATACACAAGGAAATGAGCTGGGTAGCAGCCGACCTTCAATGCGAAGGTATCGAGTGGTTCGACTGTCAACTGCATTATGTAGGGCTTAGTCTGCTACAATCGGTCAACGTATCCAAGTCGCAATTTATCGACACCAGCATTGCCGCCTGTAACGAATTTGGCAACTTTGTAATGCCCGAAAATTATGCCGGCAGTAGCGTACCTACGGCCACCGAAATAGTCGAAATTATTGATATAGTGCGCTATGGAGAGGGTCAGAGACCCGATGATATTTGTAGAAAATGGTGACCACCTACAACCAAGGGTCGGAGACCCGTAACATTTGTAGGTAAAAATAATGAGTGAAGAATTTTCAGAGTCGGAGCCCCGATGATATATATAACAATTTCAACAAGATTAGCAACGACTAAGTGAAATACCATGTAGTGAAGAGCTATGAGGGTATGTTGGATTTGGTGGGAATGAGATAGATAGAGCAAAATCTTTTTTAAATGTCAATTTGAATATTTCAAACAGCTATAGTATACACAAATTATGATAATACAAAAAAGCTCACGACACAGTAAAATTACGGGCGACTTTGCCGAAAAAATGGTATTGTATTGGTTGTCGAAATATGGGTTTGAATGTACACGTGTTGACCATACGGGAATAGATTTATTTGCACGTAACAACAAAAACGGTGAGTTAATGGGCATTTTGGTAAAGAGCCGCTCTCGCAACGAAGGGAAAGAAGGACAATACTTAAGCATCCCAAATGAAAACTTCAAAAAAGTGGATGATGCTTGTATAGCCTTTGGATGCAAACCTTATTTTGCAATTGTAGTTGACGAAGTAAGTAGTATTAAGGTTAATATTCTAAGACAAGAAAAATTATTACAGTATTTTCCAATGAAGAATAAAGTCTCTGGCTGGAAAATGACAAAGGCATGGCAGCTAAAATACAACAATGATTAGGATATTGTGAAGATTGAATTTGAATTTGGAACTAAAGATTGGTGGGAATAAACGAGTTAATATAAAATAGAAAGCAAATGAACTTTATACAGATAAAACAGTCATTGGGAGAAAAGTTTCTAAAGGTTATTGAATGGAAATTAAAACAAATATTTAAAATTCGTCAATTTACAATTAAAATAATTTCGGCTCTATAACGAATAAGGTGGGTAATCAATTTTTCCTTATTCACTGATTTGATTTATTTTGTTCAAATTAGACTCCAGAGGAGTCATCTGTGC
>JAAFGX010000093.1 GCA_010365115.1 Paludibacter sp.
GTTGCTTCATCAAATCGTTGAGCCCTTTTATACAATCTGGCTTTGTAATAATAACCAATTCCTAACTCCCTTTTATAGTTGTTTTTCTGATAATAGTTGACTGAAAAATTGATAATGGAGTCCGGTTGAAGTGTTTGATTATTTCTATCCAGTGCTTGAAAAAGCAACAAGCCGTACAATGCCCGATTGGATTCCGACTTTAATATTTCGGGTTGAAGATGTTGAAGAATAGACAACACAGAATCAGGTTTTGTTTTCAGCAATGCTTCTGCAGTCTGTAATTCTGTGGGAATTTGGGAACAACTCACGAATACAATGCTGAAAAGTACAATAATAATTCGGAGTTGATTTACCATAGAAGTAATCGAGATGTATTAAAGATATATTCTTTAATTGGTTGTATCGCTTTTTTTTATAGAAAAGTAGAAATATATGTTTTTAAAGGATAAATGCAAAATTACAAATTATATTGTAATATTCACAGAATTAAAAAATACAATCACAAAAAAAACGCTGAACATCAGTTCAGCGTTTTTTCTATCAAAAAAAAAGTTTATGCTTGCAAAATCCAATTTCGAAATGCAATACCACACGGTGGGTTGTCGTTCCATGATTTTCTGACGGAGCCATTGGATTCAGCATTACTGCCAATCCCGTCATTTTGATGATCCGGATGTACAGGAACTTCTTCATCCGACCCGATAATTTCAATCGTTGTGTTTTCTTTTGCCTCCATTAAAACAGATCCTTCGGTAAATGATGCGCAAATATCATTCAACTCCGGGTCCCACGATTTATCCCGAATATAACCATTGGTTTGTGGACTTAACTTTACCAATCCGGTGTCAATATTATTCCCATTTAAAAGTAGTTCGGCTGACTTACGATTGAAGTGATTCATTATTTCAATGGCACATTCCCGATTGTCTATCAAACCATCCTTCACTATTTCATCGATAATATCATTGATACTTAAACTATTGACAATAGTTACCTGTCCATAAAACGAATTCGGGTTATTATAAAGCTGACGCCTTTGTAACCAGACTTTTAATACGTTTTTCATAAAATCGTCTTTAATTATAGCAACGAGGTGATGATTAATTCACCTCGTTGCTTTATGATTTATAATTGAATTTGCTCTGTAAACACAGTTGTTCCATAAGATACAGTAACCGAATAATCGCCTTTGTCGAAGAAATTGACAGGTACGCTTACTTTAGATGTATAATCTGTATCCACTGTGGTTTGATAAACAAGATTGCCTTTCCTGTCTTTCATCGAAACTGTTGCAATGCCAACCGGAGAGTTGAAGTTGACCATTAAATCACTTGCTACTAATTCGACAGTAACATCATTAATTGGATAGGACATTTCAGAAAACATACTCAGGTTCGCAATATTATTTGGCTGTGATCCTGGATCAGTATCGTCATCTTTAAGATAAACACCGGCAAAAACAAATTGACTAAAAACTAAAGAAGCAATAAAAACAAATTGACCCATAGGTCTTACCATTAATTGTTTCATAAAAATTTTAATTTAAAAGAGTTGAACATAGGATTTATTTGAGTGCTAAATTAGAGCGAACCATCCTATTCTGCAAAAAAGTGAAGGAATTAAATTAGGACAAGCCGTTTTGTAATCAACAGAATTACAGCATGTTAAAGTGGGACAAAAATGTTTTTTTAGGACAAGACAAAAATGACCAACTAAAATGGACGTAAATAGTGGTTTTTCCTACAAGCGTTTTGCAAGGAACATTAATTTTCGGAAGAAAGTTGAAGGAGCAACTGGTCTAAATCCTTGGTGCTGGTGAGTTTTAATTTTTGAGTCAGACGATGTTTTAATTTATACAAACTTCCCTGTTGGCAGTCGAGAATGATCGTCATATCGGTGGTAGGTACATTTAGCAATAGCAAGGCACATAAAGTTAACTCTTTACGATTGATATCGGAATAGGTGGACGTCAATACAAAAAATAATTTGTTGAACGTTTGATTCACTAATTTCTCAAACAAATTCCAGTCATTTAAATTTAAACAAGCTGTATATACCTCTCTAATAATAAAATCCCGTTCTATTAATGTGGATCTTTTATTAGGAGATAATTTCAAGAGTTTGGTTTCTTCAATTTTAAGCATTAAACTTTCTTTCAGCAATACTTGTTTGTTCAATAATCTTTTTTCTACCTTCTTTAATTGTTTTTCTTTGTTTTTATTTCTATTCCGTAATTTGAATAAAATAAATAAACTAAGCGACAGAACTATAAGAATTAGACCTGCAAGGACAAATGAAAAGTGTTTTGACTTAACAAATGCTCCATTGGTTTCATGAATGTTTTCTAAAACAGTCGACTTGGTCTGGATTTCTATTTTTCGTACAGAATCGGTGCAGTCTTGGTATTTTGTCATGTATTTACCCATTTTATTAAAATCACCCCGCATATATTCTGTATTTGCTAAAATTCGATAGCTATCCCTTTGATTAAAAAATGTTGACGGATATTTTAGCGCTTTTGTTGCATAATAATGAGCTGAATCAAATTTGTTAGTTGTGAAGTAAACTTCTCCAAGAAAAGAACATCTAATTGCAAAACTTGTTCCTATATATGGATAAAACAAACTTTTTCTTAAATATAATTCTGCCGAATCAAATAATTGTGCTTTGAAATAATTAATACCCATTTCTTGAAAAGCAGTTCCCAAAACAAAAGAGTCTCTGGATTGTGTAATTGCATCTTTATAATAATGCACGGCTTTTTTATAATCTTTACTAAATCGATAAACTCTTCCGATATCAATAAATTTATAACTAGTTTCTGTCGAGTCATTAGCCTTTCTAAAATATTGTAATGATAGTTGATATTTTGCTAATGACTCTTTATAGTCTTTTTGAAAATTACAGATATCTCCCATATCAGAATAAATCTTTCCTAAAAAATAGTATTCTTCTGAATCCTCAAAAATATCCAGTGCTTTCAGGTATAAGAGTGTTGCTTTGTCAAACTTCTGGGCTTTTTTATATAAGCGGGCTTTGTAATAATAGGCTGTTGCTAATTCGATTTCTTGGTTTGTATTTTGGAAATAGTTTACAGAAAAATTGATGGTGGAGTCCGGTTCCAGTGTTTGATTGTTTTTATCCAATGCCTCAAAATACAAAATTCCATACAATGCCCGATCGGCATCAGATAGAGATTCGAGAGGTTGAATGTGTTGTAAAATGTAGAGTGCAGAATCGGGTGCTGTTTTCATTAATTGTTCGGCATGTTTCAAATCGTTAGGCGAGATGGAACAACCAATTAATAATAAGCAAATAAACGGTATAAATATGCGGAATTTATAGAGCATAATAATTCATGCGCTTTCTTTTTTAGTGTGACGTTGAATTTCTATGCAAAACTACATATTAATATTCATTTTAAAATAGGTGAATTTGAAGTATTTGATTGCAAAAACATGAATATTTATTAATTTTTGTTGGTTTTTTTGCAAAATGCAGGTTATGCCACTGCTAATGTGAAAATACTGATTTTAATTTCTTCTGTCTCTAATAACGCCTTAACACATGCTTCTAATGTGGAACCTGTTGTTAACACATCATCAACCAACAGAATATGTTTACCTTTCAGAACATCCATATCCGTTAATTCGAAAATCCCTTCTGTGTTTTCGTACCGTTCGAAAACAGTTTTTTTTGTTTGTGTAGTATTTTCTTTAACACGTTGCAGTGTAATTGTATCCATTGGTTTTCCAAGTATGTCGGACAATCCTTTCCCAATCCATTCACTTTGGTTGTAACCTCGTGCTGCATACTTTCGGGGATGAAGCGGTACAGGAATAATTACATCAACAGAAGAAAATTCAGGAGATTCCAATAAATCGGAGGCTGCATATTTCCCTAACAGTTCGCCAATTTCTTTGTTGCCTTTATATTTCAACACATGCAACAGTTTCTGGAAAGGCGATCCTTTTTGAAAAAAGAAAAACGCAGTGCCGCGATAAACGTTTACCTTTCCCCAAAACCTTTTTTCAATTGGATTTTCCGTTACTAAATGAAAATTCGTCTTTGGAATTCCGTGCAGACAAGTCAAACAAATATGATGTTCGTTTTTGAGTAAATTCTCGTTACAAACGATACATAAATTTGGATAAAACAAATCAAACAGATATGTAAATAAATTGTATTTCATTGGATTAAGTCTTAAATGTGATTCTACTTCTACTGCACCAAAATATGAATTATTAATGCCGGAGGCATTATATGTTTATTGAATTTATATGTTTTTTGTTGTTTGACCCCGGCTGGGTCATATATCTATTCATATTTTCATTTTCTATAAACATGCGAACCCTCTGGGTTCAATATTCTTAGAAGAAATTTAAAAATTGCTAAAGTGAACTCCTAACTAACAAAATTTTGCAAGCAATTAAATCTTATGAGTTTATGTTAGTTCAATTTTGGCTAAATCCATTAATAACAGTCCTAAAGTCCCTCTTACTCCCTCTCCAAAAACTATTTTCCGTGGTCTTTCTCCTCTTTCTCCCTCTCCAAATGGAGAGGGTTGGGGTGAGGTCCGGATTTAGGGGGCTCCTACTGAATAATAAAACTTAATCCTTTTGGAATAAAAATAATTAAACCAACAATAGCCGAGATAATTGCACAAACTAGAACAGCTCCTGCAGCAATGTCTTTCACTTTCCCTGCTATTTCATTCTTTTCCGGCGAAACCAAATCAACGATGTTTTCAAAAGCTGTATTTATCATTTCGGCACTTATTACCAAGCCAAAACAGAGAATGCAAAGCATCCATTCGGTAATGCTGATGGATAAAATAACTCCGAAAAAAGTCACTAAAATTGCTATTAGTATATGAATTCTCATATTTGGTTCAGTACTAAAAACCATTCTAATTCCTTTGCCTGCATAACCAAAGCTACGTATTCTTTTTTTCATAAATTTCGGTGTTTTATTTTCAAGCACAAATAACGTAAAAAAAAATTAAATTATACCAACTGTACATTTTTATAGCTGTTTTTTTAATTTGTGAGCATATCATTAAACTTGCAATATCCATAAATAAGTAGTTACAAGAATTTAGTTACCAATAGCCCCCGAAATCCCCAACCTATTCCGTCCTTCGGACACCTTCTCCAACCTCACCCCAATCCTCTACATTTGGAGAGGGAGAAAAAAGAGAAGGACAAAGGGAAAAAGTATATGAGTATCCGTTTGGGTGTCTTAATTTATCACAAATGCTCGTTTACGAGCGACCTTGTCCAGTGAGCCGAAAAACAAGTAAGGATGGCGCAAAAATACTCCTTTTTGACGACCGAAGGAAGGGGTTTGGAGGATTTTAGCCATCCGAAAGTAAGTTTTTCGAGTGAAGCGGGCATAAACGCCATTATCCGCTTTCCCTCTCATTTGGGAGAGGGTGTCCGAAGGACGGGTGAGGTCTCTTGATTTTTTTTGCTTACTTTTTTTCATCAAGGAAAAAAAGTGAGTGGAGTTTTTGGGGCAAAGCCCCTGTTATTGATTAATTATTTTTTAAGGAACTCAAACGGATACTCATAAAAAAGTATTAGGGGACTTAAAAGACCATGTGTGCATATTTAGAGAGAATCAAATTTAACCCTTTAAGTATTCGAAGTTATCTGACCCCGTTGTACGGGATGTTCCATTTGTATTTTTTGCGAATTGCGTTCAAAAATCTTGGTTCAAAAAGTTTGTTAGTAATTATTAGACATTTGAAATTGTTGACATTTTATTACTATTATCGGACAAAATGAAAGTTTTGTTAGGTAATTGGAATTGAGAATAATTCCAAAAAACAAATTTGCAGTACATTATTTATGAATTTATCAAAAAGTACTATTATATTATCATTTATCTCAAATAATAAAAATACTGTATGAATATCTTTGTCGCAAAATATAAACATAAAATCCATGAATGAAGAACAAATTAAGCAAGCTTTTGAAAGTGCAAAAGCTCGTTACGCCAATTTAGGTATAAATGTAGAAAATGCTGTAGAGGAATTAAACAAACTTTCAATATCTCTACATTGCTGGCAAACAGACGATGTAACCGGATTTGAAAATGGTGATGGTGAACTGACAGGAGGAATTCAGGCAACAGGAAATTATCCAGGAAAAGCCAGAACCATATCTGAAGTTCGTGCAGACATTGATAAAGCAATGTCTTTAATTCCAGGTGAACACCGTGTAAATATACACGCATTTTACGGAGACTTTCAGGGAGAAAAAGTTGATAGAAACGAAATTGAGCCAAAACATTTCCAAAGTTGGATTGATTGGGCAAAAGAAAAAGGATATAAATTAGACTTTAATTCTACCTGTTTTTCCCACGAAAAATCATCAGATGGATTTACCTTATCGCACCGTGATCCTGAAATACGTCAATTCTGGATTGACCATGTAATTCGCAGTCGCAAAATAGCTGAAGAAATGGGACGTCAGTTAGGTTCAAAATGTATTCACAATATATGGATTCCCGATGGTTCAAAAGATTTGACTGTTGACCGTTTGTTGTACCGAAAAAATCTAAAAAATTCGTTGGATAAAATATTTGAATATAAAACCAATGATGATTATATGCTGGATAGTATTGAATGTAAATTATTCGGTATCGGAAGCGAAAGTTATGTAGTAGGTTCTCATGAATTTTACATGGGTTATGGTGTTGCTAATAACAAAATGATAACGCTAGATTCAGGACATTTTCATCCCACAGAAGTAATATCTGACAAGATTTCATCGTTATTACTTTTTGCATCTGAAATCATGCTTCATGTAAGTCGTGGAGTTCGTTGGGATAGTGATCATGTTGTAATTTTAAACGATGAATTGTTAGCGCTTTGTCAAGAAATTATCCGTTCAAATGCCCTTGATCGGGTTCACGTAGGTTTAGATTATTTTGATGCTTCTATTAATCGGATCGGAGCTTATGTAGTAGGAGTTCGTGCAACTCAGAAAGCGCTTTTACAGGCTTTATTGGAACCAATTGTACAATTGCGTGAATTCGAAGCAAAAGGTCAGTATTTCGAACGTTTGGCACTACTTGAAGAAGCAAAATCATTGCCTTGGGCAGATGTTTACAACTATTATTGTTACAAAAAAGGCGTTATTGCTGGCGAAGCCTATATTGCCGACATTCAAAAATACGAAAAAGACATTACATCAAAAAGATAAAACTTCCCCAACCCCTCCAAAAGAGGGGCTTGGTAATTTAAATCATTATTATTAATCTTAAAAAACTAACTACTATTTCCCTCCCTTCCGGAGGGTTCGGGTGAGTTCTAAAAAAAAAAAATCATGAATGCACTTTTAGGAATTTTATTTCACTCCATCGGTGGCTTTGCATCCGGTAGTTTTTATATGCCTTACAATAAGGTAAAAGGTTGGGCCTGGGAAAGTTTCTGGATCGTTGGTGGAGTTTTTTCGTGGCTGATTGTACCGCCACTTGCTGCATGGCTTACCATTCCTCATTTTGCTGAAATTATTTCAGCTACTTCAACACAAATTCTTACTATCGTTTTTATTCTTGGGTTACTTTGGGGTATCGGTGGATTAACTTATGGATTAGGAGTCAGATATTTGGGAATGTCTTTAGGAAACTCAGTAACACTTGGGTTCTGTGCTGCTTTTGGATCTACAGTTCCTGCCATTTATTATTCTTTTGTACCAACTTTAGGAAAAGTTTCTTTTACAGATATGCTGGCAAATCCGGGCGGGCAACTTGTTTTGATCGGTGTACTTGTATGTCTTATTGGAATTGTCATTGCCGGTAAAGCCGGTATAATGAAGGAAAAAGAACTTACCAAAGAACAACAAGAAGCGAGTGTTGCTGAATTCAGTATGGTAAAAGGTTTAATTATTGCAGTGATATCAGGTATTTTAAGCGCATTCTTTAACTTTGGTCTTGAGGCAGGAAAACCAATCGCTGAAGTAGCCATGAAAGCTCCTGATATGTTATTTGAAGGATCCAGTCATTTGTTTCAAAATAATGTTACCTACATTGTGTTGCTTTGGGGTGGACTTACTACCAACTTTATTTGGACGACAATTTTGAGTTTGAAAAATAAATCTTATCGTAATTTTACGGATAAAAGAACACCAATTTCCAAAAATGTATTATTTTCGGCAATGGCAGGAACTATTTGGTTTTTGCAGTTTTTCTTTTACGGAATGGGCGAAAGCAAACTTGGTAACGGTGCAAGTTCATGGATTTTACATATGTCAACCATTATTCTTACTGCCAATATGTGGGGAATTTACCGCAAAGAATGGTCAGGAGTAGCACCAAAAACTAAATGGACCATCACTACCGGAATTGCAGTAATTATTTTATCTGTATTTTTAGTTGGTATTGGTAATTCAATGTAATAGAATTGCTTCTGAAAACAAATTTATAAGTAATTGGAGATGCAAATAAAACTGTATCTCCAATTTTGTTTGGAATAAGAAATAAAAAATTTCTATATTTGTACATGGAATTTTTAGAAATTGTCAATATCCCAAATATATGGCTACAAAAGAACCGAATTTAAACTACTTGATTACAAACGAAATAGATGAATTGTGGGGACTCACAGTGACAACTGTCGGCCATCAACGTATTCAGGAAAATGAAATTTATCCTCCTAAAAATCATCCCTTAGGTTATTATTTTAATGTTAATAAAGGAAGAGTTTTAAACGAATATCAGCTACTTTATATTACAGATGGAAATGGAGTTTTCACTTACGGAAATTCAAAGCAGTCCTGTTTTATCACCGAAGGTAAAATGTTTTTTCTTATGCCGGGTGTGTGGCATACTTACAAACCAATTGAAAATTCAGGTTGGAACGAATACTGGATCGGATTCAAAGGGGAAATCATTGAAAAAATTGTCTCAGAAGGATTTTTTTTAAATCGTGCTCCCGTTTTCAATCTTGGTTTAAATGAACGTATCATCGATTTATACCTGAAAGCCATCGAAATTGCAAATGAAGAACGGGCAGGATTTCAACAGGCACTTTCAGGGATTGTAATGCACATTTTGGGCTTAATGTACTATCGTGATAAAACCGGAGACTTTGAAGACCAAGACCTCATAAAAAAAATAAATAAAGCTAAAGTAATCATGCGGGAATCGGTATATAAAATCATTACACCAGAAGATATTGCTAAGTTATTAAACATTAGCTATTCGGGTTTTAGACGTGCATTTAAAGAGTTCACCGGAACTTCGCCGTCTAAGTATATGGTTGAATTAAAAATGAATGAAGCAAAATTACTATTATCATCTTCCACACATTCAGTAAAAGAAATAGCTTTTTTATTAAACTTCGATAATCCAGAATACTTCCATGTCTTTTTTAAAAAAAGAACCGGTTTTACACCGGTAAAGTATAGAAGCAATGTAGAAATAAAATAAACCTGCTTTTAAACATAATAATTTTTTCCGAAAAATAAAAAAGAAATTCTATCTTTGCAGCACAGTTCAGCACGCTTAAATCAATGGAAAATATCAACTTTTCGCATTCTACTTCAAAAATAAAGTCATTAGCCGATGGCATAACATTATCCATTATACAAGGACAATTAAGGACTGGCGATAACTTATTATCAATTAATGAAGCAAGCGTATTTCATAAAGTTTCACGCGACACTGTTTTCAAAGCATACAACGCACTTAAAAAAAAAGGTTTAATTGATTCAACACCTACAAAAGGATATTTTGTGACAGGTGAAGTAAATCATATTTTATTATTGCTCGATACTTATTCGACTTTTAAACAGAATTTATATCATCGTTTTATAGCCAATTTACCTGAAAACTACAAAGTAGACTTGATTTTTCATCAATATAATGAGCGTTTGTTCGAAACGATTATACGTGAAAGCATTGGCAGATACAGTATGTATGTGGTAATGAACTTTTCGAACGATAAATTTTCAGAAACCCTAATGGCAATACCAAAAAATAAGTTATTGCTTTTGGATTTTGGGGATTTCGAAAAATCAAACTATTCATATCTATGTCAGAACTTTAACGAATCTCTCTACAATTGTTTGCAAGAAGGAAAAGAATTATTGCATAAATACAAAACATTATCCTTCGTTTTTCCGGAAGAAATCTGTCATCCCGAAAGTGCAATTGACTATTTTATTTCATTTTGCAAGGAAAATAATTTTGATTTTGAAATTATAAAACACAATGCAGACTGGAAAGGTGTACAAAAAAGCACTGTTTATTTATGCATATCTCCTGAAGATTTAGTGAAAATAATTAAAGATGCAAACACATCCGGTTTAATTATCGGCCATGATTTTGGACTTATCGCCTACAATGATGATCCGGTATTAGAAGTAATCAAAAACGGAATTTCATCAATAAGTGTTGACTTTGGTTTGATGGGTGAAAAAGCAGCGGCATTTGTAACAGGCAAACAACCTATTCAAGAGTATATTCCTACACAATTGATTGTAAGAGGTTCACTCTAAATTATTAAATGTCATTTAAAAATGTGCTACGTTTTTAAAAATATTCTTTTTATAAATTTGTTTTTTTTGCATTGCAATCAGCACAGTTCAGCATATTGAAAAATCATATATAGTTAATACAATAATAATAATAATAATAAAACTTTTATAAAATGAAAACAGGAA
Organism: Paludibacter sp.; assembly: GCA_010365115.1. Classification (GTDB taxonomy): domain Bacteria; phylum Bacteroidota; class Bacteroidia; order Bacteroidales; family Paludibacteraceae; genus Paludibacter. The sequence continues at coordinate 10,674 of JAAFGX010000093.1, forward strand.
GACTACAAGGTGAAAATCCAAAAATTGGAATTCGTCCAACGATTGATGCCAGACAGGGTGGAGTACGCGAATCGCTGGAAACACAAACCATGAACATGGCTAAAAATTTATCAGATTTTATTAATTCTTCATTGAAATACAGCGATGGGAGTCCAGTTCAATGCGTTATGGCCGACACAACAATTGGTAGGGTTGACGAAGCTGCCGCTTGTGCTGAAAAATTCAGAAGAGAAGGAGTTGGAGCAACAATTACAGTAACTCCCTGTTGGTGCTATGGTAGTGAAACTATCGATTATGATTCTCAAATACCAAAAGCCATTTGGGGTTTCAACGGAACGGAGCGTCCGGGTGCAGTATATTTAGCAGCCGCATTAGCAGGTCATACTCAAAAAGGCTTGCCTGCATTTGGAATTTACGGAAAGGATGTTCAAGATGGTGGTGACCATACAATTCCAGACGATGTTCAAGAAAAAATTATCCGTTTCGTTAAAGGTGCAATTACCGTGGCTACTTTACGTGGAAAATCATATTTGTCAATCGGTTCGGTTTCAATGGGAATTGCTGGCTCAATAGTAGATGCAGATTTTTTTCAGTCATACCTTGGAATGCGAAACGAGTATGTAGATATGAGTGAAATTTCGCGTCGAGTACAGTTGGGCATTTTTGATCCTGAAGAATTTAAAAAAGCCATGGATTGGACAACAAAAAATTGCAAACCGAACGAAGGTGCTGACACAAACGATGAGGACAAAAAGAAATCACGCGAAGTGCTTGACAAGGAATGGGAATTTGTTGTAAAAATGACCATTATCATGCGTGACTTAATGATAGGAAATCCAAAATTGAAAGAATTAGGATTTGGAGAAGAAGCATTAGGACACAATGCAATTGCTTCTGGTTTTCAGGGTCAACGGCAATGGACTGATTTCATGCCAAACGGCGATTTTTCAGAAGCAATTTTGAATACTTCGTTCGACTGGAATGGTATTCGTGAGGCATTTGTAGTTGCAACTGAAAACGATGCTTTGAATGGCGTGGCCATGTTGTTTGGAAAATTATTAACCAACACAGCTCAGGTTTTTGCAGATGTTCGCACCTACTGGAGTCCAGAAGCCGTTGAACGAGTAAGCGGTCATAAATTGGAAGGTTTAGGAGCTAAAGGTTTAATTCACTTAATAAACTCAGGTTCGGCATCTTTGGACGGGAGCGGTCAACAAACTATAGGCGGACAACCAGCCATGAAACCATTCTGGGAAATCACTGAAGATGATGTGAAAAAGACATTAGACGCAACAACCTGGTACCCTGCCGATGGGGGCTATTTTCGTGGCGGTGGATTTTCTTCAAATTTCCTAACAAAAGGTGGAATGCCGGTTACAATGGTTCGAATTAATTTAGTAAAAGGTCTTGGTCCTGTACTTCAATTGGCCGAAGGTTGGACTGTTGAAATTCCTTCTGAAGTGCATAAAGTATTAGACAACCGCACTAATAAAACATGGCCAACAACTTGGTTTGCTCCACGCTTGACCGGCGAAGGCAATTTTGCAGATGTATATTCAGTAATGAATAGCTGGGGAGCTAACCATGGGGCATTCAGTTACGGACATATTGGTGCCGATTTGATTACTTTGGCTTCGATGTTAAGAATTCCGGTTTGTATGCATAACGTGGCTGATGAAAATATTTTCCGACCAAGTGCATGGGCTGCGTATGGTATGGACAAAGAAGGTTCGGATTATCGTGCCTGTCAAACTTACGGTGCTTTGTATAAATAATCAAAGTTAAGTAGTTACAAGTATTTAGCCACGAGCCTGCCTGCGGTATACAGGTTAAAAGGCTATGCCGATAGCTATCGGCACTGAATGTTATTCTAAAACAAACTTTCAATAATAATTTTCAATTACTTGCTTTCTTAAAAACAGAATAAATTTGATTAGTTATTAAAAAGCAGTTTCAAAACGAAATGGATTATCCAATTTAGGATAATCCATTTTTAATCTTATCAAAAAAAGAATTTCAACCGAAGTATAATTCGCACTTATTTTCTTATTATCTGAAAGTTCTGTAGGTTTCAACAATTCTCACAATTCATTTTTTGTTTTTTTTTAAAATAGTATTGGATATTGACCATTTTGACCTAAAGTTCAATTATTAGATTAATCTATCTACTTTACTCATTTAATAAGTGGTCGTTATTTTTACAAATGAAATAATCAGGAATACTTCATATTGTTTGATTACGAAGACTCTTTTTTCACTATTTAAACAATTTCTACACCTTGCTCTTTGCAAAGCAATAACGCCATTTCGCGTAGTTTGAATTTTTGAATTTTTCCACTTCCGGTTAACGGATATTCAGGAACTAAAAACACATAACGAGGAATTTTATAACGGGCAATCTTATCTTTGCAATAATCACGTACATCTTCGGGTTTTATATCGGCATTGTCATGCACAATAACAAAAGCTGCTACATCTTCGCCATATCTGGGAGAAGTAATAGCAACAATCTGCGCATCTTTCACTCCAGGCATTTTATAGAGAAATTCCTCTATTTCTCTTGGTGAGATATTTTCTCCACCGCGTATAATCATGTCTTTTCTCCTGCCAGTAATCCTGTAATTGCCATCAGGATCTTTCACTCCTAAATCGCCAGAGTGAAGAAAACCGTTTTTGTCAATTACTGTTGCCGTTGCTTCTGGATTTTTATAATAACCTTTCATCACGTTATATCCACGGCAACACATCTCGCCTTGCTCACCATCTTTACATATTTCACCGTTTTCAGGATTAATCACAGCAACTTCAGTAAACTCATAATCACTTCCAACAGTAGTGCAACGGATGTCAAACGATTCGTCAATACGGGTTTGAGTCATTCCCGGAGAAGTTTCTGTCAAGCCATAAACACTGGTAATAGTCATAAACATTTTCTCACTCACCTTACGCATCAATTCAATCGGACATAATGCTCCGGCCATAATTCCAGTTCGCAATGAACTCATATCAAACATATCGAACATGGGGTGATTCAATTCGGCAATAAACATGGTAGGCACACCATACACTGCAGTACAACGCTCTTTATGAATGGATGCCAATGTTATTAACGGATCGAATTTCTCAACCATAACTTGTGTGCTTCCATGGGTTAGACAGTTCATTGCAGCCAGCACCACTCCAAAACAATGAAACATAGGAACGCAAACGCACAATTTATCGCTTTGTGTGAATTTCAGGTGTTCACCGGTAAGGTAACCATTATTCGCAATATTATGATGTGAAAGCATTACTCCTTTGGGAAAACCTGTTGTCCCGGAAGTGTATTGCATATTCACCACATCATGACAACTTACTGTTTGTTTGATACTGAAAAAATCATCTGAATTTTGATTTGAACCCAGCAATAATAATTCCGGGGTGTTGTACATGCCACGATGTTTCTCCTGACCAATATATACAACGTTTTTCATTTCAGGGAAACGTGAAGATTGTAATCGTCCACGCTGACAAGTTTTTAATTCTGGCAATAAAGCATAAATCATCCCCAAATAATCGTTACCGGCCACACCATCGGTAATACAAAGTGTGTGCATATCGGAATTTTCAAGTACAAAAGCCAATTCATGTTCCTTGTAGTTGGTATTTACAGTTACAGCCACTGCACCAATTTTGGCACAAGCATATAAAAATGTCAACCAATCGGGGACATTTTGTGCCCAAATGCCCACATGAGCACCAGTTGTAACTCCAACCGACAATAATCCTTTCGACATATTATCAACTCTAGCATTAAATGCTGACCAAGTGAAACGTAGATTTCGATCTGAATAAACAATACATTCGTTATCAGGCGTTTCTTCTGCCCAATACTCCAGCCAATCACCCAAGGTTTTATCGTATAATTGCATGATTAATTTTTAAAATATTATTAACAATGGATTGCTTACAAAGGAGTATAAACTACGGCAAGTATTTGCGCAGGTTCACCATTCAACGCACTGACCAAATGATCTACAATTGAGTCGTAGTAGATGCTGTCGCCCTGATTTAGAAAATGAATTTCATTGCCGTAATTTATTTTTACTGCTCCCTGAAGCACAAAAATAAATTCTTCACCTTCGTGAGAGGAAAGTATAGGTTGATGAGTTGGAGAGGGTTTAATGTCAATGAGGAACGGCTCCATATGTCGACCAGTTTTGCTGGCTGCAAGTGAGAAAAAATCAAGATGTGAATTTGCACTGGAAAGCTGACTGGAAAACGATGCCGGTTGATGAGATTCTGTTTGTCTATGAATTACCGGACCCAATTCATCACTATCATCGAGAAAAGTGCCTAAACGAACACCGATAGCACGAGCAATTTTAATTAAAGGAGATAAAGAAGGAACTGTATCAGAGTTTTCTATCAATTCAATCTGTTCAACAGTTAAACCCGAGCGCTCGGCCAGTTGATCTTTGGATATATTTTTATCGGCACACAAAAAACTAATTTTTTCTCCTACACTATTTTTATTCATAGACATTTGCGTTAATTTTGAAGTATCGGTCGCAAAAATATAAATTTTATTTATATAAAAAAAAGGTTTTGGGTTGAAATTTATCACAAAGTCAATACTATTTCTTTTAATTAGTTACAAATTAGGAGATTTACGTTTCATACTTTAGTTTAAACCAGCATTATAAAAAAAATGTATAGCGATATAATTTAGCCTTGATGGCGTAATTCAAAATTAAAATTATACGAATGTTATGTTAAGTATAAATTGTCTGTTATAATCCTACAAACCACTTGAAGCGGTTCCACCGTATGTAGTGTTCATCCAGTTTATAAAGGGATTGTTGCATTAGGAGAATTAAGCGTCAAAACAGTTTTATCATAACACTCATACCGTTTGTACAAATAATTCGGTCCAATGTCCCTTCGTTTAATGGAACATCTCGTGTAACGGGATTGTACTGTTTATTTGAAGCAACGGCATTATACAGATGCTGAAATGGACTAAGATATATTTTCAAATTGTATATTTTGAAAATTCATAAGTAGGTGCAATAAATTAGTTTCTATTAATTCTACTTTACCAATTTGAAATTTAAACATATAATATTGAACCCAAAGGGTTCGTATATTTATAGTAAATGAAAATTTTAAGAAATATGCAACCCGAAGGGGTCGAACAACAACAAAACTATATGAATTCTATAAACATACAATGCCTCCGGCATTGAGATTTTCTATTTTGGTAAAGTAGAATTAGGTATACTTTGAATAGTATATATAGACCGCAAGAATCAAGAGCCAAGATGTAAAGTGCACATTGTCAATTACATTACAAATTATTATGTCAGATATACAAACTCGTTGTATATAAACTAATTTCCGTGTTGTACTTATAATACCAACTGTACATTTAAAATAGTCCAATCTATTTTAAATGTCTACTGTTGTTAATGCCGATTGCAAATTCCGCCTGCGGAAGGCTTTCAAAC
>JAAFGX010000094.1 GCA_010365115.1 Paludibacter sp.
CCGACAATCCCACTTTAGAAAACAATTTCAAAATCACTTCAATCCCCAAATCTGCTTGCACTGATTCCACATTAATTGTATTAAGAAACCCTTTTATATAGGCTGTTGCTGGATATGGTGTATTCAGTTGGGTAAAAGGAGGCGTGATTAGGAAAAGTTTTGTTTTCAAAAGGAAATTGTTTTGTGCAAAAATAAGGGATATTTGTGTTCTTTCCACCAAAAGATTAAAAGACAAATTTATTGTGGTTGTATTAATTTTAAAAAAGTGTGTCATACTAAAAGACTATTTGGGTTTCTACATATTTATCTATATTTACAATCTACACTTCAAAATAATATTTTTCTTTCAACACGTTTAAAAATCTATGTTTAAAAACTACAAACTCGGTATATTAGCTTTAATAATTATATTCGCTCTCAATATAAAGACCTACTCTCAATCTATAGAGTGGGAAAATACAATTGGAGGAAATAATAATGACTGGAGTGATTTTATAGAATTATCAAAAGATGGAAATTATATTTTGGGAGGTTATTCCTATTCAAATATCTCTGATGATAAAAATGAAAATTCAAGAGGTGAAGGAGATTATTGGTTAGTAAAAATTGGTGACATTTCAGGTAATATAATATGGCAAAAAACGATTGGTGGTAATAATTTTGATCATTTAACTTCTGGAAAGGAAACTAAAGATGGTGGATATATACTAGGTGGATACAGTTCTTCGAATATATCAGGAGAGAAATCACAAAATTCTAGAGGCCGTGATGATTATTGGGTGGTAAAACTTGACGCCGATAGAAATATTCTTTGGGATAAAACTTATGGAGGAACAGGTGTTGACCGATTAACTACAATAATAGAAACTAATGATGGAGGATACTTAATGGGAGGCTCGTCTGATTCAAATATATCAGGAGAAAAAAACAAAAACTCACAAGGTATGCTTGACATGTGGATTATAAAGACAGACATATCCGGGAATATAATGTGGCAAAAAACATTTGGCGGCAGTAATTCTGATTGGGTACAATCAATTATACAAACTACCGATGGTGGTTACATCTTAGCTGGGTCATCCCATTCAGGTATTTCAGGGGACAAAACTGATAGTTCAAGAGGCGGAGGCGATTACTGGATCATAAAAATTAATTCTCTAGGCTCAATCATATGGCAAAAAACTTATGGAGGGAATAATGGTGATTATTTAAAATCTATAATAGCTACCTCCGATGGCAATTATATTTTAGGAGGAGACTCTTTTTCAAATATTTCCGGAGACAAGGCGGAAAAAACAGTAAATAACTCAAATGACGTTTGGCTTTTAAAAATAAACGGCTTGGGACAAATATTATGGCAAAAAGATATTGGTGCTAGTGAAACTGAAAATCTAGCTGATATTCGTCTAACCTCTGATAACGGTTTCATACTTGGAGTCATGTCCTATTCTGGAATTTCCGGATTCAAAACAGAAAGTTCAATTGGTGATCGTGATTACTGGCTAGTAAAGCTTGATCAAACGGGTAAGTTTGAATGGGATAAAACGATAGGGGGTGATAATCTTGACCAGCCTCAATCTATTGTGCAAGCAAAAGATGGAGGATATGTAACATTGGGATGGTCTCAATCTGATAAATCAGGAGACAAAAGTGAAAATAAAAGTGGGTTGCAGGATTTATGGGTAGTTAAGCTTAAGCTATGTTCTCAAAGTTTATCCGCAAGTAGTAATTCTCCAATTTGTCAAGGTAAAACCATACAACTCTCTGCTAATGGTGGAACAAACTATTCTTGGACAGGTCCAAATGGCTTTTTATCCACTGAACAAAACCCATTCATTCTTAATGCAACTCCATTGCAAGGTGGTCAATATACATGCAATATAACAGGAACTGGCGGATGTGAAGATACAAAATCTACTATTGTTGTAATCAATAGTCTATCAGAACCAGTAGCAACTTCACCGCAATCATTTTGCATTAGCGAAAATGCATCTTTAAACAATATAACTATAAACGGCCAAAACATAAAATGGTACGATTCTCTGACAACAGGAGTACAAATTCCTGAAACCACAGTATTAAAAAATGGAGGTACTTATTACGCTTCACAAACTATAGCTGATTGTGAAAGCAACCGAATTTTAATAAATACCCGAGTTTCAGAAGCTGCCGATTGTGATTTAATAATAGATGATGATACATCATTAGCATACCCAAAGTTCTTTACGCCAAATGGCGATGGCTTTAATGACAGCTGGAAAATAAAATTTTCAGACTTAGAGACAACGCTAAGTATAAAAATATTTGACCTATACGGTAAATTCCTAAAAGAATTAACCCAGAACAACTCTTGGGACGGAACTTTCAATGGACACGAACTTCCGGCAACAGACTATTGGTTTGTTGCAACAAGATCGAATGGAAAAGAATATCGAGGTCATTTTAGTTTGAAGCGATAGTCCATTATCTATCATTAAAACTTATGCTCCTCCTTACTAATCATTAACAATGAAAATAAAGAGATACAAGCTGCAGCACTTAAATAAAACCCAACATAAGTTAAACTATAATGCGTTGCCAGCCATATGGCAATCATAGGTGCAAATGCAGCTCCAATAATACCAGCCATATTAAAAGCTAACGAAGTCCCTGAATAACGAACATTTGTAGGGAATAATTCAGATAAGAAAGTCCCTAATGGACCATAAGTAAATCCCATCAAGGCCATTCCAACACATAAAAAGAAAGTTACAAGAAGAGGGTTTCCTGAGTTTAGAAATAAAGAAAAAACGAAACCAAAAAGAGCAATGGCAATCGTAGTGTAAATAAGCATTTTTCTGCGCCCAATACGATCAGCAATTAAAGCCGAAACTGGAATAAAAAGTGCAAAAAACAATACAGAAAATAACTGCATTAAAAGAAAATCTCTTTTGGAATAGCCCAAATCTGAAGTAGCCCAACTAAGCGTAAACACTGTCATCAGATAAAATACTAAAAACGTAGTAATGGCAGCAAATGTGCCAAAAATCAATTGATTTTTATAAAATTTTATTAAAGTGAAAAACGGAATCTTCACTTCTTCTTTTTCCTTTTTTGCATTTTCAAAAGCGCGAGTTTCAGTAATTTTTAATCGGATATAAAATCCAAGTAATACTAAAAGAGAACTCGCTATAAAAGGAATTCTCCATCCATAATCAAGAAAATCTTGAGAACTCATCGTGTCCGTTAAAATCAAGAAAGTTCCACCAGAAAGCAACAAACCTATTGGCGCACCTAATTGCGGAAACATACCGTACCAAGCCCGCTTGTTAGGAGGAGCATTTTCTATTGCTAATAATACAGCTCCACCCCATTCGCCCCCCAAACCAACTCCTTGACCAAAGCGACATAGCATTAATAATAAAGGTGCTGCAATTCCTATGCTTGCATAACTAGGTAAAAAGCCAATACTGACCGTTGAAATCCCCATGGTTAACAAAGCAATTACCAAGGTCGTTTTACGTCCCACCTTATCCCCATAATGACCAAATACCGCCGAGCCTAATGGTCTTGACAAAAAGGCTATTGAAAAAGTAGCTAAGGATAACAAAACGGAATTCGTACTATCTGAAGAAGGGAAAAATAATTGAGGAAACACCAAGACCGCTGCATTAGCGTATATATAAAAATCAAAAAACTCAATTGTTGTTCCAATTAAACTACCAAAAAGAACATGTTTTAATGAGTTTTCTTTTTTCGGATATGTATTATCTTTCATTTGTCTTTTAAAATATTTGGATAAAATTGAGGCTATTTTTCGAAAGTAACAAATATAATAAGATGTAAAACACGTTAAAATTCTAGTATAATAGCTCCTAAATATTTAGACATATTAAAATCTTAAATGAGCTCAATTACTAAATCGTTTTGAACTAACGTAACGCTAACTTTACTTAATTTAGTCATTGGTCTGCCATTAGCATTCGGCTGGTTAAAAGGAGTACTAATAAAGGAATCCTATTATTCGAAAACAAAGGTGATTTATAAGATCCATTTGGTAATGAATTTTGCACATTTCATGTTATCAAACATTTAACTCACGATTCTCAAGTCAGTACTCTTTCAACAAAAATTAATTCTCTCCGGGATAAAACATTTAATAACTTTTGCTATTAAAAATTATTTTTAAAATATTTAAAGCCATCTTAAAATAGCAAAAACTCATAATTAAGATAATTTTAAAACTTTTGCTTGTTTTTCTATATTAAACTCCGTAAAATTACATAAAATTAACATTAATTTAATACCCCATAACCAAAGTAAATATTGAAAATTAATTCTACATACTGCCCTACAACCGATGATTCGACACTTTGGAGTAATCTAAAAAAAGGTGATGAAAAAGCTTTTTCATTACTTTTTGAAAAGTATTATGAACATTTGATTCGTTATGGTAATTCATTTTCACCTCATGCTGAAAAAGTGCAAGATTGTATTCAAGATGTATTTGCGGACCTCTGGTTATATAAAAATTCTTTAAATGAAAATGCTAATGTTAAAGCATACTTATTATCAAGTGTGAGAAATCGTATCGCTAGACTTCAGGAGCGCGACCATATTTTTAGAAATACAACATCTACAGATTCTATTCAATTTTTATTTGACTTCTCAATCGAACATCAATTAATCATTGACGAAAATACTGCCGATAAAGTGCAGCAACTTAATAAATATATTAATCTGTTACCATCGAGACAAAAAGAAGCATTATTCCTAAGATACCACCAAGGTCTTAGCGTTGAAGAAATTGCAGATATGCTCGATGTAAATTACCAATCGGCTAATAATTTATTACACCGTGCATTACTCAACTTACGCAAGGAGTGGAATACAACGATTCCCTTACTGGTACTGCTCTCACATGGCATATTGTAAATTTATCTTAAATAAATTTAAAAAAAATCTTAATTTACTGAGTATACAATACTAAAACTGTCCTTTATGTATTTGTAACCTTATTTTTAGATGCAAAAACGTAACAATTATACAGAAATAGAAGATTTTTTAACTGACGAATCATTCCAGTCTTGGGTACGCACCAATGTAGACTTAAAAAACTGGGAAGAATGGACATTAGAAAATCCAATACGTGCCAAATTGGTTGAAGAAGCCAGACTTTGGATTTTTGCTATGAAGGTTCCTGAAAATAATTTATCCTCTTCAGCATTACAAACAGCTCTAGTAGCAACTTGGAATAAGATTGAAAAGAATGAAAAAACTCAAAAGAAAGAAATTAAACTTTGGAATAATAATTGGCTTAGGTCTGTTGCAGCAGTTTTGGTTTTTGGTTTACTCGCTTCATGGGCTTACAGCCATTTATTTATTCCTAATAATTCTACAGAAATTTACAATAAACTTGTTAATGATGAAGGTCTAGTTGAGCAAACAAATAATTCTAACAATCCTCAAATCATAACTTTATCTGATGGTAGTTCTGTTTTATTACAACCTGATAGCAAGTTGAGTTATCCTAAAATATTTGTTGGAAATGAACGAAAAGTTTATCTTTCAGGAGAAGCCTTTTTCGAAATCAGTAAGAATCGAAAAAAACCCTTTTTTGTCTTTGCTAATGAAATTGTAACTAAAGTAGTAGGAACAAGTTTTAGAATAAGAGCCTACGATAATCAGCCTGACATTGAAGTTCTCGTTCGTACAGGTAAAGTAAAAATACAATCTAATAAATCAATTCCAAACTCAAAGAAAGAAGAAATTGTCTTGTTACCCAATCAAGCATTACGCTTTGTTCGTAAAAATTCAACTTTTAATAAAATTACTGATATTACAAAGGACGAGTCTCTAGTTAATGCGACAAACAATATTGAACAGCTGAGTTTTGATTTCACAGACATTCCTGTATCACAAATCTTTAAAACAATCGAACAAGCATATTTAGTTGACATAGACTTCCCAGAAAGCAAGTTGAAAAATTGCCACCTAACTACGTCATTAAACGACCAACCCTTGCCTCAAAAATTAAAAATTATTTGTAAAAGTCTTGGAAATAATACCAGTTATGAAATGAATGGAAACCAAATCATCATAACCTCTGATGGTTGCAATTAATAATTAACATGCCTATGTAATAACTTATAAATAAAAAAGCGCCGAATATGCTGTAACACATTCGACGCTTAAATGAATTCAACTTGCTTTCTCTAAAAAGCAAGTTGGAGTGTTCCGTAAATACCCGATTAAAAAGTATTAATTAAAACTAACCAAAATTATGAAAAAACCTGTTGTTAAACAACGATTACTCTTTCGAATCATGAAAATAACACTATTTCAATTTGTCCTGGCCTTTGTGTTTTCCACAGTGACCATGGCAAATAGCGTTAAAGGGCAAAAGAAATTAGATACCAAAGTAACCATTTCAATTTCTAACTTAAGCTTATTCAATGCGCTATCCAAGCTTGAAAAAAATGCAAATGTTAAGTTCTCGTACAATTCTAGAATTAGCCAATTAGATCAAAAAGTGAATATTAATGCTACTGACGAAACTTTATCGAGTATCCTTAGTATTATTTTAAAACCCCTTAACATCGAATACAGCGAAGTAAGCAATCAAATTGTGTTGCAAAATAAAATTGCCGAAGAAGGGATTATTGGATTTGAACCTCTAAAATCATTAAGTCAGAACTTATTACCCTTACCTATCATTAAAGGTAAAGTAATTGATGAAAGAGGAAATCCATTGCCTGGCGCAACTGTGTTAGCTAAAGGAACAACAAAAGCCGTATTGACTGATTTTGACGGTAAGTTTACTATTGACATGCCCGCAAATAGTACTAGACTAGTTATTTCTTATATTGGGATGCAATCCCAAGAAGTAGGTATTAAAACTACACCTCTTACTATAGTTTTAACTGATGAGGCCAATAATCTATCAGAAGTAGTTATTACCACTGGTTATGAAAAAACATCTAAAAGAACTTTTACCGGAGCAGTAAGTAAAATTACGGGTACAGAGCTTTTGGTTGAAGGAGTTGTAGATATCAGTAGAATGATTGAAGGAAAAGCCGCTGGTGTAACTGTTCAAAACGTTACAGGTACTTTTGGTACAGCTCCAAAAATTACCGTACGTGGATCTTCTTCTATATTTGGAGATACTAAACCACTTTGGGTAATTGATGGTATTGTACAAGAAGATATCGTGAATCTTTCTTTTGCTGATTTAGCATCAGGAAATTCAGAAACATTATTAAGTTCTTCTATTGCAGGACTAAACCCGAATGACGTATTAAGTATTGAAGTACTTAAAGACGCATCTGCGACATCTATTTATGGATCAAGATCCTTGAATGGAGTTGTTGTTGTAACTACAAAACAAGGAAGAAGAGAGTCACCATTAAACATTAGTTATTCATTAGAACAAACAGCAAGAGTAGTACCGAACTATAATCAATATGACATTTTAAATTCTCAAGAAACGATGAGTATTCTTAAAGAAATTGAGTCAAAAGGATTCCTCGGTTTACCTGCTACCGCTCAGGGTCGTTATGGAGGTGTATATAATATTCTTGCAAATGCAATTAATACTTATGATCAAACTAATGGTACTTATGGCGTTAAAAATGATGAGCCTAGTAGGAACGCTTTTCTTAAAAAATATGAATTAGGAAATACGAACTGGTTTAAAGTTTTATTTAGACCTTCTATAACTCAAAATCATTCATTAAGCTTTTCTGGTGGGGGAAAAAACAATGCGTATTTTGCCTCTCTTGGTTTCTACAATGATCCAGGATGGACTGTTGCTGATGGTGTAAGCCAATTAACAACAAATATTAAAAATACATTTTTTATCAATGATAAATTTAACCTAACATTATCTACACAGGCTTCGGTAAGAGATCAATCAGCTCCAGGAAGTTATGACAGTCTTAAAGATGGTGTAGGCGGAAGCACTACTAGAGATTTTGATATTAACCCATTTAGCTACGTTTTAAATACCAATAGAGCCTTACGTCCCTATGACGATAATGGAAACTACGAGTACTATAGAAACAACTGGGCTCCACTAAATATAGTTAACGAATTAAAAAATAATTATATGGACATTAAGGTTAAAGACATTCGTTTTCAAGCTGATTTAGCCTATAAAATAAATCCAAAATTAACGTATAACTTTACAGCTAACGCTCGTTATGCAAATACAAGTAGAGAGCACAATATTTTAGAGCAATCTAATATCGTTGGCGCATATAACGCAATGGAAACAACAATTGTTAGAGAAGCAAATATATTTTTATATGAAGATCCTAACGATTTAACAGCTCCTAAAGTATCTGTTTTACCTAATGGTGGTATTCTAAGAAAATTTTCTAATGAATTAACATCTTATAACATTAGAAATAGTTTTAATTATAAAAATATTTTTAAAGATACACATGAACTAGAAGCTTTATTTGGTCAAGAACTTAGATCAGTAGATAGAAACAGTAATAATTTCACAGCATATGGATTACAATATGATAGAGGCTTAACTGCCTTTACAGATCCTAGAATTCTTGAAAAAATAATAAATGGTGGAGAATCATACTATGGTTTTAATGAAGAAAGAGAAAGAACAGTTGGTTTCTTTGGTAAAGTAGGATATACTTACGATAGACGTTATACTGGGTCGATCACAGGTCGTTATGATGGGTCTAACAGACAAAGAAATAGTAATTCATCACGATGGTTGCCTACTTATACTTTTAGTGGTAAATGGAACATTTTGGAGGAAGATTTCATGAAAAATGCTAAAGCTATAACTAATTTAAGTCTAAGAGGGTCTTATGGTCTTACAGCAACAGCTGGACCTGCAACTAACTCATTGGCGATTTACAAGAGTTTCATCACAGATCGTTTAAATTTAGGAGACAGAGAGACTGGATTAAATATAGATGAACTTCAAAATGCAGATTTAACTTGGGAAAAACAATTTGAAACTAACATTGGTGTAGATTTAGGTTTGTTTAATAATAGAGTGAACTTTACAACTGATGTATATAGTCGTAAGGCATTTGATTTAGTTGACTATGTTACTACTTCAGGTATTGGAGGACAAAAATTAAAGCAAGGAAACAATGCCGATATGTCAACAAAAGGTATTGAAATATCGTTATCTACTAAAAACCTTAATAATACAAGACTAAAATGGTCAACATCATTTAATTTTTCGATCTACGATCAAGAAATTACAAAATTGCAAAACAATCCAAGTGTACTAGGACTTGTTGACGGTACAGGTGGGAATACAGTAGGTCATCCAAGAAATGCCTTATACTCTTATCAATTTACAGGTTTGAACAATCAAGGTCTACCAACTTTTGTGATGGCTGATGGTCAAGACGACAATATCGCTGGAGCAAATTTCCAAGATTCTGAAAATGTAACTAAGTATTTAAAATATGAAGGATCTATCGAACCCAATAAATCAGCAGGTATCTCAAATACTTTCACTTATGACAATTGGTCTTTAAACATCTTTATCGTTGCCGCTGGTGGTAATAAAGTACGTTTAAACCCAATCTATGCTAGTGAATATGATGATCTAACTGTTTTTACTAAGGAATTCACAAACAGATGGATTAATCCCGGTGATGAAGCACTTACAAACATACCTGTAATAGCTGACCAGCGTTTGATTGCAAATTACGATGCACAATCAAAAAATTTAGAAAGAGCATACAATGCTTATAACTTTTCTAATGAGCGTGTAGCTGATGGTACTTTCGTAAGATTGAAAAACGTTTCTCTAACTTATGAATTCCCTAAAGATTTAAAGAAAAGTTTAGGCGTTAATACCTTTTCATTAAAAGGATCAACAGCAAATCCATTACTAATTTATTCTGATAAAAAATTAAACGGACAAGATCCTGAATTTTACAGAAGTGGAGGAGTTTCTCAACCAATTACTAGCCAATACACATTCTCACTTAACGTATCATTTTAATAAAAAAACATGAGAAAAATAAAAATAACCCTATCCCTCTTAGTTATACTAGGACTTAGTAGTAGTTGTGATGATTTCCTTTCGGAAATTCCAGACAACAGAACAAAATTAGACACACCAGAAAAAATTTCAGAAATATTAGTTAAAGCATATCCAGAAGGTAATTATATGGAATTTGCAGAAACAATGACTGATAATGTTTTTGATAGTGGAGACTTAACTCTTACGACTATAAAAAACAGTCAAAACTACAATTGGGAAATGCAACAAGACATTGATCAAGATACTCCATCATCTTATTGGGACGCTTGCTACACAGCAATTGCACACGCTAATCAAGCCTTAGAAGCAATTGATCAATTAGGAAGTCCTTCTAATTTGCTTCCACAAAAGGGAGAAGCTTTATTAGCTAGAGCCTATTCACATTATATGTTAGTAAGTCTATTTTCGAAAAGATACAATCCTGCAACTGCTAAAACAGACCTAGGAATTCCTTACATATTAAAGCCTGAAAGTGTATTACTTGCTCAATATAAAAGAAACTCTGTTGAAGAAGTTTACAAGTTCATTAAAGCCGATTTAGAAGAAGGATTAGCCTATGTAACAAGTGACTATAAACAACCTAAATTCCACTTTAATAGAGCTGCAGCAAATGCTTTTGCTAGCCGTTTCTATACTGTAATAGGAGATTGGGATAGCGTTTTAGACGTTTCTAATGAATTAGGAAATAAACCCGGTTCTAAATTAAGAGATTATCAATCTTACTTAGATGTAGACTTTGAAACAGGTACTCGAAAATATTCTGATGAAGGTGAAAACACGAATCTTTTAATAGCTTCTACATCTTCAATTTACTCTAGAAGTTTTTACATAAATAGATTTCAATTAACAGGTGCAGATAGAGACTTGATACTTGGTGCAAATACTAATTTAGTTAATAAAACATATTTATATAGAGCACTATCTTATAATGGACAAGTTACCCTTTTTGTACCAAAATTTGTTGAGTATTTCAGATATACAAATGCTAACGCAGGTATTGGTCAACCGTTTGATGCATTAGTTCTATTAAGCAATGACGAATTATTCTTAAATAGAATTGAAGCTCATGTAATGAACAACCAACTAGGGATAGCTAATGAAGAAATTGATCATTTTTTATCGCTTAGAATAACTGGTTACAACGCTGCAACTGACAAGGTCTCTGAGGCT
The DNA here is from genome assembly GCA_010365115.1 of Paludibacter sp. GTDB lineage: Bacteria > Bacteroidota > Bacteroidia > Bacteroidales > Paludibacteraceae > Paludibacter. The sequence goes on from JAAFGX010000094.1 coordinate 11,186, forward strand.
AAAATAGTAGCAAAATATCCAGTGATCAGTGATGAGTATACTCCGTTTTACAGTTTAACGCCTGTACAAAATTCATACATTAAAGCACTTGCTGAAATGAGAAGAAGAGAGTTTCTTCACGAAGGTTTAAGATGGTTAGACATTAAGCGTTTTGCTTTAAAAATAACTCACAAAGCATTTAATCAAGCTGATAATGTTTTAGAAAAAGATGATTTACGTAAAGCAATTCAGTTGCCGTTACACGTAACAAATACAGGAATAGAAAAAAACCCACGTTAATACTTCAATTAAAATGAAAAAATTAAATCTATATAAAAAAGTAGTCGTACTTTCTTCGGTTTTATTCCTAGGAGCTTGCGCAAGTGAAGATCCACTTAAAGAAAGTATTCTAGATGTGTCAATTCCGTCAAAAACAACTTTAGATAATTGGATTGATACCAATTACCTTAACCCATACAATATAAATGTTCAGTATAAATGGAATCAAAATGTAGTAGACAACAATCGTTTTTTATTCCCTCCATTACAATCAAAAGTGCAACCAGCTTTAGAAATCGTTCAAAAGATTTGGCTAGACAGTTACACAACAGTTGGTGGAGCTGATTTTGTAAAAAAAATATCACCTAGAGAACTTGTTCTTGTAGGAGGATTAAATTTAAACACAACGGGTACAAGAACTTTAGGATTAGCCGAAGGTGGTTTACGAATCACCTTATTTGAAACAGATTATGTTGTAAAAAATAACCGTGAAAGCGTAAAACTTTTTGTACATACTATTCAACACGAATATATTCATATATTAAATCAAACTAAACCTTTTGACGAAAAAGCATTAGCAAAAATAACCCCAACGGGCTATACAGCTAACTGGGATGCTACATCTACTGCTGTAGCTAACGAAGAAGGTTTTATTACCGCTTATGCAAGATCAAATATAAACGAGGATTTTGCTGAAATGGCATCTACAATAATTGGAAACACAGAAGATGAATACAATGCCATTCTAGACGGAATAACTGATCCTGTAGCTGTAGCTAATATTAAGGCTAAAGAAGCTGTAATTGTTAAATATTATAAAGACACTTTTTCAATTAACATTTACGATTTAAGAGACGAAGTTGAAAAAAATACTAAAGCAGTTACTAATTAATTTATATAAAAAACATTATGAAATTAAAAACTATAATTAATTATATTTTAATGGCTTTTATAGCTATCCAATTGGTTTCTTGTGATAACAAAGAAACCCTCGACTCGCCTTTTGGCGCAACACCTACTGAGCGTTTAAATGCTCAGCAGAAAGAATTAAATGATTTACTTGAATCATCTGAACTTGGTTGGAAAGCAGTCTATTTTACAGATACAACTCAACTAGGTGGATTTACTCATGTATTTAAATTTAAAGACGGTGTTGTTGATATGGCATCAGATTATGATGATGACACTTCCATTTATTCTAGTGAATATAGTATTGAATTAGGAAGTACTGTTAGCTTACTGTTTTCTACAAAAAATAGAATACATTTATTATCTGATTCAGATAACTACCCTACAGAAGTATTAAGAGGTAAGGGATATAAAGGAGACTTTCAGTTTTTATATTATGGTCAAGAAGATGGTCAAATCATTTTTAGAACCAACAGAAGTTTCGAAGAATTACGTTTTGTTAAAGCTACTGCAGCTGACTGGACTGATTTAGCAAAAGCAAGAGCAATGATACCTAATGTAATAGGAGCTACCACAAGACCTCTATTTAGGTTATTAGAAACTAATGATGGATCAAAAATAAGTCAATTTGACTTTAACTTCACTCCTGCTTCACGTTATGCAGTAGCAAATTCCATTGAATCAGGATCTAGTTTTTCATACAACATGGGTATTGCATACACACCTACAGGAATTATTGTTAGCCCTGCAGTAAAAGTAGGAACACAAACATTATCTGAGTTTATTTATGATGCAGCTAGTGGTAACTTTAATGCTACAGGTACAGGAGGAGCTACTGCTTCAATCAAATACAGTAACAAACCTCTACTATTAACGGATGACTACAAAATTCTGTTAGATGGAAATCAATCAACTGGCTTTGGTTACATAGCACCATTTTTAACTAACGCGCCAACAAATTCACTATTAACTAAAACTTTATTAGCAGAAGTAAATGCGAATCTACCTACAGGAAGGACTATTAGTAGAGTTCAATTTAACTTCAATACAATTTACGGAAGTTATATAGAATATCGTTTTGCAGGTGGTAAAGCAACTGAATATCATAATGTACAAGTTATAGAAGACCCTGTAAACAAAACGATAATCCTTAAAGATCTCGGATGGGATTCTGGTAGCACACCAGCTGTATTAGCAAAAATTGATGCCGAATTAATGACTCCTGCAGGTTTATATGTTAAAAAAGAAAACTTTAAAATTACTTACACAAACACTATATATACCTTAACTAGTGCTTCAAGTAATTTTAGAATAACAACTTATGCATTTCAATAAATAGATTTTTTAAATTAGTTAAAAAAGGTTGCCCTAACAGGCAGCCTTTTTTTAAAAAAATTATTTAATTACTATTAATTTCCAATTCTTTAAATTTAAGGTACGAATAAACCACGGGTACTACCGTAATAACAGCAATAGTGGAGAGAAGTATATAAATAAAAATATTTTTGTCTACAGTCAAACTTCCCAATGCAATTAACAGCCCACCAATAATCCAAAGTTTACCAGCCAGAATATGGGTTAGCTTCCAAACTTCCTTATTCTCCAAAGTCCAAGGTGTTTTTATTCCAATGAAATAATTGGGTTGGATTACTTTAAAATAATTTCCTAAAGCAATAAATAAGATCCCAACTGGAATGGCCATCAAATTCGGACTTGAAACAGAAGGATTTTCGGTTAAATGCAAAATAATAAAAGCGAACATGGACATAAATAAAACCATTATAAATTTCAATTGATAGTACTTCCCTCCCATTTGCTCAATCTTCTTTTTAGGATCAATTTTAGGAACCACTAGCATTAATACATAAGTCAAAACAGGCAATAAAAACAATAGGGCTATCAAGGAGTATTTATCTCCCCATTTATCAACTTCTCCTTTATAATTCCAATGTGTCGGTACTTTCTCCGGTAACGTATTCCAAATAAGAGCCAAATAGACGAAAGGAGCCAGTATAATTCCAATTAAAGGCAGTTCTTTTTTCAAAGTTAATTTCATGATTTTATTTTTTAAAAGTTAATATCCATTGCAATACATCCTCCATTACCGTGGTGTTAAGTGAATAAATGATGAATTGGCCATTTTTTTCGAAAGTGATTAAATCCGCACGTTTCAAAATATCTAAATGATGTGAAATACTCGGTTTTGAAATATTGAAATGGTTTGCAATTTCACCTGCCGATAAATCTTTAACTTTCAAAAGCTCTAGTATCTCCCTCCGGGTCACATCATTTAATGCTTTAAAAATAGCATTCATTTTTTCTTGTATTTATATATTTAGACAAATATCTAAATATTATTTGAATAAACAAAATTAAATTTGAATTTAGTACATTTGCACAAAATAGTACATTATGCCTACCGACTGTATCAGCTATCAAAATTCAGGGTATTTCTCCTTGTTGATGAATGATTATTTAGATCAAAAAAACGATTTACAATCTTTATATAACCGCTTCCCCACAATTGAAAATTTTGAAGGACAAATCCTAGAAAAACAAGCCAATTACGACAATTCGAACAGAGTCTCTTTAGTTTCTGTACTGCAAAAACAATATGCTGCTATTGAAACTTCTCATTTGACACAACAAAATATTGAAGCGCTAAAAGTGACTAATACATTTACCGTGACTACGGGACATCAACTGAATTTATTTACAGGCCCCTTATATTTTTTATATAAAATCATCTCCACTATTAATCTTACCAAGGAGTTAAAAGCAAAATATCCGGCCTATAACTTTGTCCCTATTTATTGGATGGCGACCGAAGATCATGATTTTGAAGAAATAAATTATTTCAATTTCAAAGGGAGAAAATTCAGATGGAACAAAGAAAGCACTGGACCTGTGGGAAGATTGTCTACCGAAGGATTATCGGAGGTTTTTGAATTATATGCACAAGAACTTGGTTCAAGTACCAATGCCGAAACCTTGAAGAATCAATTTAAGGACGCCTATCTCAAACACGACAATTTAGCCGATGCCACACGTCATTTAGCAAATTCACTTTTTGGAACATACGGTCTGGTAATTCTTGATGCCGATAATGCCGATCTAAAACGCCCTTTTATTCCTTTTGCGAAAGAAGAACTACTACAGCAAACTTCCCACAAAGCAGTACTTGAAACAACTGAAAAATTAAAAAAGTATAACATACAGGTAAACCCGCGCGAAATTAATTTGTTTTATATCGAAGATAAAATGCGAGAACGCATTATTCTGGAAGAAGGGAAATACAAAATAAACAACACTAAAATTGAATTTTCCGAGGAGGAAATCTTGGCGTTATTGGAGAGTAATCCCGAAATGTTCAGTCCTAATGTGATTATGCGTCCATTATATCAGGAAGTGATTTTACCTAATCTATCTTACATCGGTGGAGGCGGGGAAATCGCCTATTGGTTGGAATTAAAATCATTTTTTGACACGGTAAAGGTTACTTTCCCAATGCTATTAGTTCGTAACTCTGTTCTTTTAGCTACCGAAAAGCAAATTAAAAAAGCAGACAAATTAGAATTAACTTGGAGCGACTTGTTTTCTAAACAAGCCGATT
>JAAFGX010000095.1:0-806 GCA_010365115.1 Paludibacter sp.
ACTCTATTTGAAACCAATAAAAGGTTCTGCAAAAAAGCAATATTTAAAAAGCTAATTGTCAGCTTAGTTTATCCCGACAGGAACGCTTTCAGGAAAATCGACAGCTGATATTTAAAATTGCGTTAGCTATTTTAAAATTCTATCGACAACCGCCTACGATATCAAATTAGTAACCAACAGACTTAAAACTTTCCCCCTTCGGGGGTTAGGGGGATTTAAAACTCCCAGTCAATCCCATCAAAACCCGGCAAAATCAAATCCTTCTCAGAAACAATAACTTCATTAGCATCCACTTGCCAATCAATATTTAGCGTAGCATCATCATAACGAATTCCTCTCTCACTGTCCTTATGATAGACTTGATCTACTTTGTATAATACCGACGCAGTTTCACTCAATACCGAAAACCCATGAGCAAAACCATGAGGCACCATCAATTGCTTTTTATTATCAGCACTAAGAACGACACTAACATGTTGTCCATAAGTAGCGGAGTTTTTACGCAAATCTACCGCCACATCAAGAATTTCTCCTTGTAAAACACGAACTAACTTCGCTTGTGCAAATGGATTAATTTGCAAATGCAATCCACGAATCACGCCTCTTTTAGAAAAGGATTGATTGTCTTGGATAAATTGGTAAATAATTCCATTCTCATGGAACTTGGCTTGATTATAAGCTTCAAAAAAATAACCGCGTTCGTCTTGGAATACGGTTGGATTGATGATTACTAAATCTTTTATTGTAGTTTTTTCTATTGTCATTCTGTTATAAAAATTGGATTCGAGATAGGATCATCTCTTTTT
>JAAFGX010000095.1:891-16826 GCA_010365115.1 Paludibacter sp.
GCTCTTTTTTTAAATGATTCAAAAGTTCGTAATAACCCTTCTTGAGCCATTATTGGCAATTCCTTACCAATAGCTGTAACAATCTTAGCGTTACTAACCACATAATTCTCAGTTAGTTTATGTAAGCGCTCCCTATTGAGAGGCAAATGTAAATGATCTCCTAATTTAGCTATTCCTTTAATCCAAGAAGACGGAATATTCAAAACCCTACTTTTCTTTCCTAAACTTTGGCCCAACAAGCTAATCAATTCATTGGTCGAAAGTGATTGATCATCTGCAACGTTATAAATCCCAGAAGAAATTGTATTATTTTCTAACAATTCTTTAATTACAAAACAAAGATTGTCAATACTTAAAAAAGAACGTTTATTTTGAAAATCACCCAACGGCCAAGGCAATCCTTTAGAAACTAATTGATATAATAAATTTAAATTTCCTTTATTACCGGGCCCGTGAATCATACAAGGACGTAGAATATACACTCTTTTCCCTGAGGGTAAATCTTTGGATAAAATATATTCCTCCGCTTGTCGCTTAGCAATCCCATAATGCGTTTTAGGCTTAGGGATAAAATCCTCAGTCAATATACCTTCCACTTCATCTGCTACAGCTTTAACAGTACTCATAAAAATAAAAACAGAAACTTCAGAGACTAAAAAAGCATCAAACAATTGCTTGGTCAATTCAAAATTAGCATCATAATAATCCTGTGGACTAGATACCTTCTTTAAATCATGTGCTTTACCTGCAAGATGAATGATAGCGTCCGCTTTTATATCAAATCGCTGATTGGCTATATAACGAACACTCATAGTTTCTATTTCGTGTGAATTCGTTAAATAGTTTTGAAGATTCTTACCTACAAAACCTGAGGCTCCTGTAATTTCTATTTCCACTTACTTGAATTGTGCTAGCGCTTTTTTATTTACTCTATTACGTTCATAATCAAAGAACCATCCCCATTTGTTGAAGTAAGTAATCGCAGAATTGATAAATATTCTAAATAGCTTTTTGTTCTTATTAGCTCCTGATTCGTATCCGTGATAAATAGAGACTTTTGGAAAATAAATTGTTTTATATTTCTGATGCATTCTTCTTGACAAATCCCAATCTTCAAAATACATGAAATAATGATCATCATACATCCCAACCTCTTTTATCGCATTTAGATTAAGTAACGTAAAACAACCTGAAAGAATCGGAGTATTATAAATAAAATCCTTTCCTACAAAACGCAACTCGTATTTATTGATAAATCTTTTATAATAAAAAGAAGGCTTTTTAAACTTTCTTAAAAAAATACTTGCTGGGCTAGGTAATAATTTAGGCAAATGCTGCACAGACCCATCATCATTAAGAATTTGCGGCATCATCATTCCAATGGAAGAATCATTTCGCATGTAATTCACCATTGAAGAGATGACTGCCCCGTCAAAATAAATATCTGGATTGACAATAAAGTGGTATTTAGATCCGCATTCTAGCGCCCTTCTCATTGCAACATTATGAGAAGCACCAAAACCAGGGTTTAATGGGTTGTGAATGTACTGAATTTGAGGCTTGCTCGCTAAAACTTTTAATTTATCCCCGGGAGAATTATCAACTAAGAATAAAGTAATAGTATCCATTTCATTCAATATACTAGTTACCGCTTTATGTACTATGCTAGAATCGTTTTCAAACAATACGATACTTATTGATATCTCCACTTTTAAAAAGGTATTTTATTATAACTATTTAGAATTACTAACCACTTCAGATTTTAACTCCACTTCTAACTCTTCTAACACTTCCTTAATGATTTCAAGCTTAGCAAAACCATTCTTTTTATCAGGTTCTAGATAAGCTGATTCAGACCATTCGTTCCAAGCATTGAAAAAAACATATGGTGAAGCATTTTTTACAGCCTCAACTATAAGTTTTTTTAAATTGACTTTCATTTGAGCATGAGAAAGTCCTGTAAATATCTTTGCCTTTTTATTGTACCTAGGGGTATTGTCCCATTCGAAAAAAGCACTTTCAAAAACTTTAAGTTTATAATTCTTAAACTCATTTACAAACGCTTTTTTCAGTATTATTTTCCACAATTTCTTCGAATCATACAATTTGTGCTTCGATATCTTTTGATTAAACTTACTCAAATACAATTGGATACCATGAGGTAATTTTCTCAAAAACTGAAAACGAGCAGAAACATTATGATCTTGAAAATCTTTACTTGCATAGGCTTCCCTTGGTTGAAATTTCATAATTGCATCGTAAGAAACAAGAAAATCAGATGATTGATAGTCGTGATTTTTGACAGCAATAAAATAGATTCCTGGTAAACTATTCTTTATTGCCAACTCAGTCCAGAAAGCGATCATTTCTCTAGAGTTGTTAATCAAAAAAGGTTGGTATATCAAAAAAACTGGTTTATTATCAATTTTTATTGCTCTGGGATCACTTAAGAAAGGTAATAAATAATTAAAATGATTTTCCCAAATCTCCTTGTCATTAGAATGTAATTGTTTCTGTAAGAAAATTTCTGGCTTGCCTTCCCAACTTCTTGTCCATGATTCATTTGCCCATGTTACACAAAAAGAAATATCAATATCTGGGTTTTCAAGAAAAACTTCCATAGGTTTTTCTAAGTACAATTTACCGTCAAACCAATAATGATAAAACATAAACCCTCCCACACCATACTCTCGGGCTAGTGCCGCTTGTTTTTTTAGGGTTTCCTTGTCACAGGGATTATAATAATCCCCACCAATAGGTTCACGAGGTTGCTCATGCCCGTCAAAAAGGGGCTTTGCTTCTTTAACTAATTTCCAATCTGTAAATCCCTTTCCCCACCATTCATCATTCTCTGGTATGGGATGAAATTGAGGGAAATAGAAAGCAATAATTTTGGGTAATTTCATTTTAACTGCTGTTTATTTTTTTACTATTTCCACAAACACTTTTACTAATTTAGCTCGCGTTGTAAAATCTTAATTTAGTTTGTTTTAATCATATTATATCGACTACCGTACTTTTTAATAAGAAAGTTTCCAAATTTAGCCATAGGGATCTCTACATACATAGTCAAAAAGTACGATAGTAAAATCGTTAGGATAAGTAAGAATGAAAACGAAAACAGCCATATCATGTAGTTGTTCATAATTCCAATTTCATTTAATTGGCTAATAAAAATAGGCACTAAAAATATAAGTACTATTAAATGAGTCAAATAAATACCGTAAGAAATTCTACCAATAAATATTAAGAATCTCAAGTTAAGAATTTTTTGCACTTGAGTTGAAACCAAACTATATACCAATAAAAAGAAACTACCAAATCCCGTTATAATCCAGACCAGATCATCATTATTAAGTAAAAAAGAATGTTCCCTCATGTAATAATAGTAATACATCGGTAATGTGAATCTATACGTGTACAGAAGAAGAATACTACTAATCAACATTATTTTATAATCTCTTTTTATACTTGTAAAAGCCTTTAATATATTCTCCTGATTCATCGCAAGGCAAATACCCAATGAAAAATGAAAAATGAAAACTGGCACGCTAAAAAATAGATATAAAATTAAATTCAATAAGGCGAAAAATGTAAAGTTTAACTTTTTATAAATTAAAAATAAAAAAGGAATTAAAAATGAAAATTGCATTTCCGTTTTTAATGACCAATTTTGAGGCATTAATTCGGCGCTATTTTCAGGATAGAAAAAAAACAACTGCCTAAAAAACCCCTCAAAATCGAGCTGTTTATTCCAAAATGAATTGATCCATGGGCTTGAGTCAGGAGAGGTTTGAATACTGTAAAACTGGGAGTAAAAAAAAAGACTAACTACAAGTGTGACAACATAAGCTGGCATAATTCTAAAGATTCTTTTTATAAAAAAAGAGCCTATAATTATTTCATCTTTATTCTTCATCGATAAGGTTAACACATAACCACTCAACACAAAGAAAAAAGTAACTGCTGCAAAGCCATCAAAAAAGAAATGTAGGGGACTGTAATTAATAAGTTTAAATTCAAGGTCTAGCCTGTAAGCCAAAACAAAGTGACTTATGACGACTGCTATCGAAGCTAATCCTCTCAAACTGTCAAGGTATTCAATTCTATTTGATTTCATTTCTAAATACTATAATTTTTAAATTTTAAAAAAATTTCTAATTGGATTAAAAAGCTTGATTAGTAAACCTCGGATACCAAAATAACTGTAAATTAAATTATAAGCGCCACTTTTGTACTTAACATCAATAAAAGTACTCGATAACCCAGTTACGTTGTACATAGCTATTGTTTTTTCCAAATAATGAAAGTTATACTTTTTTGAAGCCCATAACTTTAAATTCATGACATAGTCTGCTAGATATTTATATTCAAGCTCAAATTTATAATCCTCAAAAACTTCTTTAGGATAAAAAATACTTTGATGACAAATGTTCCTATTTAGTAATTTTGCAGTATTAAACTTCCCTCCATACAATTCATTTGACGGATACAACATTACGTCACCATAATATATCGTGCTATTTTCAATCAAAACATTTGATAATCCATCCATATTTGTTAGGAGTTTATCATCGGCACCTAAAAAAAGGATAAATTTACCAGACGCATTAGCAACTCCTTTACGCATAGCATCATAAATACCCTCATCTTTCTCTGAAATTAGAACTGTAACATATTCTTTGTATTCCTTTATGATCTCTAAAGTGCGATCATTAGACAATCCATCAACAATAATAACCTCTGTGTTATCATCTATCCTCGTTATTAAACTCTGCAAGACATCGGCTATATGTTTTTCTGCATTGTAAGTGACAATAATTATTGAAACTAAATAAATTTTATTCATGGACTTTTCTTAGAGATAAATAATAGGAGAGGAAAACAAATACTGGCAAAATTATTAAAATATTTATGAAATCGGCTAACGACGAATGGAAGTCGGGTTCTAACTTTAACGCGGCGTTTAAAAACAAAAAATAGACAATGCAACCAAATATATTAGAAGGCAATAAATAAAATAAGCGATTCCTAAAAAAAGATAATAACCCACCAATTATAAAACAATATATAGGGGAATAAATGATACCAAAATAAACATAACTTAAGATATTCATTCGCGCATTTGGGCCCCGAAATTCGATATTTGGATAATGATACTGCATAATAAAATACCCCATTGGATCCGGAATCATGGCTCTTGGTATCAACCCAAATAAACTCAAAGGACTAGCAAACAAACCAATAAACCAATTCAACGAAGGGATTTTATCGACAATTTCGTTAGGATAAGCCATGTAATACACATCCCCCGACTGACCAATTCTAAATAACAAAAAAATGAATGGATTACCACTCTCCTCTGATAATGCAATGACAACTAAAGCTAGTAGTAGCGCCACGACTCCAAATTTTATTATAAATTTTTTGATAGTAAAAAAAATTGAAAAATCACCCCATTTTACGGCATACAAAGCATAAATAAAAAAAGCCAAACCAAAAGTCATAAAAGCACCTTTAGAACCAGAAAGAACAGAAAACACTACTATTATTACAATAGAAATAGTGGTGTACACCTTGAAAAGCAAATTTTTATGCTCCAAATAAATAAAAAAAATGGTCAAGAAAATATAACATTGAGAGGTAACCTCTAAGATTCTTTTCAGTAGATTATTAATTCCACCACTTTCTCCATAAATACCAAGCCTTGACTCAGCTAATAATGGAATCCCAACTAGCTTATAAGAGAACAACTGCAGCGAAACATTTGTAAATCCGATAATAATAAAAAACCATTTAATAAATCTAATCTCTTGTCCATCTATGTCAAGTTTTTTCCTAGGCTCTATTTTATTAATTTCAATGGGAGAAAAAATTCTAAACCCCAGGAAAAAAAATAGCTGAGTAAGCACAAAAGAGATAAAGAGTCTAACTGTAATTTCGTTAACAAAAAAAAGGAATACGGGGACAGTAATCGCCATTGCAGAGAAAAAACAGGTAAACGTAAATGGATCAAGCACTGATATATAATATTTTTTAAATACAATAAAGTATACAAAAAAAACAATTACAACGCTCGCTAAGTATAGAAACCAATTTTCGAAGACTAACTCAAAATAATCAAATGAATTCATTGTTATTTTTTAATATTTTTTCATATAACAACTCGTATTTTTTTGCTACCGTTAGATATCCAAATCTACTGTTAATATCTCTGCGCATTTTCTCAGAATCCCAAAGAGACAAAAAAGCCAAATGTAGCTTATGAGCCATATCTTCCACTTTAAAAGGGCTACATAAAAAACCATTAAAATCATCCCTAATTATGTCTATAAGACCTGATGTTTGAAAAGCAACCACCGGTACGCCACAACTAATTGCCTCTACTGCCACTTGTCCAAATGTTTCTATGTAAGATGGAATAGCTACCACATCTGCAGAACAATAGATCGTATTAAGCAATCTAAAATCGTCTATTTTGCCTACTGACTTTAAGACAACAGTTTCAGACAGCCTAATTTCTTTTATATCAGCATCTCCAAAAACTAGTAAAGTGAAATTATCTTTTGGCAAAATTTTACTAAGCACATGAACGGCTTTTTCTAGATTCCTATATCCTTTTAATTCATCTGTAAAACCATTAACTGCGCCAAATACAATAACTTTATTGTGCTCCGACAAGTTGAGCTGCTCTCGACATTTTTTCTTCTCTAAAACAGTCCATGACTCAATTTTAATTGGATTATGAATTATTTCAGGAATAGAATTTTTCCATAAATAAGACTTCTTTGTTTGTTCAGCAAGCCACGAGCTAACTACTATCGGTTGGATTTTTACTTTCTTAAAAACATTTTTCTTCCTTTTCCATGTCCAGCTATCTATATCAATTCCACGAGTTAACTCGTCTCTATTTGAAGCAGAATACCCTTCAATAAATCTTATGGAATCATCAATATCAGTGTGTTCAGCTCCAAGTAATGGCCAATTATCATGAAATGTCCAAACAATTGGCTTTTTGATTTTCGCTAAGTCTTCCAAACGAATTGTCTCATTTCCTATCCAATGTAAATGCAAAACATCAAACTCTAGCGTTGCTAATCTAGCACTTACAGTGGATGGAAAACAATTAATTGATCTTCCCGACTGATTGCTTGTTTTCTGCAAAAATTGTACAGTTTTATAGGCTATTCTAACTCTAAAATAAGCAAAAATTTTATCTATAAAAGTACTATTTAAACAGATGACTTCTGGGTTTATAGAAGCCGTTACTGTAGCCATTTTTGAATCAATAGTCTCAACCAAAGATAACGCATCATTTATTCGGTTCATAGCGATGCTAGCCCCACCATAATTATCACTGTACCCTAAATGAATGACTTTAATTTTATTTTTCATTTTAAAAGAAACTATTAACCTAAACTATCAAAATTGACTTTATATTTCTTGAGAAGAACAAACTCTAAAACAATTTATTTTGAATACTAGCCGCGCTTAATTTTCTTAGTTATCAGCTCAACCATATGCTTACAGTAAGTCATCAAAGATATTTTATTTAATCTTTCCAAATAATCATCTGCTTGCTTCGAAACAAAAACATGTTTGGGATGTTTTAATGGAAAAGTCAGTTCCTTTGTTGCTAAATTTGAAAATTTAGAATCCAAATCAACAGTATGTGTCGCGTTTATTCCAAAGCCTATATTAGAAATAAGATTAACATTCGGAATGATTGAAATACCATTATTTGTAAAAATGGTATAAATCCATTGGTAATCCCAAGTATCAATTTTACCTAAATAGCTCAATTTAAATATTTTATTCCACTTTTTTTGCTGTTTTTTGGAGACGAAAATGCTTTCAAGTATTTCCTTGGTTTTAGACTCGGTATAATCCGCAACTTCACTATCGTAATGATTCCATCGACTAGCCCAACTAGCCCAACCCCAGACTGGAGAATAATTTGAATAGTAGTAATCATCATCTCCCCGTAGCTGTCCGTTTTGGAAATTTGTTCCTCCAATATGCCAAATACGCAAATCCGAATCATATTTAAATAGTAATTCTTCGCAGAAACTAAAAAAGCTTTTACTTGGAAGACAATCATCTTCAAGAATAATACCCTTCTCTTCATTTTTAAAAAACCAACTAATTGCTGTACTTACAGCATATTTACAACCTAAATTCTCTTCTCTAAATAATGTTTTTACTTCACAAGGCCAGTTTATATTTGCTAAAACATAATCGCGAACTAATTGAACTTGTTGTAATTCTCCTTCTTTATTTTTTCTGGCTCCATCTGCAGCAATATATAGTTTTTCTGGCTTAGCAGCTCTTATCGCATCCAAAACTACTTTGGTGGTGTCTAATCGATTAAACACAATAAACAGTATTGGTGTTTTTAATGCAGTAACATTATCTACTAATGAATTTGTTTTCATATTATACTCTGGGATTTTATAAAGGATATTTTTACTCGCGCTGCAAGATTGTACTATTCATCTAAACTATCATTACTTAAATAAAATCTTTTTTAAATAAAAGGGATTAAATGCCATATTCTTAAGATGTAATTGGCCACTTAAATCTTTGTCAAAAAAGTCATACACATAATTCGCAACTATTTGAGCGGCTAATGTTGCCATAGCCGCACCTACTATTCCATAAAGTGGAATAAGTAAGAAATTTAGCGAAATATTTATAAAAGCACCTGCAGCAGTTCGATAGAGTGATTTGTATACGAGATTCTCGGCCGTTAAATAATAACTAAAAGCAACTCCCAAAAAGACAAAGACAGCAGACCAAATGTTAACCATAAGTACCGTTCCTGCCTCATAATATTTTTCGCCATAAAGTATGTTAATAATCCACGAGCTCAAAAAGGTCATTGGCAACGCGATCAATACAGCTAACCAAATCATAAAAGCGTAAAGCTTTTGCAATCGATTAAAATAAATAACTTCACCTTGTTTTTTTGAATTTAAAATAGAAGGATATAATGAATTACAGATGGCCATCGGAATAAAATACCAAGCTTCGCTCAAAGTGACAGCTACAGAATAGTGTCCTACTGCAGCATCGCCTAACATAAATTTTATAAATACTTGATCAATTTTCATATAGAGTGAAACCACTATTCCAGTCAAAATTAAAGGAGCACTGTTTTTAAGAAGTGCTATTGCCGTCTTCCATTCGAACTTCCAAGACGAAAAATTGTTTCTATCCTCTTTCAGATAAAAAAAGATTAATCCTGAGGCCAAAACAAAGGAATCGACCACTACCATTAATGCAAATGACCATAGTTCCGCATTATTTATAATCAGTATAATTTTAACAATACTTGATATAGCCAAACTCACAGTATTAGCGAGGGCCGTATGTTTTGTAATTGACTTTGACTGAAAATAAAAATCAATTACATTAAAACTTTGAAAAACTGTAGATATTGCAATAATAAATACAATTAAACTTGTACTAAAATCACTTTTTAAAAAAAAAAGCAACAATAATAAGAGCGGAAATGTTATCATTGCTCCAGCAAATTTAAGTCCAAATGTAGTACCCATCAACACATTACTTCGACGACCTTCACTTAATAATTCCCGTACGACTATCGAGTCCAAACCTAAAGTTGAAATAGCAGAAAACAAGAAAATTACGGTATTCGCGTAACTGAAAATACCAAATTCTTTAGGTCCTAAAAACCGAGCTACCCAAACCCCCACAAATAAACCAACCGATATTCGTAATATTTTTTCTCCCATCATCCAGAGCACATTAGTGCCATAGCGCTTAAAACCTGGATTGGCTTTTATTTTTTCTAGAATAAAAAAAATTTGTTGTTTTACATGAAAATTTAGTTTGTTTGTTTTTTTCATTAAAATATTTAGTGAATATTTTTATTTATAATCAAAATATTGAAGTGGAAGTAGCTCTCTACTCTCTTACACCGTCATTTTATGATGCCTCTTAGTTATATTTACTAGCAACTGTTGCAAAACCGAGCAAGTATCAATCCTACTATTGATGAAGTTAGCAAAACTTTTAATAAAAAAGCAGACTCGATTGCATCTCAAAAACTATCTTTAATTTGTTATCAAATCTAGCGACTCTCCTGTAACGTAGCTAAGATTATGCGGTATTGCCTTCAGTCTGATAGTATAATTGTACTATTTAATTATTAACTTAAATGAATTTTTTGTGTTCTTTCGTCCACTCTGCTTTATCCAGTGCTTTAAAATAATCATATGTAATTTTTAATCCTTTTGCTCGATCTATTTTTGGCTGCCAATTAAGAAGTGCTTGTGCTTTACTAATATCAGGTCTTCTTTGTTTTGGATCATCTTGGGGTAGTGGTAGGTAAACAACTTTTTGATCAGTACCTGTTAATTTTATGATTTCTTGAGCAAAATCGTTCATAGTAATTTCATGTGGATTACCTATATTAACTGGATAAACATAATCCGACATTAATAATTTGTGTATCCCTTCAACTAAATCATCTACATAACAAAAAGCTCTTGTCTGAGAACCATCTCCAAAAATAGTCAAATCCTCACCTCTTAATGCCTGCCCAATAAATGCTGGCAAGACTCTACCATCATTGAGCCTCATTCTTGGACCATAGGTATTAAATATTCTAACGATTCTAGTTTCAATCCCGTGGAACGTATGATATGCCATTGTTATGGCTTCTTGAAATCTTTTAGCCTCATCATAAACACTTCTAGGCCCCACTGGATTTACATTACCCCAATACTCTTCCGGTTGTGGGTGAACCGTTGGGTCCCCATAAACCTCTGATGTGGATGCGATTAAAATCCTAGATCCTTTTTCTTTTGCCAGTCCTAATAAATTGTGAGTTCCTAATGAACCAACCTTTAAAGTTTGTATAGGGATTTTTAAATAATCAATTGGACTTGCAGGAGACGCAAAATGAAGAATGTAATCTAATTGACCACTAACGTGCACAAAATTAGAAATATCGTGATGATGAAATTCAAAATTCTCCAGCGGAAATAAATGCTCAATATTTCTAATATCTCCTGTTATTAAATTATCCATTGCTATAACATGATATCCTTCCTTTATATAACGATCACACAAATGTGATCCTAAAAAACCCGCAGCACCTGTTATCAATATTCTTTTTTCCATATCCTTATTTTGTTCCAATACCATAATATTCAAAACCTAACTCGTTTAATTCTCTCCCATCAAATATATTCCTACCATCAAAAACAATTGGATGTAGTAATAATTCTTTAATTCGATTAAAATCAGGAGACCTAAAATCTGCCCATTCCGTTACAATCAACAAAGCATCTGCACCTTCCAAAGCTTCATATTCCGTATCAGAATATTTAACTATATCACCAATTATGTGTCGCGCTTCATTCATGGCTACAGGATCAAATACTTGAACTTGACCTCCAGCTTGAATAATTTTTTCAATTAAAACTAAAGACGGTGCTTCTCGCATATCATCCGTATTGGGTTTAAATGACAGGCCCCACATAGCAAAAGTTTTTCCTAAAATATCTCCTTGAAAACGATTCATTATTTTGGTAAATAAAACCGCCTTTTGTTGCTCATTTACAGCCTCTACTGCTTCCAACAATTGCATTTTATATCCATTTTGAGCAGCTGTCTTTATCAACGCTTTTACATCTTTAGGAAAACAAGATCCGCCATACCCAATTCCTGGATATATAAATTTATGTCCAATTCTAGCATCACTACCAATACCTTTTCGAACCATATTAACATCTGCCCCAACAATTTCACATAAATTAGCTATATCATTAATAAAACTAATTTTTGTTGCTAGCATGCTATTAGCAGCATATTTAGTCATTTCTGCACTTGGTACATCCATAAAAATAATTGGATGTCCATTCAACAAAAAGGGTTTGTATAGTTTACGCATAACTTCCTCTGCCCTAGTACTAGAAACACCAACGACAATTCGATCTGGTTTTAAGAAATCATCAATTGCTGCTCCCTCTTTTAAAAACTCGGGATTTGATGCCACGTCATATTCAAATGAAACTCCCCTTTTCAATAAAGCCAGTTTAATTGCTTCATTTACCTTAGTAGCCGTACCAACAGGAACAGTGCTTTTAGTTACAATTACACCATAACCATTCATATATTGACCAATTTCTGTTGCTACAGCAATTACATATTTTAAATCAGCACGTCCATCTTCCCCTGGAGGGGTTCCTACTGCTATAAATGCTACATGAGCACCTGCGATACTTTCTTGTAAAGAAGTAGAAAAATGCAAACGTCCTTTAGCTACATTCTTAGTAACAAGAGCTTCTAAACCCGGTTCATAAATAGGTAATATTCCTTTTTTTAAATTTTCAATTTTATTTGCATCGATATCAACGCAAATTACATCAATCCCAACTTCTGCGAAACACGTCCCCGTTACTAAACCTACATAACCCGTTCCTATAACAACTATTTTCATCAGCCTTCTATTTTAAATCACACGCTACCATCTCTTGCACTAATGCCGCTAAATCGTACTGAGGCTTCCATCCTAATTGTGTTTTAGACTTGGTAGGATCACCAATTAATAAATCTACTTCTGTAGGGCGATAATATTCTGGATCTACACGAACCACCACTTTACCTATTTCTATTTGATACAAAGTATTATTACAAGCGGCTACTTTAGCTGTTTCATTTTCATTTTCGCCTTCGAAGATCAATTCAATACCTACTTCAGCAAAAGCCATTGTTACAAAATCTCTGATATAAGTAGTCACACCTGTCGCTATTACATAGTCTTCTGCGACATCCTGTTGTAATATTCTCCACATCGCTTCTACATAATCTTTAGCATGCCCCCAATCTCTTTGAGAGTTTAGATTCCCAAGATAAAGACAATCTTGCTTTCCTTTGGCAATAGCAGCAGTAGCCATCGTAATTTTACGAGTTACAAAAGTCTCGCCACGTCTTGGCGATTCGTGATTGAAAAGAATCCCATTACAAGCAAACATATTATAAGCTTCGCGGTAATTTTTAGTAATCCAATACGCGTATATTTTAGCTACACCATAAGGAGAGCGAGGATAAAATGGTGAATCCTCATCATAAAAACCTTTTTCATTCTTATTTTCTGCCAAACCTCCATAAAGCTCAGATGTTGAGGCTTGGTATATTCTAGTTTTTTTTCCTAAACCTAATATTCGCACGGCTTCAAGTATGCGTAAGGTTCCAATGCCATCAACATTAGCAACATATTCTGGTGAATCAAAAGATACCTTAACATGCGACATAGCACCTAAATTGTAAATTTCATCAGGCTGCACTTCTTGAATAATACGAATGATATTAGTAGAATCAGTCAAATCACCATAATGCAATTTAAAGTTTACATGTACTTCATGCTGATCTTGATAGATATGATCAATACGTTGTGTATTAAAAGAAGAAGCACGGCGTTTGACACCATGAACCATATATCCTTTTTCTAATAATAATTCAGCTAAATACGATCCATCTTGTCCTGTAATTCCTGTTACTAAAGCTACTTTCATTAATTATTTTATTAGTGATTGCAAAATTTAAGATGCCACTTATTTAGCTTCTTAAATTTAACCTATTCAATTTTTACAATATTACCTCTTTGTAATTCTCAATATTTTCTAAAAACCAAGTGTAGGTCTTTTGAATACCCTCCTCTAAGTTTACTTTATGTTTCCAGCCTACGTTGTGCATTTTAGAAACATCCATTAATTTTCTGGGTGTACCATCTGGTTTAGTATCATCCCAAATAATTTCGCCTTTATGACCTGTAATTTTCTGAATAGTTTCCGCCAAATCCTTAATTGTCAAATCGACTCCTGTACCTACATTATATAAATAATAAGGTAGCTTATTTTCTAATGCAAAAACTACCGCTTCTGCCATATCATCCACAAATAGAAATTCCCGCATCGGTGTTCCACTTCCCCAAAGGATAACTGGAGCATTGTTATTCTCTTTGGCCTCATGAAATTTACGGATCATCGCTGGTAAAACATGGGAAGAATTCAAATCGAAGTTGTCATGAGATCCATATAAATTCGTAGGCATTAAGCTCACATAATCTTTATTGAATTGGTTTCTAATAGCCTGACACGCTTTGACCCCGGTAATTTTTGCAATAGCGTACCATTCGTTTGTTGGTTCTAATGAGTCCGTCAACAAATAATCTTCCTTTAATGGTTGTGGCGCTAATTTTGGATAAATGCACGAACTACCCAAAAAGATAAATTTCTCAACACCGGATTGCAATGCCGTATCAACTAGATTATTTTGGATCTGCATATTCTCCATAAGGAATTGATATGGAAAATTATTATTCGCCAAAATCCCTCCTACTTTCGCAGCAGCATCTATAACTACCTCTGGTTTTTCGGCAGCAAAAAACTCTTTTACTGCTTGTTGACTCCTCAAATCTACTTCGGCACTAGATGCTCCAATTAAATTTGTATAGCCTTTAGCCGAAAGTATTCTCCAAATAGCACTTCCTACCATTCCGCTATGTCCTGCTATGTATATTTTTGTATCTTTTTGCATTATTTTTATTTCTACAATTTAAAGCAAATATAATTTACTTTAAATTTTTATTTATTTAACAACCAGGAAGAGGATTGAATTTTCTCACCCAATCCATCTAACAACTCTATGTTTAATTCTTCACAAATATGCGCCTCTGGTATGGAGCTATTGGTTTGATCGCCGCCATTAGCAAACGCTAAATCGTAGTACTGCGATTCCGTTTTATGAATGTGTTTAATGGTTTCACAAACGGTCCTATCGGTATCAATAGCCATAAACGCTTTGTCTGTGGCTTTGATATTTTGTACAATAAACAAGCGTTCCTCTTGGGTTTGAAATTCTTTGGAACCTTTCAACTCACGTTGGTTATCATTATTTACAATTACAAATAACGCATCTCCTAATTTTTTTGCAGCATTAAAATATTCAACATGCCCTTTGTGAATGGGGTTGAAATAACCACTTACTACGACAGCTTTCTTTTTCATGATTATTTCCTTCATCTCCACTTTTTCTTTTCAGCTAGTTCTTTTCTCAAACTAGAACTTGAAAACCGATGGTCTCTCGCATTAAAATACAAGTTTATTCCTTTTTCCTCACAATAGCTTCGTCCTGTGAAGCTTTTCTCTTTATATTCATCCCCTACGATACGAACATCAATCTTAAAAGCTCGTAAAATATCTTCTAAATCTTGTTCTGTAGCATAGGGAACTATTTCATCCACAAAACGACAACCTTTTAACTGAATGTAGCGCTCTACAACCGTTTGGGTTGGCGTATTTTTTTCTGGTCTATCAATTGTAGGATCGGTTTGAAGTCCGACAATAAGGTAATCGCATTGCCTTTTCGCTTCTTCAAGCATTTTGACATGTCCAGCGTGCAATAAGTCAAAAGCACTAAACGTGATTCCAATCCTTAAATTATCTCTTTCCATATCTAAGTCAATTCCTTTAAAATTCTTCTGACAACCATAACTAAAATCATTAAAAACCCAGCCAAAATCCCCCCCATCAGAATCCCCTTCGCTTTCCCAAACTTTTCCTTTTTCAAAGGCAAAATAGGAGCGTCAATAACCTGAATTAATGGCATTTCTTTACGCAAAGTAACCTTTGCTAATTCCGTTTGCTTTACTAATTCCGTTAATATGGCTGTATTAGCTTGTACATCCACCTGTCTTCTTGCAGAAGGCGCACGACGTACATTCAGCGCTGGATTCAAATTAAAGGTATTATCATTAGCAACAGCCACTCCTGTAATGGCTCCATTTAATTCCCTTCTTATAGAATCGGTTTGTCTTTCCAGCACATCCATATTCTCCCGAGATTTTTTGCTTTTAGTTTCAATATAAAAATCAGAAACTTTTTTAACTAAGGCCTCGGTAA
>JAAFGX010000096.1 GCA_010365115.1 Paludibacter sp.
GCTGGTAACACCGGCTAGCCAAGCCACCTGCCCGACAGCTTTCAGCAGTCTGACAGTTCATCGCAGGGCAGCTGTCGGCTAGCCTTGGTCGTTACCAACCATGCATATAAAAAAAACGAGGAGAATTGATCAACCACATTTAACAAAACGAACAATTACAGCAAGCTCAAAACAAAAATAAACAAGAAAGAAAAACCAATCAAAGACATTTTACGCATATCGGATATAAATATTATCTTTGCACAAACTCATATCCGCGACATGAAGCAAATAATCTACCTCAGTTTAATCATTGTTACTGTTTTCGGCATTAGCTCGTGCCGACAAGAAAAGTACAATGCAGACACAGTAAAACTAGTGCAACTAGACAGCCTTTTATGCCTACAACCCGAACTTGTACTCGATAGTCTGAAAAACATAAATCCCTCAAAATTTAGCAACTACAACAAAGCATACTATCAACTACTAGAAATCATTGCCAAGGATAAAAACTATTTTGATTTTTCTTCCGACAGTCTAATCAACTCAACTGTTGATGTCCTATCTCATTATCGTAATGAGCATCCACAAAATTATGCTCGATCATTGATGTATCAAGGGATTGTGCGCTACCGGATGAATATTACTGACAGTATGGCTTATCAACCATTGAAAGATGCGAGCAAAATTTACAGCACACTCAATCCTCCCGATTTACGAAATAAATATTTATGCCAGTATTATATTGCTGAAATTTTTGAAAAAAATAACAACACAAAGTTTGCAAAATATTATTATATACAGGCTAAACAAATTGCTCTTCAATTATGTGATACAAATTATATATATTCATCTTATCGTAACTTATTTTGGTGTGCAATGAGAAAAACAAACTACGTGCTTGCCAAAACATATATAGACACCTTATCGCTTTACTTAAATACCGAGAAGGATTATATTTTAAGTTTTAAAAATATTCAATCGGCCTATTTACAACTTATTGGACAGCACTCCAAAACTATAGACCTTGAAAAACAAATACTTAAAATTAAAGATGAGCCAACATATCAAAATACATTAATTTCTAATTATTTTATCATTTCTGAATGATTTAACAAGCTCAATCTGCCTGATAGTGCATTGAAATACGCTCAACTCTCCATTGAAGCTATACAGGACACTAACTCTCATCTCAATTATCTGTATTATGAAGGTTTTGCTTCTGCTGCCGAGAAATCGAAAAGCTGGAAGCTTAGTAGCTCGGGATATAAAAAGGCTTATGAACTCCTTAATCATAGTTTAGAGACCAATTTAGATACTAAAATTCTGGAACTCGAAAAAAAATATGACTTAACACTGGCTGAGAATAAAGTGTTACAATTTAAAAATCATAAAATCATTCTTATTGCGGTGGTATTATTGATGTTTCTTATAGTTGTAGTGCTATCACAACACATGATAAAGCAAAAACAAATCAAAACTTTAGGCGATGAACGTAATAAAGTCTTGGAAAATGAAAAAAAATTGCTTTATGAGAAACAGCAACTCCTCACCAATGAGAATAAGAACAAGAAACAGGAATTGATTAAGAAACAAATGATATTGACGTTTTTTCATCAGATTTCAAAACAAAATCTGGACATCAAAAATTTTCTCTTTAAATTAAAAACAAGTAAATACATTTCTGATAACAAAAACCTATACAATAAAGTATTAGAAGAATATGAAAACTATAATCAAAAAACTAATATTAGTGAAACAGCCATATTTACCGATGATATATTAATAAAACTTACTGGCATAAAAGCTGAAGATATAGCTAAATTAAACAAGAGTGATAAAGTTTTACTAATTCTTCTGGCACTTAATGCAGGCAACAAAGAAATTGCATTATTACTTAACACAAGTGCTGATAGTGTACGGAATCGTAAACTTAAACTCAAAAAGAAGATAGAGAAAGTTCAGGTTCATATAAACGAACAACTTTAAAACTGAAAATAAACATATTCGTACTGTAAACTTTCAGAACGTCATACTACTGAATATCTGCATGTTGATATGATTTCGAGTGTAAACTTTTCTTGCTGATTGTATAATCAACACCAAAGACATTACTTTTTGTAATACATTTGGCGAGTATAAATCACCATTAAGTTACACTTAAAATTTATTCAAATGAAAGACGCACATGTTATATTTTTCTTTATTTTATTATTTGGAACATTCCAAAGTTCAAAAGCCAACTCATGTTCTTCAAAAGATGATAAAACCATATCTCTTAAAAAGGATACTTCATTTCCACTACCTCGTACCCCGCTGTTAGAAACTATCACTGCTGAATACAGCACAGAAAATCTTACAGTAAACTCTTCTAATTATACAGGCATCATACAAATTGAAATAATGGGTAACGATGGATTTACTTATTCATATTCGGTTTCGGATGCGCATAGTGAATATATTGATATTTCAACCTTACAATCAGGAAGCTATACTATCATCATATCTACAGCAAGTACTATATATACTGGTGATTTTGAATTATAACTGATTAATAAAATCAATTTCGAGTTGATTATAACCCTCTAATCAACTCGAAAACAATTATTTACCCCATCCTAACATCCTCCAAAAAAATTGGGATGTTAGTAAACAAACACAAAAGAAAAATGAAAAAAACACTCAGAGCGTGGATACGCAAAAATCAACTCACTCCTGACCCCAACGATTATATGGCTTCGGTAGCAGTAAGCGGAAGTATAGGTATAAATGCCATTGTGGATGAACTACAAAAGGAAGGAATGGAGATAAAACGCGAAACGGTAATCGACATTATCAGCCGCTTCAATCGCAAGGCTGCCGATTTGGTTTTGTCGGGCTACAACGTAAACACTGGCTTGGTGTATATGCGTCCAGTTGTGAAAGGTGTGTTCTACGACAAAACATGGAATGCCGAAACAAATCCAGTTTATATTGCAATAAACCAAGGCTTGGATTTGCGCAATGCAGTTGCCGAAACTGTTGTAGAAATTCTGGGCATACAAGCCGATCCGCTCGAAATACTAAGCATCAACGACAGCACAACAGGCAAAACCGATGGTACGCTAACTCCTGGTCGCAATGCCGAACTCAAAGGCTCCTACCTGAGAATTGTTGGCGAAAACCCCGACTGCGGAATTGCTTTCAAAAACACCGCCACGCAAGACATTACAAAGCTTACTATGGGCGACATTGTACTCAACGAACCATCGCGCCTGATGATACTTGTACCTGCCACACTGGCTATGGGAGAATATGAACTCACGGTAACTACACAATTTAGTGGTGGAAATACACTACTGAAAGCTCCTCGAACCACAATACTAGGCATACCTGTTATTGTTGCATAACTTCTAATAGTGCATTAGTAATGCTACTAATGCACTATTAGAAGTGTTACTAAGCGAGTATTAGTAACACTACTAATTCCATAAACATATTCATATCTAATTTTCGAAATACTATATAATTGTTTCTTCAATTTATTCACTTAAAAATTATCAAGTTATGAAAAAATCAATCGTTATCTTCATTTTTTGTGCATTGTTTTCTCAATTCTTTCACGCACAATTAAAAGTAGCAAGTAATGGAAATGTTGGAATCCAAGTAGGCACGAACACACCACTTTCGCCTTTGTCAATCGGTGATGTAGGTAGCTCTTCTAGCAGAGTAACTATTAGTGCTAACTCTTATACAAAGGGCCTAAGTGTAACAAGAACAGGTACATCTTCGTATAATCAACAACACAGTATTTTTGGCAGCTCCGGTATCGTCTCTGGGAGGTCAGCTTATGGAGTAGGTGGATATAGTTATTCATCTACATATCTGAATACAGGGAGATCATGGGGTGTTGTTGGCTATGCTGGTAATGCAACGAACGGATATAATTATGGGGTTATGGGAACTCATTTTGGAACTGGTTATGGAGCCGGTATCGTGGGAACAGTTAACGGAAATCAGGATGTTTTTGTACCAGGTGTTTATGCAGGTTACTTTGTAGGTGATGTATATGTAACAGGTACACTAACAGGAAATCCTGTCGTAAACTCCGACAAGAGGTATAAGAAAAATATTGCAGATCTGGATACAAAAACTACTTTGAAAAATGTACTACAAATGCTGCCCGTTGAGTATAATTTAAATCAAATTTACACAAAATCTGTAGGTGATTCAGCTGTTGTAGAAAGACCTTTATATGATGAAAAATCTCAGGTATTCCAAAAGAAACATTATGGTGTAATTGCACAGGATTTACAAAAATTATATCCAGATTTGGTTTATGAAGATACAAATGGCTATTTAAGTGTGAACTACATTGGTATTATTCCATTGCTTATTGAATCTATTAAAGAATTAAATGCTGAAATAGAAACGTTGAAAACCGGTACTAATTCCATTTCCGCTTCTAAAGTAAAATCAAATGGATTAGTGCCTAGTTACAGTGATATTACATTAGCATCCTTATATCAAAATAATCCTAACCCATTCTCTCAATCAACACAAATTAAATACTATTTGCCAAGTACTGTCAGTTCAGCTAGTTTATGCATCTATGACTTCCAAGGTAAACAATTGAAACAATTGAGCATTTCTGAACGTGGAAATTCTTCTATAATAATTTCTGCATCCGAATTTTCTCCGGGGATCTATTTATATGCATTAATAGCCGATAGCAAAGAGATAGATGTGAAGAGAATGATTTTGACAGAATAGAAATTAGGTGAAATGAAGCAATTTCTTTTATCGTTAATGGGTCTCTTTTTATTATTCTTTGGTTGATCTAGGGGCGATAGAAAACTATTTATACTTTGAAAAGAGAAATAAGTGATTTTATATTGTCAGGAACTTCTTGTAACTGGATAAAGACAGAAAAGGATACTGTGTTTTTGATTAATTCGATTGAAGAACTTTCTAAATATATTTCTTGTCAGTTGGATACTCTTCCGATAATCGATTTCGATAAGCTCTCATTACTTCTTGTATGTGGCGTAAATACAAGCGGAATTCACAGCATTACTCATGATTTACAACAAATTTCAACCACCGAATGTAAATTCATGATTGATATAACAATAGATATGACTGGGATGTTTCAAGTTTGGAGTGCTGTATTGCTAACTCCAAAAATCCCAAAGAATTCAGTAGTCAAACTAGATTTAAGACAACATTAATAAATTATTTTTATTATGAAACAGCATTATAAATACCTCATTCTCCTTGTATCATTTTTTGCGTGCTTTTTGCTAGAAGCTCAGCAAACAACATTTTACTATTATAAGGGAGAAAAGTTTTATTTGGATGTAGATTATTCTCGGCTTTCAATCGTGTCCAATGGGGAAATATCTTCAAATAAAATTAAAAATAAAATAGCAAAGTATGATTTTGATATTAAAAACCAAAAAAGAAGTCACACAAAGCAAAATATAATTGCAACTGATAAGTCGAATCAAATTGCAGATATATATAATACTGAAATTGAATTTTCAACCAAAATCAATTCAGACGAATATCTTGATAACATTCAAAATCTTCAAAATGAAGACGGAGTGATAAAAGTATCTCCAACGTATACTGTTAGAACCAAAAAGTTAGGAGTTTCAAACAACTTTTATGTAAGACTTTCTAAAGCTGGTGATGTTGATATTTTGAATAATTTGGCTAAAAAGTATTCTGTTCAGGTTTTAGGTTACAATCAATTTATGCCTTTATGGTATACTTTGTCTTGCACAAAAGAAACCCCCTACAATGCCATTGAAGCTGCGAATTATTTTTACGAGACTAACCTGTTCGAAAGTTCAGAACCTGAATTTTTATATCATGATTTAGCTGCAACAAACGATCCTTATTTTCCGAATCAATGGGGATTAAAAAACACAGGTTAAAACGGTGGAACTTCAGGTATTGATATTCATGCAGAACAAGCTTGGAATATAACTACTGGTTCTTCAAGTATTCGGGTTGCAGTATATGATTAGGGGTTTGAAATGAATCATCCTGATTTACAGAACAACGTCTATGGAACAGGGTATGACGCCGAAACAGGAACTACTCCCTCCATAGTCAGAGGCAATCATGGAACACCTTGTGCTGGAATTGTTGGAGCTCAACAGAATAATTCTATTAGAGTAAGTGGTGTAGCACCTTCTACTAGCTTAATGTCAGTCAGTCTTGATCTATCTTGGTTTGATACTCCCCAACAAATAGCAAATGGATTCAATTGGGCATGGCAAAATGGAGCAGATGTAATAAGTAATTCATGGGGAGGCTATAATCCATCAACTATTATTGAAGATGCAATTAACAATACATTAACCAATGGACGTAGTGGTAAAGGCACAGTAGTTGTTTTTGCAGCAGGGAATGAAAATGACACCTATATAAGATATCCAGGAAATAGTATTCCAGCCATATTAGTAGTTGGAGCTGCGAGTCCATGTGGTGAGCGAAAAAATCCAGCTTCATGTGATGGAGAAACTTGGTGGGGAAGCTGTTATGGTACACAACTAGATATTGTTGCTCCTGGAGTATTGATTCCAACAACAGATAGGCAAAGTTCAAATGGATATAATACTTCTAGTGGTACAGCTGGTGATTATGTACAAACCTTTAATGGTACTTCATCAGCTTGTCCACATGTTGCTGGTCTTGCTGCTTTAATCCTAAGTCGTGACCCAACGCTTACAGTTCAGCAAGTAAATGATATTATTGAATCAACTGCGCAAAAGGTAGGTGGTTACAACTACCAAACAACTTCAGGACGCCCAAATGGAACATGGAATAATGAAATGGGATATGGATTAATTGATGCTTATGCCGCTGTTGCGGCTGTTTGCTTAACAACATTTTTTGAATACCAAACAGTCATCGCAAATACAAATGTTAGTGGTTGTAAGGTCAGTATACAAGATGTCAGTGTAACAAACAATGCAATGTTGACAATTACTTCCGAGAGGGAAACTGTGATTAATAGTATTGATGTACAGCTAGGTTCGGAATTGGAGGTAAATTAATTTATTAAACTACCATTCGGTTAAGATATAGGCCGGATGGTAGTTTGTGTTCTGTTGTATTCGGAAGAATCTTATAAAACAAACAAAAATATAAATTCTATTGCAAATTATTTGCAATAGAATTTATATCTTTGTGACACAAATCACGAACATAAGTAAGAAAGATTTTCCGACATATAACCATTATAATGGTAATTTTGATGAGTAATCAAATTCAGAATCAGAAACAGATTAAAAGTAAACCTGTCCCGATTACTTCAAACATTCAGTCTAATAATGTTAAATATACGACTTTTCGGTAAAGTCATTGCTTTGCAAGTTGGTCGTATATTTGCTATTTGTTAATATTGCATCCTATTTTTTACTTTCTGAAGTCTTGCATATAACTTAATTCGTATTTCTACAGTTAAAGACATATTCGTATATAGAGTCTCCAGTAAGTAGTTATAGAATTGTTGTTGTTTATATTTATGATTAACTTTATGTTTCAATAGTCAAATAACAAAAATCAATAATATTATGGAACTATTTGGGTATTTTATTAAAAACTTTGAATTGTATTTTGATAACGCTGATATTAAAATAAATTATGGTAAGCAACACGATGGTCAAGTGAGTATTGTTAAAAACGTAGATGATTCATTTTGGAAAAACAAGACAGACATAAATGAAAACAAAATAGTATGGAAAAAATGGAAGAATGTAAGTATTCCTTTTCTATTTAACGATAGCGATAAAGAAGAAATACTTACAAATAAAGATGATAGGATTATCATTAATTATGATATTGTGGCATCAACTTTTTACTTCTTAAGTGGCTGGAATGAATATGTATGTTCGGATAAAGATGATTTTGGAAGAGTAAAATACAATAGTACTCTTATTCATAGGTTGAAAATCGATGGAGTTCCAGTAGTCAACTATTATTTTGACATTTTGAACGATGCTTTAAGTCAGATTAAAGGAAAAACAACAAAAATAGATTGGAATCAGCATACATTTGCTGTTGCTTTATCGCACGACATCGATGTATGTAATGATGCTTGGCTACAGGGTTCGTTCAGTGAGTTTAAAAAGAAACGATTCCTTTCAATTCCTAAATTAATTACAAATCGTTGGTTCGGAAAGGATGATTGGTTTAATTTCAGTAAAATAGTAGGATTGGAGAGGAAATATGATGCAAATTCTACTTTTTATTTCCTTCCTCGAAAAGGCAAGGTGAATGAGTGGAAAAATGCAGATTATGACATTATGAGTACTGACATTAAGAAAGTAATCAGAGATTTAAAAGAAAATGGAAACGAAATAGGTGTTCATGGTAGTTTTGGTTCGCACAAAAGTTCAGAATTATTAAAACAAGATATAGCACGAATCACTAACTCGACAGTAGAAGGAAATAGATTTCACTTTTTAATGTTTGATTTGGCTTGTACAGTGAGTATTTTAGAAAATGCAGGTATTAAATACGATACAACGATAGGTTTTGCTGAGCAGATTGGATTTAGAAGAAGCATTTGTCTACCATTCTATTTATTCAACTTTGAAAAAAACGAAATATCTACTGTATTGGAAATTCCGCTGGTGGTGATGGATGCAAGTTTGATATTTAAAAAATATATGGGACTTTCACAAAAAGAATCAGTTACAGCAGTTATTGCAATAATAGAAGAAGTAAAAAAATTCAATGGTGTGTTCAGTATCTTATGGCACAACACTTCATTCTCTGATTATAAATATACAGGTTGGCGAGAAGTTTATGAACAAATACTAAGTTATTGTAAAGACAACAATGCATTACTAACAAGCAATATTGATATCTACAACAAAATAACCACCAACTCTACAAGCCCAAAAAACAAATAAAAAGATGTCCATCGAAATAAAAGCAATAGAGAAAAATGAGGTTACTGAGTTGAAGCGACTATTTGAACGAACTCCTATTCTCGCTAAAAACAATCCTTTCATTAATGGCTCGATTGATGAGTTTATATGGCAGTTTTTTAGCGACAACTATCATTCATCGGCATACATTGTGGCTCACGATACAGACAAGGATGAGCTAGCAGGAACTTTGTCTGCTTTGTATATTCAAATGAAAGCACCAGATGGACAAGTGTATCAAACCATAAAACCAGAAGATACTCTAATAAATATAAAGACTTTGGTTCGACACAAAAATCGAGACTTATTGAAAGAGCTGTTTGATGAGATAGAATCAAAATCAAAGTTGCTGAACATTAAATTCTTTTGGGGTTTTACATATGCAATCAATTCATTCGAACGTTTAGGATTTACAAGGCACTTTTCATCGAGACAAGGTACATATGTCATCAAACCATCAGCCTCTTATAGGCATTTGATAAGCCTGAATACTTCCAACGGGACGAAACAAAAAATACAAATCGCAGGTTTAACGATGCTTTCTTATTTGAAACAGCTTTTGAGCCAAAAGAGCCACAGTGAATTAAAATGTAAGGAAATCAGACTGAAAGATATTAATGAAGATATTTTGCTTAGTTTTCTACCCGATCATCTTTATTCTATTTATGTCGATAAGTTTTTCTTAGATTGGCGTATTGAAGAAAATATCTCATCGCTCACCTACTCAATCTTACAAATTGACGATCACTCCAACCAGATAAAAGCTTATCTTATCTATTCCCAAAAAGAAGGGAAAGTATTCTTTATTGAGCAACTCTTATTTGACCGTAAATTGTCAATAAGAACAAAAGCAGCAATTTTTCAGGTTGCCCTAAAATACCTAAAAAGTCTTGATGCCGTGATTGTAAGAGCTATGGGATTTAATCATAATCAAGCAAACAAAGAAGATATGGACTTGCTTATTAAAAGCGGCTTTACTTTCATAAACAGAGGTATCCCTTTTATATTTAAAAGTATGGATGAAAATATAAAAGCAGAAGATATTTATCTGTCTCGTCTAAATACTGATGGCACATTCTAAGATATAAATATTTATAATTATTAAAAATGGAAAAGAAAATTCTCGAATTGGTAAATACCGTTCTAAACAATAGAGGAAAGAAGTTACTAAAAAAGATAAAGCCAGGAATGAGTCTCAGAAATGATTTGGATCTCGACTCACTTGATTTAGCAGAACTAACAGTACGTATTGAAGTGGAATATGATATTGACATATTTGAAGATGGAATAGTAAATACAGTAGGTGAAATATACAATAAACTTGGTGTGATAAAATGAGTATTTTTTTTAAAGACAAATCAAGAAACCAACTTGTTTCGTGGGAGAAACTTATTGAGGATTTGAGAGAAATCAGGTCGTTTAATAGGTATTGTAAGTCTGATGACTATTATGAGATATTCAAGAATATTATAATATCCATGCTCTCAGGAAACGAAATTATTTTACTCGATTCGGATATTTCGCAAACAGAATTAAGTGCGCTATTGGGTTCAACTTCACTTGATAATACTTTTATTCCTGTTGATAAAAAAATCACCCAAATAACGGATAAAATAAACCTGATTGAGAAGTTAAGCCACACTAATAAATTATGGAGAGTAAGCTTGTTTACTTCGGGAACAACAGGTGTCCCTAAACAAGTAAACCATAATTATGAAACACTGACCAGATTTGTCAAGCTATCAGATAAACATCAGAGTGATATATGGGGTTATGCATTTAACCCAACTCACATGGCTGGGCTACAAGTCTTTTTACAAGCTCTGCTTAATGGGAATGCGATTATTCGACTTTTTGGATTATCGATGCCTGAAATTCATCAGGAAATCGAATTAAATCAAATTAGTAACATCTCTGCTACCCCCACTTTTTATAGATTATTATTCCCTTGCGAACAAAAATTTCTCTCCGTTAATCGACTTACAAGTGGGGGAGAGAAATTTAATGTGGTTGTATCCCAGCGATTGAAAGAAATTTTTCCTTGTGCTAAACTTACAAATGTATATGCATCTACCGAGGCGGGCACTTTGTTTGCATCGGTAGATGATATTTTCACTGTGAAAACAGGATTTGAAAACCTTGTCAAAGAAATTAACGGAGAACTTTTGATACATAAAAGTTTAATGGCAAACTCTATTTCTCCAGTTGATGATTGGTATAAAACTGGTGATTTAATAGAAATAATCAACCCAGAACCTTTGAAGTTTCGTTTCATTTTGCGTAAAAATGAAATGATTAATGTTGGAGGTTATAAAGTTAATCCACAGGAAGTGGAGGAGGTATTACAATCATTTTCGGGGATTGAAGCAGTAAAGGTTTATTCCAAAAGCAATTCAGTACTCGGGAATATTGTTTGTTGTGACATTGTAAGTAGCTTCAAACTTCAGGAATCAGCAATCCGTCTTTATTTGCAAACGAAATTACAGGAGTTCAAAATTCCTCGAATTATCCGCTTTGTTGAGAATTTGGAAACCACACGTACAGGTAAATTAAAAAGAAATTGAGTTATGAACGTATTAATAACAGGTATATCAAAAGGACTTGGACTAAAATTAGCCCAAACCCTCTTAAAAAATAAATGGGTTGTATATGGAATAAGCCGTAGTATAACACCTGAGTTAGAACAACTGATCTCCGATCACAATGCCAATATAAAATGGTTACAGTATGACCTAACAGATACAAACAATCTGAAACCTCTGGTTTTTAAAGACTGGATAGGCACTAAAACGCCAATTCATGCTTTTGTAAACAACGCAGCATTGGCTTACGATGATATTATCACAAATATGAATATTGATACCCTTGAAAATATGTATAGGGTAAACGTTTTTTCGCCTTTGATGATAACTAAGTTTGTAATCAGGCAAATGCTATTACACCAGATAAAAGGTAGCATCGTTCATGTTTCATCTATTAGTGTTCATACTGGCTACAAAGGGCTTTCTATGTATGCTTCAACTAAAGGAGCATTAGAGGCATTTTCCAAAAATACAGCTCGTGAGTGGGGTGGACTGGGGATTCGATCCAATTGTGTCGTTGCGGGTTTTATGGAAACAGAAATGAGTTCTACATTAAGCACTGATCAAAAGAATCGGATATATAAACGAACATCACTTAAACAACAAGTTGACACGAACTCCGTGGCAGAGACGATTGCTTTTTTATTATCTGATGAATCTAAATCAATTACCGGACAGAATATTAATGTAGATTGCGGTACAATTTAATCTATAGAAAAAATATTTTAAACCAGCTTGCAGCTTTTCATTATCAAAAGGTTAAAGTTGGGTTAACTCGGTCTGTTATGAATGGGCAGAGAGTTATGGTTAAAATCCAAGCTTAATGAACATTAGTCTATGCGCCCGACAAGTTTTCTTTTTTATTGTTTGAAGCTATCTATCCTGCTTTAACAATACAAGGTGTATCGAATGTCAGCTTTTTGTAAGCGAGCTAGAATAAATAGATGAATGATGCAACATGTAAAATATAAGAAGCATCATAAAATTACACAACATTACAAACAAACACTTTAAAATATAGAAATTATGAAACCATCTATTTACATTTTAATTGGAGTTATATCATTTATGTTCTCTTGTAATGATAATGATACTGAAACTTCGTATAACAAGACAATAGACGTAACCGATTATTCTTTAGCAGGGAGTTCATGCACATGGAAAAACGTAGAAAAAAGTACGCTTTACTTAATCAAATCTTCGGATGATTTTTCCAATTATTTAGTATGTTCAGGTAATGATTATCCTGTGATTGACTTCAGCAAAAATTCATTACTGCTTGTACATGGTACAAACTTAAGTGGAATTCAAAGCATTGAAAGACAATTACAGCAGTTTGAAAAGGATAAATACAAACTGAGAATAAGTATCGTTTCAAACGCAGCAACTGTTGTTCAAAGTTGGACTGTTGCAGTTTTAATACCAAAGGTTTCTGACGAAAGTGTATTTACAATGGAGATTGCTTTTCAGAAAT
The DNA here is from genome assembly GCA_010365115.1 of Paludibacter sp. Classification (GTDB taxonomy): domain Bacteria; phylum Bacteroidota; class Bacteroidia; order Bacteroidales; family Paludibacteraceae; genus Paludibacter. The sequence goes on from JAAFGX010000096.1 coordinate 12,966, forward strand.
AGAACACTCTTGTTTGCTTATCCATTTATGTTATGAATTTAATCGCCCAAAAAGCAAAAAAAGCCACAGCAAGTAAATGTTTATTATCAAACGTCTTGCAGTGGCTTTTATAGCTTTTTGATAATAGGCAGAGCGGTCATCGTGTATTTTATTTACGGCTTAGGCCGATAAATAAAATACACGATGTAAGTTTTTATGTCGGTTGCGTAGTTTTCCCTGTTAAAGCAAATGAAAATATAACAAAGAGAACTCCGAATTAAGTGAAAAAATCTTATTATATTTGCAACTGAGTTGTTGACTATATCCTAGACAATCGGCAAAATCGAGTGACTTTACAGTATGTATAAAAGTATTGTGGTAAACAGAAAAGCCTATTCTTCACAACCAATGCACAGGTTGGTAACATAGGTTAGCCAAGCCATCGGGCAGAAAGCTTTGTAAAGTGCGAAAGGACATCGGGTCGCCCGATGGCGGCTAGCCCTATCCGTTAGCAGCAATTTTAAAAAAAATGAAGAAAAAAGACTTAACCATAATAGACGACCTTTTAAACAGGACAAATAATTTACCCGAAATTTTACACTTAAGAGCAGCTGAAATTGGGTATATATTAACAGACGAAGACAAGAAACTTCTCTTAGAAACGTATGAAAAACTGGACGACATTTTAAAAGAGTCTGCCGCTTTCATAAATGTAAAGTTCCCTGGACGACAGAGCTTCATATATGCTTGGAATAATATAGATTTTGACACAAAAATTGGTGGTATTAAAGTTATTACTACAGATAGAGAACATACAAAACGAGAATGGAAAAAAGGAATATTTGATTTAAAAAGCTTATTAAAAACATTAAGAAACGAAATTATACTAATGATTGACGATGAACCATACTCTGACAATCCAGATAAAGAAACAAAGAACAATAATTTTTCTGCCAACAATATTATCTATAATGAAGGTAACGTGACAGGAAAACAAGTTCAATCTTCATTATTGGACAACCATAAAGCGGTAAAAACACCTCCAATTGCTGCGATTGCTATGATTAAAAATATACTCATTGGACTATTTGTTACGATTGTTGGTGGAATTATTATTTGGTATTTGACGACAAAGACTTTCATTTGAATAAAAAACTAGCTGCTAACATCACCCACCCCAGCCACTGCCACGACAGCTTTCAGCAGTCTGACAGTTCACCGCTTTGGCAGCGGTCGGGTGGCTGTCGCCGTTACCAGCAAGCCGAAAAAAAAAGAAAAAAAACAGAGCAACAACAAATTAGATAGTAAAACGAAACAAAAATATATCTTTGCAAAACAATTAAATTTAAACTTTCATGAAAAGAACAATCTTATTTATATTAGCAATTACGACTGTTTTGAGTTGTCTTTTAGCACAGACAACAAAAAACCCATTTTCAGAATTAGGTTACAAAAAGCAAGTAATGTACACTTCCTCAAAAGGTGAATTTGAAGAATTTCACGACAAAGCTGATATTGTAGAAATTGGCTATGTTTATTTCGATACGAAAACAAAGAAAGTGATAGGTTATGTTGACGAAGATAAAGAAAATACAGAAGTGTCTACCGCAACTTCCGCTATGTCAGTTGACCCTCTTTGTGAGAAGTATTACTGGATATCACCATATGCATATTGTTTGAATAATCCTGTAAAATATATTGACCCAGATGGCAAACAAGTTTTTCTTGGTGCAAATATGCCATTTTCACCATTATTGGGAGTTTCTGACCCAATTTTATTATCGAATAAACCGGTCGCTACAGAAACTATGGCAAGAATTGGACGAGCCTCAACTGAATCAGCATCTAAAACATCAGAGTCCACATCAAAAGTAAGTGAAATAAGTTCGAAAGGAAATAGAACTTTTGATGGACGGCAATCAACTGAAAGTAATACAAGTAAAGAGGCATTTGGAAAAGCTAAAGATGCAAACGGTATTCCAAGAAGCCAACAACCGGATAAAACAATCAAACCCAACTCACCAGAAGGAAAGGAAGTTGGTTTGGATAATAGAAATATAAAACAATATGAGTATACTAATTCTAAAGGAGAAAAGGTTACTATTAGACAAGATAAACCAGCTCAATATGGTGACCCCAGTGGCAAAGGGAATCAAAGTGAACATTATAATGCAGGAAAAACAAATGAAAATCTATCAAAACAACATCATTATTACTTATGGTAAATTGTAACGAAATAACTATACTTTACGAGGGGCACTATCAGTTAATTCTTGATTTCAACTCTAAATTAGATATAATAAAAATATTAGACACTTCATATATATATGTATGGGGTATTAATCATGTTGAAGATTCTGTAAACTGGGCTACTTATAATCACACTCTTTATGAACATAAAACAGATGATTATGGAATTCAAGTTAGAAATATTCAAATGGAGTTTCTAATTAAAACTCAAGATTTTGTAAATTTCATTCCATTTATTAAGCAAACAATAAACATTATTCAAACTAACAAAGTACCACCTTATTATTTGAATCTAAATAGATTAAAGGGAAAAGGAAAATATGATTTACTAAAAAAGGAAATAAATTATTTATTTGAATTAGAAGTACCTGGAGCATCAGACTATATAACAATTATAAGTCCTGATATTGATTTTCTAAAATCTATAAAAGATAAATTTAGTTCATTATAATTTTGTTAGGCGGCAGTGTGAAAAATAAAAAAAACAGCACAACAACAAATTAGAGGATTAAAGACTAAACAAATCATTGTTAAACGAATAAATTTAAACTTTCATGAAAAGAACAATCTTATTTCTACTAGCAGTAACGACGGCTTTGAGTTGTCTTTTTGCACAGACAACAAAAAACCCATT
>JAAFGX010000097.1 GCA_010365115.1 Paludibacter sp.
GCACACAGAATAAACGGAGCATACTGATAAACACGGTTTATGATGAACTGATTTTGTTCACATAGTTGTTTGCGAAAGGTGATATTCCGTTTTTTCTGCGTGTTCAGTGTGCTAATTCATTATCTCGACAACATTGATACAATATAAATAAAAGTTAAATAACAAGACTACATGTTATGCTGATAATCATAAAAGATAAATACATATAATATTCATTTTCACTATTTGGGTAATTAAAATAGTTTGCTTACTTTTGCGGAGTAAAAATGTGGAGAGATTTGGACTGCTTGCAACCACAGAAAAAAATGCTAAATCGCAACATCTTTTCTGCCTTATATTACATAGTCCTCCAATCATTCTTCCCGTTTTTCAAATTATTAATTGTGAATTTTAAATTATTAATTAATTGATTATGGGATATTTATTTTCATCCGAATCGGTATCGGAAGGTCATCCTGACAAAGTTGCCGATCAAATTTCAGACGCCATACTGGATAATTTTTTAGCTCAGGACAAAAGCTCAAAAGTTGCTTGTGAAACATTAGTTACAACAGGACAAGTAGTTTTAGCCGGCGAAGTAAAATCATCAGCATACGTAAATGTACAGGAAGTTGCCCGTAAGGTCATTAACCGAATAGGATACACCAAAAGCGAGTACAAATTCGATGGTGATTCATGCGGTATTTTTTCAGCTTTACATGAACAGTCGAGTGATATTAATCAGGGAGTTGAGCGTGAAAATCCGATGGATCAGGGTGCCGGCGATCAGGGAATGATGTTCGGTTATGCCAGTAACGAAACAAAAAACCTCATGCCAATTGCATTGGATTTATCTCACGCATTGGTTGAAGAGTTGGCAGCTATTCGTCGTGAAGGAAAGTTTATGACTTACCTACGTCCCGATTCAAAATCACAAGTAACGATTGAATACGATGACAACAATAAACCTGTGAAAGTTCATACAGTAGTTGTTTCTACTCAACATGATGATTTTGCAAAACCTTCGTCTACAAAAACTCAGGCAGAAGCTGACGAAGAAATGCTTACAACCATTCGTAAAGATGTGAAAGAAATTTTGATACCACGCGTGAAAGCATTGGATATGCAATTTGCACAATTGTTTAAAGACGACTATGTATTGCATGTTAATCCAACTGGAAAATTCGTTATTGGCGGTCCTCACGGCGATACAGGCTTAACCGGACGTAAAATAATAGTAGATACATACGGAGGAAAAGGGGCACATGGCGGTGGAGCTTTTTCTGGCAAAGATCCTTCGAAAGTAGACCGTTCGGCAGCATATGCAGCACGTCATATTGCCAAAAATATTGTTGCAGCAGGACTTGCCAATGAAGTATTGGTACAGGTAGCTTATGCAATTGGAGTAGCAAAACCTATGAATTTATATGTAAATACATACGGAACAGCTCAGGTGGAATTAAATGATGGTGAAATTGCATCTAAGATTGAAAAATTGTTTGATATGAGACCAAAAGCGATTGAAGAACGACTAAAATTGCGCTTTCCTATCTATGAAGAAACTGCCTCGTACGGGCATGTTGGTCGTACACCTGCAACTGTAACTAAAGCATTTAAAGATGGCAACGGAATAGATTTCACTCAAACAGTTGAGCTATTTACCTGGGAGAAAACGGATGCTGTAGATAGTATAAAAAAGGAATTCAGTTTATAATTAATTCAAAAAATAATTTAAAAACCGGTTCAATTAAATTTGAAACCGGTTTTTTTATGTGAAGATTAATTATATTAACTATTTGAAAACATCAAAAACTAGCTTATACCGATAGCAGAAATAATTCAGTCCAATGTCGACCCTGCCTGCCGCAGGCAAGAGCGTCTAATGAAACATCCCGTTTAACGGGATTGTACCATATGCCTTCCGCAAGCGGAATCTCGAAATACTCGATCGGCATTATACCAAAGTTGACTTTGGGCTGAAATAAAAATTCATTTGGTATTACTTCATAAAAGCAGTTTCGTTTTCCTTTAAGAGATGTATTTGTTTTGAAAGCAGTAATACAATATAATTCAACTGTATAAAAAACATAAAAACTTCTCTAAATATCTGGTCATACATTGTGAATTTTGGAGTGATGCTAATTGTTATAATCATCATTCTCTATCTACTTCATCATTTTAAAATTTTATGTTATAATCTCGAACCCGGAGGGTTGATATATTTATAGAAAATGAAAATATCAACAAAAATGCGATCCAGAAGGTGTTGAACAACAATAAAAACATCTGAATTCTTTACACATACTATACCTACGGCATTATGTTTTTTTATTTTAGTAAAGTAGAACTATCATAAAATCAAAATCAATTTATAATAATAAATAAAGCCTAATACAGTAATGTAAATAAAATCTAAAACTTCAGATTTTATGTTTCGAACTGATTGTAATTTGCGTTAAACAACGAAAAAAGCTATCTTTGCATAGCAAACTATAAAGTTGAAGAATGCTTGAAATAATTATAAAAGGAATATTGATTGGATTATGTATTTCAGTGCCGCTGGGTCCAATTGGAATGCTCACTATCCAACGCACTCTAAACAAAGGTCCGAAATATGGAATTGCAACTGGTCTTGGTGCAACCCTCTCCGACTTAATATATACAATTGTAACTTTGTTTTTTTTAAGTTTTGTTTTAGATATTATTGAGGAAAACCGTTTTGTTATTCAATTGGTCGGCAGCTTGGTGGTCGTCTTTTTTGGTTATTATATTTTCAAAAGCAATCCAATCACACAACCAAAACCGAATGAACTTCTAAAACACAGTTTGTTAAGCGATTTTGCAACTTCTTTTGGCCTCACTTTCTCCAACCCACTTGTTTTATTTGTATTAATTGCTCTTTTTGCACGATTTGAATTTATTGGTAACAAAACCACACTTTTTGTTTCAGTCTGCGGTATTTTATCCATCTTAGGTGGCGCTCTTTTATGGTGGAACTTACTCACTTTTTTAGTGAGTAGATTCAAGAATAGACTTAATATCCGTGAACTTAGAATCATCAATCAAATTACAGGATTTATTATTATGCTTATTGGCAGTGTAGGTTTAATTTTTAGTTTAGTGGAATAAATAAACCATCAAACACCCTATCACAACGAATAGGCTTTACTATTCATCTCGAAAGATTATCAAACAAAATATTTTTAGATATTTAATAAAATAAAATCAAAGATTAAATCAGCCGTTTTATCCACTTTAATTTATGTGTATATTCTCCAGTTTTATTTGAAATAATACCTTGTTGATCAATATTTTCAATTTTCACCCAACCCGAAGCATGAATAATTTGTTTTGAATTGAGTAAAATACCAACATGGATAATTTTGCCTTCCGCATTCTCGAAGAATGCCAAATCTCCAGTTTGAGCTTTGGAAAGAGATGCAACATCTTCGCCTTCATTTACTTGCTGGTCAGCATCTCGTGGCAATTGAATTCCGCATATAGAAAAAACAACTTGTACCAAACCAGAACAATCGATTCCTAGTACACTCTTTCCACCCCATAAATAAGGCGCATTGAGAAATTGCGTAGCCAACTGGATGATTTGTTTTGCATTAATATCATTTGACATTAAGATATCAGATGTATCGACTTTAAAGTTTTCATCAGCAATTACACATTCATTATCGGCAATAGTAAATAATTTACTACCACCCGGTAAGAACATTGTTTCGTTTGAACTTGTTTTCTTACAAACGGATAGAGGAACGTATATATGAAATGCCTGAGATTTTAGCAGCGAATTTAATTCCTCAGCCTCAATAACATTAATCATCTTGCGGTCGACCCAGCCTTTATAATTATCTGTCAGGTTGCAAACAAAAAGCCAACGATCGCGTATTTCATGAATTTCAACCAATTCACCAAAAAGTAATTGAGAAATCATCTCGCTACGTTCATTGTCATTTTGGCGAAGCGGGACGAGTGGAAGCGTTACTATTCCGGTCATATTATGTAAATTTTAAAGGTTTTAAATTTTTACTATTTCAAAGTTCTTATTTTCTTCTTTTTTAATGTGTACAATAACTGTAAACTTTAAATTTTTATTTAGCAAAAATACGGAAAGTTTAGCTAAATAGCTTAAATTAGGGATTTTTTTCGTAATTTTCGGAGATTTTTACTTTTGCAGGTCATTTACTAATTTATAGCAATAAATATGAAAATTAAAATAACACAATCTCAATTACATAACATAACAAAAATAGGATTGTTCGTGTGCGTTATTGCTTTGATAGTAGAACTTTTTCCTACAGAAAATAAGTTCAAATATCAGTTTGAAATTGGAAAACCCTGGTCATACGAATTAATAACTGCATCGTTTGATTTTCCGATTTACAAAAGTGAACAACAAATAACCAAAGAAAAAGATGAAATTTTAAAAAATTATACTCCATATTTTAAACTTGATACAACTGTATTTAAAACTCAGTTTTTAAAATTAGTTTCTGATTGGAAAAAAAAGAATGGAGAAGCGCCTCGTTTTCAAAACTACATTAAATTAAAATTTAACGAAATTTATTCAATTGGCATTATTTCGGTAGAAGAATATAACCAACTGATAGACAATGGCAGAGCTAATATTTCTTGCATAATGCCTAATCGAGTAACGTATACTATGCCAGTTGAAAATATATATACTCCAAAAACTGCTTATGAAGAAATTATTAAAAATGCACCTGAAACTTTAAAATCCTATGATCTTAATTTGTATTTAATAGAGAACTTAAAATATGACAGCACAACTTCTGAGCTTTCGAAAACTGATATTTTAAAAAACCTCTCCTTAACTTCGGGCATGGTTCAAACTGGTGAACGGATTATCGACCGCGGAGAAATTGTTACTCCTGAAAGTTTTTTAATGATAAAGTCTCTCAAAATTGAATACGAAAAAAGAAAAGGTACATTGCAACAATCAACCATTGTAGTTGTAGGCGAAATAATCATGATTCTAAGCTTGATAAGTTTGTTTTTCATGTATCTATATCTTTTCCGACCACGTATATTTAACAGTATTGGTAATTTATTATTCATTTCATTACTAATTGTTATGATAATTGGGATGACAACATTTACCATACAATTTACTTCGTTTAGTTATTACCTTGTTCCATTTGCATTATTACCAATTATAGTTCGTGTTTTCTTTGATTCCCGAACAGCACTTTTTGCACATGTGATTACCATGATGATCATTTCATTTATTGTAGATAATTCGTTCCAGTTTATACTTTTACAAGTAACTATAGGAATGGTAGCTGTATCAAGTTTGAAGGATATGACTCAACGTTCTCAATTGGCACAAACAGCATTATATATCTTTTTAAGTTACGCTGTAATGTATCTGGCACTCGAACTAATTTCAGAAGGCGACTTACAACGTGTTCATTTGCAGCCATTAATTCCTTTTGGCATTAGCAGTTTATTCCTTTTATTTGCTTATGTTTTAATTTATATTTTCGAAAAAATATTTGGATTGATTTCCAGCATTACTTTGGTGGAACTTACCAACATAAACAGCGATTTGATGATGCGTTTTGCCGAACTGGCACCAGGAACTTTTCAACACACATTGCAGGTTTCAAACCTTGCAACCGAAGCTGCTAAGAAAATAAATGCAAACAGTTTGCTCGTTCGAACAGGTGCTTTATACCACGATATTGGAAAAATGAAACAACCTGGGCTCTTTACCGAAAATCAAATGGGCGGCACAAATCCACTTTCGGTAATGGAATATGAAGATGCTGCACGAATTGTTGTTAATCATGTAAAAGATGGAATTGAAATTGCAAAGAAAAGTAGATTGCCCGAGCAAATAATAAATTTCATAGCAACACATCATGGAACCGGAAAGACAAAATATTTTTACAATTCATTTATAAATGCACATCCTAACAAAAAACCTAATGAAGAAGCATTTACTTATCCTGGACCATTACCAAACAATAAAGAAACAGCAATTTTAATGATGGCAGATGCGGTGGAAGCTCGCTCCCGAAGCCTTTCCATTTATACAGAAGAAAGCATAAACGAGATGGTTGAAGATATGATAAATGGACAAATTGCAGATGGTCAATTCAAGGATGCTCCAATAACTTTCAGGGATGTGGAGACTGTAAAAGCGGTTTTCAAAGAGAAAATAAAAAATATTTATCACACACGGATTGTTTATCCTGAGTTGAAAAAATTAGAAGAATAGACTAAAAAAAAATGAAACAAAGATTTTTTTGTTTCATTTTAAATATTATTTAATTACAAAACTACTCAAACAATTTGTTTTAATCGTTCATTTGCAATCTCACAAAATTCATTTGAGATTTCAAAACCAATAAAATTACGATTTAGCATTTTGGAAGCAACCGCCGTACTTCCCGACCCCATAAACGGATCAAGTACTACATCGCCAACATTGCTACTTATTTCAATAAATGGGAGGCATACTTTTAAAGGTTTTTGCGTCTTATGTTTAGAGCGTTCTTTACCCATACAAATTGGAGACTGAATGAAATTATGCATCTCGTTCACTGGTTTATGATTCCATGTTTTGGGTGTACCTTTAGAAAAATGTATTAACATTTCCATGCTGTTTGCATACATTTTACGGGTGTAAATTGCAGGGAATGGATTTGTCTTATGCCAATGAATTACTTTACGAAACTGAAAACCAACACGTTCTACAATCCTGTTGAGGTACGAAACAAAATCATCGCCACACCACAAATAACCGGCAGCACCTGGTTTGCAAACCCGAAAACATTCAATCAAAACATCTTCTAAGAATTGCAAATATTCTTCTTCAGATTTAAATCCGTCAAAATCAAATTCGGTAACTACATCTTTGTGGTTTTTCAAACTCTTAACATCTTTTGCTCTGTACTGATAATATGGCGGATCAGTGAAGATCAAATCGATACTGGCATCAGGCATTTCTCTTAAACCATCAAGACAAGATTGATTATGAATTATATTTAGTATCATTGAGTAAGTTTGTAAAGTTCTTAAAGTTCTTAAAGTTTGTAAAGTTCGTAAAGCAAAAAAATAATGAGCATCGCTTCACTTTAGATACTATGCACTTTATTGAATATCTTTCATTCCTGAAAAATATTTATCTAACATTTTATTAGCTGCTATAAAAGAACTCAGTTCATTTGAAATGACTTTCTGTTCATTTTCAAACAATAATTTTTGAATTTTCGGATTCTGATAAAAATTGGCTTTAAGTTGACTATCAATTGTTTCGTACATCCAATATTTTGATTGTGCATTTCGTTTTGTATCAAAAAAATGGTTTAATTTCACAAAATCAACGTATCTTTCCACCATATTCCACACTTCAGTAATTCCATTTAAATCGATAGAAGAACAAGTAATGGCTTCAGGACTCCAACCCGACTCGTGCTGTGGAAAAAGTTGCAATGCATTCTGATATTGCGACTTGGCAACACGAGCTTTATCAATATTCGAACCATCACATTTGTTAATTGCAATGCCGTCAGCCATTTCCATTATTCCACGCTTAATACCTTGTAATTCGTCACCAGCTCCAGCCAACTGAATTAACAAAAAGAAATCAACCATAGAATGCACTGAAGTTTCAGATTGTCCCACGCCGACTGTTTCGACAAAAATAGTATCAAATCCGGCTGCTTCACACAAAATGATACTTTCACGGGTTTTACGAGCTACACCGCCCAACGAACCTGCAGTTGGCGAAGGGCGTATAAAAGCAGTCTTAGCTACCGAAAGTTCCTCCATGCGTGTTTTGTCTCCCAAAATACTGCCTTTGGAACGTTCACTACTTGGATCAATGGCAAGAACAGCTAATTTTCTCCCCGAACGAACCAGATGCATTCCTAACGCTTCTATAAAAGTACTTTTACCTGCACCGGGAACTCCGGTAATTCCAAGTCGAATGGATTTTCCGGAAAATGGAAGGCATTTCTCAATCACTTCTTGTGCAATAAGTTGATGTTCGGGAAGAGAACTTTCTACCAACGTTACAGCCTGACTAAGTATTGCAATATCACCAGATACAATTCCTTCAAAATATTCTGATGAATTATAATTTTTCCTTTTTGCATTTTTACGACGATATGGATTAACTGACGGTGCGGAATCCACTCCTTCATTTACATGTAAACCCTTATAGGCAGGATCATTTTCGTGATGTGCTCTTTTACTATAATGCATAATTTAGTAATTCAAATTAATCATTAATAATCAATACGTTTCTTTTTTGAATACTGTTTATTATGTACATAAAAGCCAAGATATTTCAAATTATTATCTTGGCCTAAATAGAGAATTATAAATAATTATTCTATTTCTGAATCGTCCAACTTAAAACTAAAATAATAAAACTGTTATCAGGATCGTTGGTTTGAATAGTAAGCGTTTTTTTATAATCGCCTACTGCCAGGTTTTTAGTATTCAAATCCAATATAATATCAGCGCTTCTTCCTCCTGCTATGCTTAATTTTGATTGACGAACCACAATCTCGTTATTATTATTTATTATTCGTCGGATTTCTAATGAGCTTTGACCTTTGTTATTAACTTTAAATTTTCCAGCACGCTTTGTGCCAATTTTAACAACGCCAAGATTTAAATTCTTTTGAGGGATTTCAAAAATTGGAGCTTTTCGTTTTTGTTCTAAAGTCAATTTACTAAAATCTTCGACGATATTCGATATTATCGATATTTTATATTCTCCGGAAATTTTTTTTTGACCATTTAATGCTACAAATACATCATCATTAATAGGTCCCCATTGTGTACAATTCTTTGAATTAATTGTAAAAGTAATTTTACCTTCTTCATTAGGTTTTAAAATCCCTGGAGTAACAATTGCAGTTAGGTAAACAGGAATGTTTTCAATAGTAGGTTTAATATTAGCATTCGAGGTGTTTTTTATATCCAAAGTTCTAACTTGATTTTTCCCCTTTTCAACATTATTCATTTGAATAACTCTCGATTTTAGTACTAGTCCATTCATATTTACAGGATATGGATTATTTTCAGAAGTTTGTTTGGGAATTACTTCTCCTTTTATTATTAAAACAACTTCTTCTTCAGTTGAATTACTATAAACTGTTATCGTTTTTGTAAAAGCTCCCGGACGACCTGCTGGATTATAAGTAACTGTTATTGAGCCTGATTTTCCGGGCTCAATAGGTTCTTTGGTCCAGATTGGAGTTGTACATCCACACGATGCTTGCACCCTATTTATAACCATAGGTGAATTACCACTATTTTTAAAATCGAATACATATGTGATTTTTCCATCCTCTTCGTTCACTTTACCAAAATCATGATTCTTTTCGTTAAAACTTATTACAGCTTTTTGAGACATGGCTGCAAGGCTTATTACCAGACATACCAAAAGCACTCCATACTTTTTCATATATTTCTATTTTAAATATTATTCAAAAAAAACAAATTTATTATTTGTAAATTACAAAAGTATAAAAAATGTCCATGAATATTCCTCAAAATTATAAATTTCTATTTAAATTTAATTAATACCTAGTTTTGTTAGATTAAATTGCATTTAAATGGACAATTAATCTAAAATCCATCACAATGTTAATATTAATGTAACTTGTAATCTAAACATCCTGTAATTTCTTTTTGAAATGTAGCTTTTTTAGAGATTTTGTCTATCTTTGTTTGAAATTTATCAAATCTTTTCCGATGCAAAGACCGTTAATACAAAACTTATTGCTTCTTTTGTTTGCTATTCAGCTTAGTTCATGTATTACAACGCATCACACTAATTACCTGCAAGAAACAAAAAATTTTATTCCTTCCTATAATGATTCTGTATCTTATCAGGATTATCTAATTAAAGAAGATGACCGGTTGTTTATACAGGTTTATTCAATGGATGATAAAACCAATGCACTTTTTAATGGAAGTGGAAGTCAAAACACCCAATTGATGTCTGGCACAGGCTCAAATCAAAATCTTGATTTATTTACTTATATCGTTCACTCAGATGGTAATATAATATTTCCTTTAGTTGGAGAAATTTATTTGAAAGGTAAAACAATACGTCAGGCAAAAGATTTTATTGAAACAGCAATTAAACCCATTTTGGTAATCAATTCTGTTGATGTGCGAATGGTGGGTCGGACATTTAGTGTTATTGGAGCGGGTAAATCCGGCAAATTTACGTTCCCGCGCGAAAAAGTAAACATATATCAGGCCATTGCAATGGCTGGTGATTTGGGTTTTTATGTTGACAGGAGTAAAATTAAAATACTTCGTGAAACAGAAAATGGTAGTATTATTAAAACATTTGATGTGAGGAGTATAGATATAATAAATTCAGAATATTATTACCTTGAACCCAATGATGTGATTTTTATACAACCATTGAAAGAACAATTCTTTGGTGTTTCTACAATATGGTCGGCAATTTCCACATTGGTAACAACTTACTCGTTTGGAGTTATAATTTACAATAGTTTTATCAAATAGGACAACTGTCTGATTTGATATTGAAATGAAATTCTGTTTAACGCTTGCTTATCTTAATATATGAAAAACATAATTAAACTATTTATTATATCTCTTATATTACTCACATTTTCATCGTGTTACAATTATAAAAGTTTCTATTTGTTACAAGAAAACAGGTCTTTGCCGGTTTATGAAAAACAAGAATTTTCTGATTATAGACTCAGAGTGAATGATGAATTGGTTTATAGATTAATTAGCTCGGATGAAACTATTTCAAAATTAATTTCTCCACAAACCTCAGGCTCTTCCAGTCAAAATATGATCTCATATAGGATCTATACCGATGGAACTATAGATTTGCCTTTTATTTCACGAATTAAAGTTGAAGGATTAACAATAAATGAAGCTTCGGTTGCGATTGAGAATAGATTGAAAGAACTAATTCCGGATGCAATAGTAAAATTGAGCTTGTCCAATAAAACGTTTACAATTTTTGGAGATGCCGGTTCGGGGATTTTCCCTATTTATAAAGAAAAGTTGACCATTTTTCAGGCATTAGCAATGTCGGGTGATTTTAACGATGCAAGCGATCGGAAGCATATTCGTATTATTCGGGAAACAGATGAAGGAACCCAGATACTTGAATTTGATATTCGACCAAAAAGTATCATTGAATCAAAGTATTATTACATTTATCCAAATGACATTATTTATATTCGACGAGAATTTTCAAGTTTCTACAAAGTAAACAGCTATTCATCTTTATTAAGTGTAATCACTTTCTCAATGTCATTGTTATTCAGTGTTCTGAATTACACAAAATAATATTGACAATAGAACTGAAGCTTAATTTTAATAAACCAACGATTCACTATGGAACCAAATAATTACGAAAGACCTTTTAATGACGAGGAAGAATCAAGTTTTGATATAATGGAATGGGTTTCCTATTTCCTGCATCATTGGTATTTATTTGTTATTGGAGTAATTCTTTCTCTGGGATTGGCTTATCTTGATAACCGTACCTGGCTTCCTACCTTTCAGTCGGCAGGTACAGTAATGATTGAAGAAGCAAAAACAGTGGCTGGGAATAGTTCTCAAGCATTAATGCAAGGTTTTGGTATTGAGTCAGGTTTCAGAAATGTGAATAATCAGGTCATTATGCTTGGGTCTTATGACCTTGTATGTAAAGTGGTGGACAGCATTCCTTACTTAAAAGTCGATTATATTTCCAAAGGCAGTTTTAAAACCAGAAATTTATATAAAACTTCTCCAATTGTTATAGAAACGGATTATGTATCGCCGGAAGCTTATAATATTCTTTTTAAAATAAAACTTCAATCAAATGGTACATACGTTATTACTGTAGACGACAACAAATTATTTAGTAATTTTAAAGTTGAAGGACGATACGGTCAGCCTGTACAGCATAATTTATTTTTCATTACTGTTAATAATATAAATAAATCATTCGTGAATACTGAGGTTTATTTTATGTTTCGAACCAGAGAATCGTTAGTCTCCGATTTCTCATCGAGACTAAATTTTGGTTATGTAGTTGAAGGATCTTCTGTATTGCAAATTTCGCTTGTGAGTGAAACTCCGGATAGGGATATTGACTTTATCAATAAATTGTGCGAAACATTTTTAGCTGATAATCTTGACAGAAAAAATGATGCCGCTAATAAAACAATAAAATTTATTGATGACCAATTGGGAGTGGTTTCCAAATCGTTGGCTGTGTCAGAAAATGAGATGACTAATTTCAGACAAACCAATAAAATTGTGGATGTGACTAGTCATACCAGCGAGTTGTTAGGGAAAGCGCAAAAATTTGATGCGCAACAATCGGAACTTAAATTGCGTGAAACTTACCTGGGTTATCTTACAAAATATCTTAAAACAAATTTGGCCGACGGTTCCGTTGTGGCTCCTTCAAGCCTCGGTTTAAATGAACCAATGTTAATGGCATTGGTACAGCAGGTCAATGATTTGCATACACAACGCAATGAAGTTACTGAAAAAAATATGTATTATGCAAAATACACGAAAGAAATTGAAAGTGTAAAAACAACCATAATGGAAGTTGTTAGAAGCATGCGTGCTTCGCTCGAAATTGAGAAAACTGATTTTAATAAGCGATTGGCTGATGTAAATAAACAAATTTCCGAACTTCCTGAAAAAGAGTTAGAAATGATTTCCATCGAACGAAAATACAAGATGGATGATAATTATTATACTTTTTTCCTGCAGAAAAGAGCTGAATCGGAAATTTTGAAAGCATCGAATACACCCGACAATAATATTCTTGACAAAGCGCGTGTTCTAAATGTGACTAATTCGGGCAAGAAGTCAAAGACTACCTTGATGTTTTTACTTTTTGGTGTGCTTATTCCTACTGTGCTTGTTGTACTTAAAGAGCTGTTGAATAATACTATCCGTTCAACAAAAGATGTTGAAAAAAATTCCCCTTTCCCATTAATTGGTGCTATCCGTCATACTAAAAGTACCGATCCGTTATTGGTTGCAAAAAATCCCCGTTCTGCTTTTACTGAAATGTTCCGTGTTATTCGAACACGAATCGAGTTTATTGTGAAGCGCAAAACCAATATCATAATGATGGTAACTTCTACTGAATCGGGCGATGGTAAAACTTATTTTTCCATCAATCTGGCATCCATTTATTCCATGGCTAGCAAAAAAACCATATTGGTGGAAATGGATATTCGAAAGCCAAGTATCAATCAACGATTCAATATTGTTCAACCCAATGGCGTGACTAACTATTTAATTGACCAGAATTCGTTGGATGAAGTCATTTTACACATTCCAAAAGTTGATTTTGATTTATTGCCGGCAGGATCCATTCCTCCAAATCCAGGAGAATTAATTCGTTCTGATAAATTGATTGAAATGTTTGAAGAGCTCCGTAAACGTTACGATTATATCATAGTTGATACCAGCCCCATCGGTATGGTTACAGATGCATATTCACTGGCATCTTTGTCGGACGTAAATTTATTTGTTGTTAGGAATGCAAAAACAAATAAATCTTTCTTTAAAAAATTGGTTTCGCAACTTAAATTAGACAACATACCTCATATGTTCACCATTATCAATGATGTGGTGGATGATGGAAGTAGATATTCAAAATATAAGTTGTATAAATATGCCTATTTGTTTGGGTATAGTTATGGTTATACAACGAAACGGAAGCAAGATAAAGCTGAAAAATACTTCCATTATTATGAAGATGATACCGAAATTTAGTATTTTTTTATTCAGCAGAATTCAAATAAAAATTTAATAAATATTTAATGAAAATAGCTATTGTTGGAACCGGTTATGTAGGTTTAGTTTCGGGAACGTGTTTTGCCGAAATGGGAGTAGATGTTACGTGTGTTGATATTGATACAAAAAAAATTGAAAATCTAAACAAGGGAATTATTCCAATTTATGAACCTGGTTTGGAGGATATGGTGTTGAGAAACCTAAAAGCCGAACGGTTGCATTTCACTACCAAATTAGCCGATATACTTGATGAAGTGCAGGTTGTTTTCAGTGCTGTTGGTACGCCTTCCGATGCCGATGGAAGTGCCGATTTGAAGTACGTGTTGGAAGTTGCCCGCACGGTGGGTGAAAATATGAAACAATACGTTTTATTGGTAACAAAAAGTACAGTGCCTGTGGGAACTGCTACATTGGTTCGACAAACCATACAAACCGAACTGGACAAAAGAAGCGTGTCAATAGAATTTGATGTAGCTTCCAATCCTGAATTTTTGAAAGAAGGCGATGCTATCAGTGATTTTATGAGTCCAGACCGAGTTGTAGTCGGAGTTGAAAGTGAGAAAGCCAAAGAATTAATAACTAAGCTATATCGTCCTTTTTTGTTGAATAATTTCCGTGTTATTTTTATGGATATTCTATCTGCTGAAATGACTAAATATGCTGCCAACGCCATGTTGGCCACCCGTATTAGTTTTATGAACGATATGGCTAACTTGTGCGAGTTGGTGGGTGCCGATGTAAATATGGTTCGTAAAGGAATAGGCACTGATCAGCGTATTGGTGGTAAATTTTTATATGCCGGTTGCGGTTATGGCGGCTCTTGTTTCCCCAAAGATGTGAAAGCGTTGATTCAGACTGCCGAACACAATGGATACGAACTGCGTGTACTCAAAGCGGTGGAAGAAGTGAATGCTTCCCAAAAACAAGTATTGTTTCATAAATTGCAAAAGCATTTTAAAAACGATTTGGCCGGAAAAACGATTACTATTTGGGGTTTGTCGTTTAAACCCAACACCGACGATATGCGTGATGCGACATCTCTGGTAATTATCGAAAAATTACTTGAATCGGGTTGTTCGATTCGCTTGTTCGATCCGGTGGCTATGCCCGAAGCAAAAGAAATAATACATTCCCAAATGGCTTCGTTGCTAGATAAAGATGCCGCCAGCGTTTATTTTGCCAATGATATTTACGATGCCGTTTTAGACGCCGATGCTATTTTATTGGTTACGGAATGGAAAGAATTCCGCATGCCAAGTTGGGGTGTGGTGAAAAAATCGATGCAAGGTTCTTTAATTATCGATGGGAGAAATATATACGATAAGAAAGAGATGAAAGAATTGGGGTTTGAATATGATGCGATAGGATAAAATAATGTAAATAAATACTTTTGAAAGAATTAATGAAACAGGTTAACCAATTCGGTTAACCTGTTTCATTGCCAAATAATAAATTTGAATATAGTTTTTCAATTCATTTGAAATAATACCAACTGTACATTTAAAACAGTCCAATCTGTTTTAAATATCTACTGTTGTTAATGCCGATTGCAAATTCCGCCTGCGGAAGGCTTTCAAACAAATAGTACAATTAGACATACTTGCCTGCGGCAGGCAGGGTCGACATTGGACTATATTG
>JAAFGX010000098.1 GCA_010365115.1 Paludibacter sp.
TAGTTTTGATAACTTCGTTAGTTTCCATTGTTTTTTATACAAAGGTAACTATTATATTTGAATTATGAGTATATTATATATTGACAGTTCCTTACATCATGTCAAGACTGTTTTGAGGCTTAATTCTCGTAATGCGACTAACCGCTCCAAGCGGTTGAACGCTACTTACCGTACATCCCGTTTAAACGGGATTGTAGGATTATAACAGACAATTTATACTTAACATAACACTAGGTTATTTATAGTTATAGAAAGACACAATTAAGCAGGGAAATTACAGGGTATAGAAAAAATGTTCAGTATCTAGAATTGAGATTATTCTAAATCAATGGAAGGCAGTAAAGGACAATTTGTTTTTTACTGCCTTTTTTTTACTTTTCTCAAAAAGAGTCAAGATTAAAAATAAACCAGCATAAATATTATTCAATAATGTTTGATATACAAATCATATATTGTTTATTTGCACGAAATACGAAACATTATGAAAGGAGAAAGAAATATTTTACTTCCAAGATTAGACAAAATCCTAACTACAATGGGTGAAAATATCAAGTTAGCTCGCTTGCGTCGTAAGCTCACTATGGAGCAAGTATCGGAACGTGCCGGAATTTCTCGTTCTACATTGTGGCAAGTAGAGAAAGGGTTATCCAATGTTACAATGGGGATTTACATTCAAGTACTATTTGTACTAGGCTTAGAAAATGATATTCAATTATTAGCAGGTGATGACATTTTAGGTCGAAAGTTGCAGGACAATGCAATTCTAGTCAAAGAGCGTGCACCAAAACGTAAAAAGAAGGATAATACAGATGAAATCAAATAATAAAAAAGTCATTGTTTTTTACCTTTATCAACTCTTCGTCTTTCGGCATACTGCTTATGATTAAGGATAATGTCTTTTTCGTGCATGAATTTGCAAGAACAATATACCAAACAGGAGAGAATTTGTTCGACTGGTGGAATTGGTCAATAAATTAGGGAATAAATATGTATTTCTATATTTATAAAAAAAACACCTTTGAACGTCAAGTTTATTTTAATTTCTCCGCATATACCAATTCATATCCTGGCAACAATTCTGGATGGAGAATAGCAATTACGTCAGACAGAAGTACATCTGGACGAGCCACGGCACTCTCCCAGAAATCATTGGCAGTGGAAGGCAACATGCGTTTATTGAAATTATAAACCTGATCCTTTTTTACAGGATTAAAAAAAGCATGTTTTACATCTGCTTTCACCAAATCGCTTATGGAATTGAAACTACAATTCAACCACACATCCGTTTGCGAAAAGTTCTTAATAACCATTTCTACATTTAGCGGCAAACTGCCACTTGTAGTATCATTGGCAAAATAATAATTCGCTCCGGCATCTGCAAAAAGACGACCCATAAAACTTCTGCCGCCCGGCATGTACCATGTTCCACGAAAATTGGAACCTGCCATAATGTTTGGTTTCGTTTTCACAGCTGCTGATTTAGTTTTTATCTCGTTATAATTTTCAGCTACAACTGTAAAAATGCTGTCAGCCAGTTTTTCTTTATCGTAAAATGCACCTACAAATTTAATCCATTCAGCCCTTGCCAATAGTGAAGTTTCCATCCATTCATTATTAAAAATAACTGGAATTCCTGCTTGCGAAACGCGTTGAGCATAAGGATCGTTTTGATTATAACCACTCATCATCACTGCTTGCGGATTCAGTTGAAGAGTTTTCTCCACATTCATGCTAAATGCATCGCCCAAATCTGAAATCTTCCCCTCGCCCACTCTTTTTTGAATTTGTGCATTATAAATAAAGGATGGTGAACAAACACCGGTAATAGTATTCAACTCTCCCAATAATTTAAGAAACTCAAAATGGGTTACCGATGTAGCTGTTAAGGTTTTTATAGGAATCTGAACTTTCTTTCCATCAGTCGGTGTTTTAATTTTAGCATCTTTCACCAAATAATAGCGTGCATATACTGCACCTTTAACCCACGGGCTATATACTAGCAGTTGCTTGTAATGAGTAAAATATTTAATGGAAAACCCTTCAGCGTAAGCAATTTTTAATGAATCAGTTGAGACTAAATTATTTGTAGAAGCTTTCTTTGAGGTGCATGAAAACAGAACAATAATTACAAAAGTAAATCCCAAAGCACTGATTAATAGTTTTTTCATTGTATATATTAAATTTCCCGCTGATAATGCAAATATACGCAGAAAAAATCTACTGCGAAAATCTGTATGATTAGCGGGAAATAAAGTATTTTAAACTATCTGCGATTGACTAACTTAATGTCCTGCCGATGGAATACTCTGTTTGGTTTCTGACGATTCGGGCTCTTTTACAAACATCCAAAAAATAACTGAAGTGCTAACCAGCAATCCACAGAATATGTACAATAATTGGTAATTACCTGTGGCTTTTATCACATTGGCCACGCCATTGCTCATCATTTGAGGAAGTACTACCGCCAAATTGAAAACACCCATGTACAATCCCATTTTAGCGGGATTCACACGTTCGCTCATAATAGCAAAAACGATTGAAATTACAGCAGACCAGCCAATTCCCACAAGGAACATACCGATATAAAAATCGATTTCAACATGACTGAAATAAGCTATATAGAAATATCCAATTGCAGAAAATGTCAAAGCAGAAATATAGGTTTTCACGCGACCGATTCGTTTGGCAATTGCCTGAAGAATCAACGGGAAAATTGCGCCAATGAGATTTAAAATAAAAAACCCAAGTGAAACCATATTCCCAACCGACGAAGCAGCTGTCTGCTCCACTCCTGTTAAACTCTCTGCAAACCAGTTAGCTGTAATATTCGAAATATTAATATTGGGTAGAATTTGATTTTCGATAAAGAAACCAGACAGAATAAACATGCTCTGAAAAGCAACCCATGTAAAGGAATGTGCAAGCATGATTTTTTGAAATTCATTTCGGTTCGATTGTTTTTTTAATCCCTGAATTATAATTAGAATTCCGATAATGACTGAATATGCTAACGCAGTTATTAAAATAGGATTATGCCAAACTGCGAATTGTTCAGTAAAAAAATGAAAAAACAAACTGAAAACGCCAAACACCAGAAAACCATACAATGGATAAATTTCTTTAAATATTTGCCAAACTCCAAATTTCTCCTTGTCATTTGCTTGCGCTTCGGTTTGTTCTTTTATTTCCTGAATAAATAAAATAGGAAAAACAGCTGTCAGAAAAACAATTACCGCTGCAATGTACAACAAGGTTTCGTTCCCGAAAACCATAGAAAGAAAATAAGCAAAAACGCCAAAAAAGCCGGATATAATTTGCATCCACACATAACCAGATGTACGAACTTTTCCTTCGGGTGTGAGATCTGCAATAATGGAACGGGCCGGATTGAAAGTAACATTCACCGACAAATCCAAAAATAATGCAATTAATGAGGCAATTATAATAATATCAGTGATGCCTGTAATCTTGGAAATGCCACTAATATTGGGCAGTGCCAGAAAAGCGATGGCGCTCACCAGTCCGCCAATAATAATAAATGGCCGCCGCCGCCCACCCATAAACCATACATTATCGCTCACCAAACCCACAATAACTTGACCGAATATCCCAGCAATTGGTCCGGCCAGCCATACAAAAGCTACTTCGTGAATATCAAGCCCGTATTTATTGGATAAAATCCAACTCAGTGCCGCAATTTGAGTAGAGAGAGCAAAACCAACTGCAGTAGCCGGTAAACCAAGCAATGCCAGAAAGGGATTGCTCATTTTTTTTTGAATGTTCAACATGCTAAATAGATTATAAGATTAAAATAAGAATCAAGAGCCAAGAGCCAAGAGAAAAAAAATTAGAAGAAAGCATATACAATAATTGCATTTCAATGATTTGAAATGCAATTATATTCATTTTCTATGAGAAAATGTATTATCTTAAAATAAGAATGCAAAAAACAAAGCGCAAACGTTTGCTGAATGTTAAGCACATGTTAAACCACTCGCTCTATCTGCGCTACAAACTTTTGTTTATTTCTTGAATGTACCCAAGTAATTCTTTTCTACCTATTTGTTTTTCGGCCGAAGTTGCAAAAACTGGCGGCAACTCTTCCCAATTTTCCTTCAATTTTTCCTGATAGGATTTCAAACTCTCTTTAGCCCTCACCGCCGACATTTTATCTATTTTTGTAAACACAATAGAAAAAGGAACACCATTTTCGCCTAACCACTCCATAAATTCCAAATCAATTTTCTGAGGTTCGTGACGGCTGTCAATCAATAGAAAAAGGCAAGTCAATTGCTCCCGATTGAGAATATAATTTTCAATAATTTCCTGAAGCTGTTCACGCATTTTCTTTCCGGTAATTGCAAAACCATACCCGGGCAAATCCACCAAATGCCAGTTATTATTTATCAAAAAGTGATTGATAAGCAATGTTTTTCCCGGTTTTGAAGAAGTCATTGCCAAATCCTTGCGATTGCAAAGCATGTTGATAAGCGACGATTTTCCTACGTTCGAACGTCCAATAAAAGCATATTCCGGCAATTTACTATCGGGACATTTAAGATAATCAGTATTACTAATTATAAATTCTGCTGTTTTAATATCCATATTTTAAGTTTGTATTATTTGCCTACGGCTATATTTACTTCGTGTTATTTGCCATGTGGGCGTTATTCATTAAAATGTTTTTACCTTCGGTGTTATTTATTGTTATTGTTCTTCGGACGATATTTATTGTTAGTTACTTTGTGTTATTTGTGGGTTGTAACATTAATTTAGTAACTGAATTGATAAAATTATTAAGTTTGATTCCTAAAATATTAAAGTCATTCAACAATAATTTATAAGTTTCCTCATCTATTAAGTTCCTTTGTTTTGCTTTTTCAAGCCACGTTTTACTCTCACATAACGAACCTCTTGAATAATAATAACTTCTTTGATCTTTAAATGTATTTCGACCAAAACCTTCGCTAATATTTGCACTTACAGAATCTGCTGCACGAACCCATTGTTTTCCGACAGTATCTTAGGCAAAATAATCCCATTTTATGATTAAATTCCAAATTCTATCAGATATATTCATCGATAAAATGTATACTTCTAAATCTTCAAATTTCATAAACCTAAAAATAATGTGAACGAAGTGAGTTAATATCCATCAATAACCTTTATCCTAAACATCCACAACCCTACAAAAGTTAACAATCCGTTGAGCATAAGCAATTCATATCCAAACGAAAATCCCCAATAATTTGTGCCCAGATAATCTATTATTCCGCACAGAAGTGGTGAAGCAACTGCAACATAAGGAATGAATTTATCATTTGTTTTTAGTTTCGTAAACAATCCAAAACCATACATTCCCAACAAAGGTCCATATGTATATGATGCAATAATATAGATGGCATCGATCACACTTTTATTATTCAATGCTTTAAAAGCAATAATGATAAAAACAAACAATACAGAAATTGCAATATGAATTTTTTTGCGAATCCGTTCACCTTTAGCTGGTTCAAGATGTTGAACACCTAAAATATCGACTGAAAAA
The DNA here is from genome assembly GCA_010365115.1 of Paludibacter sp. Taxonomy (GTDB): domain Bacteria; phylum Bacteroidota; class Bacteroidia; order Bacteroidales; family Paludibacteraceae; genus Paludibacter. Next base: position 5,549 of record JAAFGX010000098.1, read on the forward strand.
GAGGTGGTCAAAGCCGCCAAAGCAGAGTCGGCACTCGAAAAAGCTGCAGCAATAATTCCAATAATAAATAAGACCAATACCGATTTTCCGAGATAAGTAGTGGCAAACAAAGGTAAAATGCTATCGGCTAATGCAGGTAAAGCTATATTATTCTGAGTTGCAAGCATTAATAACATTGCTCCTAAAATTAAAAAAAGAAAATTGACAGGAACAAATGAAATTCCATACCAATACATATTTTTCTTGGCATCACGGATATTCCGGCAGGTCAGATTTTTTTGCATCATATCCTGATCCAGTCCGGTCATAACAATGGCAATAAATATTCCGCTAAAAAACTGTTTGAAGAAATTCTGCCTACTTTGCCAGTCATCAAAAACAAAGATACGGGTTTTTTCACTGTGAATAAGAGTGTCAGCAAGTTCCCCAAATCCTATGTTCAACCGTCCATACACTTGTACAACCAATAAAACTAAAGCTGAAACAAGAATAATTGTTTGTATAGTATCCGTCCAAACAATTGTTTTTATCCCACTTCGAAACGTGTAAAGCCATATTAGAAAAATCGTCCCACACACCGTCACCCAAAAAGGGATATTCCAAGCATCGAAAACAATAGTTTGTAAAATAATTGCAACCACATAGAGTCGCGCCGCAGCTCCAATCGTTTTTGATAATAAAAAGAATGATGCACCTGTTTTGTAAGCGCGTTTCCCGAATCGATCTTCGAGATAGGTGTAAATTGTAGTCAGATTCAACCGGTAATACAATGGTAAAAGCACATTTGCAATAACAAGATAACCAAAAAAGAAACCAAATACAGTTTGCATATATGTAAAATCGATTCCACGCACCATACCGGGAACCGACACAAAACTTACTCCGGAAATAGACGAACCAACCATACCAATGGCTACAACCCACCAAGGAGATTTCTTATTTCCCAGGAAAAAAGCATCGTTATCGGTGCTTTTTCTTCCAACAAAATAAGATATAAGTAGTAAAATGGAGAAATAAACAACAATGATAAGTAATATTAGAAATCCGGACATAGAGAGATTCTAAAAAATGAATGTTTGAAAGTTTGAAGGTTTGAAGAGTTTGAAAGTTCACTTTCGCTCTTTAAAAACTATATTTTTTATTTTTACAAAATTAGCGAAAAATGACCGAAGTGAAATGCTTCATTCAAAAATAGTTTTTGATCCGTTTTTTTTTATAATTTTGCAAGTGTATCAAATGGAGAATAAAAAACTCCGAATTTGCTTAAAACCAGTTAATAACTGATATAAAAAACATGAGCATTCAACAATTTTCATCATCTTTACTCGAAAATGCTGTTAACGAATTTGCAAAGTTACCGGGAATAGGACGTAAAACTTCATTGCGACTGGTTTTGCATTTGCTCAAGCAAACAGAACATGATGTGGAGGTTTTTGGAAATGCTATGATACAATTGCGAAAGGAAATACTCTATTGCAAAGTTTGTCATAACATTTCAGATACCGATGTTTGCCGAATTTGCAGCAATCACTCACGTGATCACGAAACAGTTTGTGTTGTGGAAAACATCAAAGATGTAATGTCTATTGAAAACACCCAACAATTCAAAGGATTATACCATGTATTGGGTGGAATTATTTCGCCTATGGATGGTATTGGGCCAAGCAATTTGGAAATAGAAAGTCTGGTGAAACGTGTTACAGATGAAAATGTAAAAGAAGTAATAATGGCTCTCAGCACTACTATGGAAGGCGACACAACCAATTTTTATATTTTCAGAAAACTCGCCCCGCTAAATATAAAAATCACTACTATTGCTCGTGGAATTGCCATTGGCGACGAACTGGAATATGCCGACGAAGTGACACTCGGACGTTCAATACTAAACAGAGTTGAATTTACAAATTCATTTAAATAAAACACAGAACAAATTTTAAAGATTAAAAAAAAATGCAAAATAAATTGATTGATAAAACGCAAAAAACACTAACGAGTGTTTATTATATTGTTTACCTACTAGCAGTTTTATCAGCTGTTGGTGGATATTATCTAACGTTTAAAGGGAATCTGTATGTCAACCCATTAAGTGAGACAGGAATAACACTAACTTCCATTTTCATCATTTACATAATCGGCTCTATCCCCTTAACATTAGGTGGTTTTCACTTTATGACAAAAAAATGGATAGAAATTGAAAATGAAGCCTCTAAAATTGAAAAATACAAAAATGGTGCTACCTTGCGGTTGATTATTATTGGTATAAACATTTCCATTGGATTGCTTTTATTTTATATCACCCGCTCACAATCGATGATATTTTGTGCAGGAATTGGAGCCATTGCACTATTTTTTTGCAAACCGGCCACCGGAAAAATTAGTTCCGAACTTAAACTTGAAGAGGTTGAACAATAAACGAACAGTCTCTTTTTTAACCTTATAAACGTTCAAACCTTATAAACTCTTAATATGATTATCGCTGTAGATTTTGACGGTACGATCGTCACACATGAATATCCCCGAATTGGGAAAGAAATACCTTTTGCAATAGATACGCTCAAACGATTACAACAAAATCCGGAACATCAATTAGTATTGTGGACTGTTCGCGAAGGAGTGGAATTGGAAGAGGCTGTAGAATTTTGCCGTAGCCACGGTTTGGAATTTTATGCTGTAAACAATAATTACCCCGAAGAATCGAAAAAAAATCAAGAACCGCGCAAACTGAAAGCTGATATATTTATAGATGACCGCAACCTTGGCGGACTACCGGATTGGGGAGTAATTTACCGAATAATTATGACAAAAAAATTCTTCGAACCCATTACAAACGAAATACATTCAGAATACAAATTACAAAAAAAGAAAAGTTTCATAAATACGATACTTGGAATTTAAAAAATAAGTAATAATGTATAATTAATAATTATAAACTGGAAATCAAACATATACATACTTAACAACAAAAATAAGTATTATGCTAATTTCTTAAATCCTTCAGGAATCAAAACCGTACTGACCTGAAAGTTTATCTATTTAATTACAAAAATATGTTCGAAAACAATATAGTGCGGCTTCGGGCTGTAGAACCGGAAGATTTGGAACTACTTTACGAATGGGAAAACAACTCAGAACTTTGGGAAGTGGGAAATACGCGCAATCCGTATTCACATTATATCCTGAAACAGTACATCCTAAATTCGGATAAAGACATTTATGAAACTTTGCAGTTGCGGTTAATGATGGTAAGTGTAATAACCGGAAAAACGGTTGGTACTGTAGATTTATTTGATTTCGACATCCATCACAGCCGTATTGCATTGGGACTTTATGTGGATGAAAAATTTCAGGGACTAGGATTTGCGAAAGCAAGCCTTCGGGTGATTGAAGAATACGTTTTCGGTTATTTAAAAATAAACCAACTCTATTGCCACATTTCAGAATCAAACGCAGCTAGTCGCCACATGTTCGAAAAGGAACAATACCAATCAAACGGGTTGCTCAAAGAATGGATAAATTCTATCAATGGTTTTGAAAATATAATTGTTTTTCAGCAATTCAGAAATGAGTATTTAAATCGGGAAAAATCATTAGAATAAAATAGAATGACCTCACTAAAAAGCTCGAATCGGTTTACCCGATTCGAGCTTTTTAGTGAGGTCAAGGCGATTAACTGTCATCCTATCGATTTAAATTTTAATCTTGTAATTTATTATTAAAATATATTTACAAATACTTTGTTAATATAACTCCTTTTATTATCTTTACGCCCGATTAACAAATCACAATTCCAATATTAAATTTATTATTGCACTCATAACAAACCAAAAATTGAATTATTTCTTAATTTATATTCAAAGCTAATTACAAATTTTATGAAAAACTATTTCAAATTTAATTTGACCGGAAACAAGGTTTTACCGGTATGGATTGTTTTTATGGTACTTTTTTTAATTCCTTACATCTTTGTCCAGTATAAACTTCAGGGCTTCAAAACCCAATCCCACGATCCACAAGAGGTAATGAGTAGACTTGGTGAAATGTTACAATTGTATGGACTAATGTTTTTTTTAATTTTAGTTGAATATACCATTTTATTCTTTCTGGCAAAATTAGCCATTGAAGGAGTCGAGTTTAAAGAAAAATCGCTCACGTTTATCGGGAAGTTTGGAGATTATATGTATGTGTTACTATCCGGATTTCTTCTCAGCATTATTACTTTGGGAATTTATTCACCTTGGTTTATGGCTAAAATGATTAATTTCTTTGCAAAAAACACCCACTACGAAACTGATAATCTTGAATTCAAAAGTAAGGGTGGTGATTTATTCGTTTTAGTTTTGATTACGCTTATAATTCCAATGATAATTGTAATGTCGGGTATAGGGATTTTTGCATTTGCAATGAAAATAAATGGATCTTCGCCAACGGAAACTCACAGTCCAATGGCTTTTATTTATGGATTAATAATGGCGCTTTGCATTTTTATTATTGTTATCCCTTTTATGTACAATTATTACAAATGGTTTGTAAACTTCAACTTTAAAAACTACAGCATTAAGTGGGAAACAAGTTTCTGGAGTTCAGTCGGAGTTATTCTTGGTCAGGTTTGTTTATCCATCATCACTGCCGGTATTTATGCACCACTGGCTTACCTGAAACTATTTAAATATTTCAGTGGAAAAACTATTGCCAGATCAGAAACTAGTGCTAAAAAGTTTGGTTATGATCTTGAACCAGCTAGTGATTTCCTTTATATTTGGGGACAAATTTTATTGACAATTATCACCCTAGGCATATATTATCCGTGGGGATTTTGCAAAATAGCAGATCGTGTTTTAGGAAAATCTTATTTGGAAGAAATTGAAATAGTAACAACTACACTATAAAAGTACTTTTTTAAAAACTTAAAAACGCGAACCAGATAATATCAGGTTTGCGTTTTTTACAGTTAAACATATATCTTATTAATACAAATTGAATTTCAATTTTCACATTTGAAGTTATTGATTACAAATATCTGAAATGAAGTTTGTATATTTGCAATTATTATTACAAATAAATGCACAGATGGAATACATAAAAGAAATACTGTTTACAATTAACAACTGTATTGAAAGTGATACATTTATTGATGTTGAAAAATCAAATATTGAATTAAAAGATTTATCAACCGGCAATGAGTGGGCTTCACTTAAAGAAACCCTTTGTGCATTCTTGAATACAAATGGTGGATATGTTATCTGTGGAGTTAGAGAAAGAAATAAAAAATATATATTCAGGGGCTTTGACAGAAAAAATGAAGGAGGATTGATAGATCTTCAAAATAAATTCTTTAAAAACAGTGATGGAGTTTTATTAGATTTATCAGATTATATAAATTTTGATTATATAAATTTTAAGGATGGCGAAGTTGTAATTATAAAAGTAAATTCATTAAGTGATGATTTAAAATATGTAAAGTTTAATGAGATTTATATTGAACGTAAACTAACGGGCGATTTTCCTATTTCAACATCAAGAGTTCTTCAACAAATAGAATATAAAAAGGAAATTGAAAATTCAAAGGAAATTGCTTTTGTTGAAAATGCTGAATTAAAAGATTTAAGTCTTGATAAAATTAATCAGTTCATCTTACTATTAAATCAATCATATAAAAAAGAATCAATAAAACCAAGTCTTAATAAAGCTAAACAATTTCTTGAAAATCGTCATTTTATTAAAAATGATAAAGTTACAACACTAGGCATGCTAGTTTGCGGTGAGGATCCATTTAAATTTTTAGAGAATCGTTCGGAAGTTGATTGTTATTATGACACATCTAGTTCAATATCAAAAGATGATAAGGATTTTCAAGGTGATGTTTTATCTTTAATGGACGATGCTTTAAGATTTGTTTGGGGGCATATAAGAACAGGGAGGGTTATTGAAGATGGTGGAAAATCAGTTCCTGAATATCCCGAAGAATTGGTAAGGGAAATGATTAATAACTCTTTGGCTCATAGAGATTATACAATAAACAAATTTGCAACTGTAATAATAGAACCTGGAAAATATCTTCAAGTTAAAAACCCTGGTGCTTTCAAAGAAAATATAAAAATTACTAATGTCGAAACAGTTATTCCAATTCGACGATTAATCCCGGGAATTCCAGAAAGCAAAAACCCTAAACTAGCTTCAATATTAAAAGCATATGATAAGATTGAAAGCCAAGGTAGAGGTATGGCATCGTTAGTTAATGCAACACTTGCAAATTATGTAGATTTGCCATTTTATGATTTAAAAGACAATTCCACGATTAGTTTAACAATCCCGAGTGGGAAATTACTTGATGAGGAAACAGAAAGCTGGATAAATAGCTTTGAAAATTATATCACAAATAAATTAAAAGATAAAATTACCTTTGAACATAAAATTGTACTGGCATATTTCAAAAAATCGGAAATACACAACAGAAATAGATTGTACACAATTTTACTATCAGAGAGTAACAATCATTTAGATATTATTGACCAATTGAGAAATTGTGTTTTAATATATGAGCATCCAGCTAGCACAGAAAACATACCGGTATATATACTTGATCGTGAATTAATGAAGTCAAACTTCAATAATGAATTAATTGAATTATTGGGTGACGCGTTTATTCATTATGATGTAACAATAAAAAACATATTAAATATACTATTTAGATATACAAAATACAATAAATTACCGGTAAAACCAGCATCTATTACTCCAGAAATTTATATTTTAGAAAACGGAAAATATATTGACCCTAAAAAATTTGAATCTTTGGGGAGAAAAATCAGAGGTAATTGTAAAAAACTAAGTGAAAAAGGAGTATTAGAAAAGACGCAAAATGGTGCTTATCGTCTAAATTTAAACTTTAAGAACGATGGACTTTTTTCTTAGAATTACATTTTTTTTTAAAAACTTAAAAACGCGAACCAGAACATATCAGGTGCGCGTTTTTTGTTAATACACTTTTAATTATAAATACACTTGATGCTCAGTCATGTTATACCGATTTCAGAAATAATTCAGTCCAATGTCGACCCTGCCTGCCGCAGGCAAGTGCGTCTAATGGAACATCCTGTGTAACGGGATTGTACTGTTTATTTCTCCCGTATAAAGGGATCTCCGCTATGCTACGATATGCCTTCTGCAAGCGGAATCTCGAAATACTCGATCGGCATTATACCAAATTTGACTTTGGGCTGAAATAAAAATTCATTTGGTATTACTTGTTTTATTGATCAAATTTTATATCTTAATCATTCATCTTAACGTTATACTTGATAAGCTCAGGTGGAAATTCGCCCTTGTAAATTATCTTATAGTAGGAAAAGCCATTGTAGGGAATCAGGTTTTTTGGTTTTTTTATTTTCAGTTGTTTAAGCATTTTATGCTCTCTGAAATATTCCAGAAAATTAATTTCCCTATCCATGTTTAATTTTTCAAACATTGCATTCACAATAGATGCATTAACGAGCAATGCACATTTCTCTTGAATTGAAAATTCCGACGCACTGTTTGGTTGGGAATTTAAATAACGAACAAACTCTGAATTGCGGATAGACATATTTTCAATCGCTAGTGAATCATCTTCACTTAAGATGGTATTTTTTTTATGTTGAGTCTCTAAAAAGAATTTCTTTTTGGCTTCAAAAAGCAATATGTATTCTTGTTCTTTAATAGCATATTGATGTGGCTCAACACTAAGTATTGCATCCGGATTTTTCTTTAAGAATTTCCCCAACTTTTTGATGATTTTTTTTTGATTATTTCCAAGTTCAGATTGTCGCATTTCCCATTTTAATGAAAGCGATTTTTCCATTTTGAACTCTTTTTTACGAATAGTCAGCCCTTGGTTGGGTTTCGGATGTTTAATGAATATATTAGCAATCAGTCCGGGAATAATCTGGTTGAACTTAAATTTTGGATGTTGTAAACTACCGGTTATTGGAATCTTGAAATCAATTACATTGCCGTTTTTATGAACAATACCCATGGCTAATTTCATGGGTAACACGCTTACATCCTTATTCAACGTTTGCTTGCCAAGATGTGGATCGATTAAATATAAATGATTATTGCTGTTTATTATACCTTTTCTCACCTTCCAATTTCCAGTGAATTCAAGCGTTCCTCTGTCCAAAGGAAAGGATGTGTAATTCATTAAAAACGGATTAACCAGAGAAACCGGAATTTGTCGAAGATCTATTTTTAAATCAAAATCGGAGCTGTCTTTCGGATGAATTTCCAGGGCTATCGATAAATTTCCAGAAGGCTCAATACCTGAATTCACATTTACATTTATGTGTTTGTGAGTTTTATCAATGGAGTCTGCCTGTAAATTCAAGGGGTTTAATTCAACCGCAATTTTCTCACTTAACGAGTAATCATTGTATTGTATAATACCTTGTTTAACAGCAATACGACCAACTTTATAATCGCTTTTAGCAAAATTCTTCGAAAGTACCTTCAGGTAATCTTTTATTTTTAGCAAAACATTAAATTTAGAAGTATCTGCTTGTGCTTTAATAATTTTGATACCATTCATTCCAAATACGGTTTCCAGATTATTCAATTTATCATATTGCTCGTATTTGAAATACGGATGACTCAGTAAAATTGAATCGTAATTATAGACGAGTTTCTTCGGACTCATTTCCTTTATCGCAATCACCAGTTTATCGAATGAAGCAAAATTTTCAGTAGAATCTTTTCCGAAATGGAAATCAGAAACAGTTATTATTCCTGAATTTGTAACATTTTCCTGATCGGGAAACTGCCCATTCGAATGAATATCTGCATCAAGGATGGCAGAAATATTGCCGCAATCAGCAATATCTTTCAGGTAAGGTTCTAAAAAAGCCAAATTATATTTATTAACCACAGCATTAAACCGATAATTCATTGTTTTCATATTTATGCTGATATCTGCTTTCATTTCGCCCGTTTTCACACCCGAATTAAATGAAAAATTGGCGCTAATAGTATCACTGTCCCAACGTTTTCCCGGACTTTCAATTTTTATATTCTTGATAAAATAGTTTATCGGAAATTGATTTTCACGGTAATGGATTTCGCCGTTAATAACTTTTAGTTGGAGTAAATTAAAACGATAAGTGGAAGGCGTTTTATTCGTTTTGAATTTCTTTAAAATATCGTCAAAATTGAAATATTGATTCTCTTGAATAACCATTCCAATCGGTTCAGTGAGTGTAATGTCTGAGATTTCAATTGTTTTAAAAAGTAATTTAAGCAGCGCTATATGAAGGCTCAATTTTCTTGCTGAAAAGAACACAATATCACTCTTGGATTCAAATATTATAATATCGTTGAATTGAATAAAACCGCTCAACGGATTTACATAAGCCCGACCAATGCTGATTTCCCTTCCGATAAATTTAGTGTCATATTTTTCAATATAGTTCTTTGTAACCGGCGAAATAATTGAAATAACAAGCACCATTGCGATCAGAATGACACCGATAATAATGAACAGTGTTTTAAGTTTTTTATGGTTGAAACTCATTGATAGTAAGTTTTTCTAAGATTAAAATGCAACTTACAAAGTTGATCTAATTGTTCGGAGAATCAGTTACAAAGTATTTGAAATAAGTTACACAAATCACGGATTTGCAACCATTCAACGATGAAAAAACGCGAACCGGTTAGTCCTATTTGCGTTTCTTTTATTTAATTATTTCTCAAAAAAATATTATTTAAATAAAAAATTTAAATGAGTATCGGGTATTGTACCTATAACTACAGAAATTTTATAAAACAGGGGCTTTGCCCCTAAAACCCCACTCACTTTTTTGCCTTGA
>JAAFGX010000099.1 GCA_010365115.1 Paludibacter sp.
TTTTTCCTTATTCACTGATTTGATTTATTTTGTTCAAATTAGACTCCAGAGGAGTCATCTGTGCATAACCCCCAGATTCATCTGGGGGATGTATTACCCACACAAAACGTTATAGAGCCAGAATTGTTTATGTCGCCAATTTTTCTAATAATTGTAGCGGCCATCGTTATTTTTGTAACTGTTTCGGCACTGGTTGCCAGGTATAAACGTTGTCCGTCAGATAAAATTTTAGTTATTTATGGACGTACCGGTGGAACTTCTGCCAAATGCGTTCATGGTGGCGGTGCATTTATTTGGCCGGTTATTCAGGATTATGCGTTTTTGGATTTAAAACCCTTGTCCATCGAAGCCAATCTGACAAACGCCTTGAGCCGCCAGAATATACGTGTGGATGTGCCTTGTCGTTTTACAATCGCCATTTCTACTGAGCCGGAAAATATGAATACAGCAGCCGAACGTTTGTTGGGTTTGAATTCGGAGCAAATTCAGGATTTGGCAAAGGATATTTTGTTTGGTCAGTTACGTTTAGTTATTGCAACCATGACCATTGAAGAAATTAACTCCGATCGGGACAAATTTCTCGATAATATCTCTAAAAATGTTGACAGTGAATTGAAGAAAATTGGGTTGAAACTGATAAACGTAAATGTTACCGATATCAAAGACGAATCGGGTTACATTGAAGCGTTGGGAAAAGAAGCGGCTGCAAAAGCAATAAATGAGGCAAAGGTAAGTGTGGCCGAACAAGAAAAAATTGGAGAAACAGGTAAGGCAATTGCTGATAGAGAAAAAGACACTCAAATTGCCGAAACCCATCGCGACCGCGACGTGAAAATTGCCATTACTCAAAAAGACCGTGAAGTGAGCATTGCATCGGCTTTCAAAGACGAAGCAATTGGTAAAGCTGAAGCAGAAAGAGACACACGTGTAAAAACCTCGGAAGCTAATGCTATAGCTATTAAAGGGGAAAATGAAGCTAAGATTTCTATTGCCAATTCGGATGCGTTGCGCCGCGAAAAGGAAGCAGAAGCTTCTCGCCTTGCAATGACTGCTGAAAAAGTACAGGCTGCAAAAGCGTTGGAAGAGTCTTATGTGGCTGAGCAAAAAGCCGAAATGGCGCGTTCGGAAAGAGAACGTTCTACACAAATTGCCAACGTTGTGGTTCCTGCTGAAATTGCCAAGCAACGCCAAATTATTGAAGCCCAAGCAAATGCAGAACAGATACGTGTAAATGCAAAAGGGGAAGCGGATGCAATTTTTGCAAAAATGGATGCGGAAGCGCGCGGTTTATTCGAAATTCTGACCAAACAAGCCGAAGGTTACAAAGAAGTGGTTTCGGCAGCTGGTGGCGATCCAACCAAAGCGTTCCAATTGCTGTTGCTTGAAAAATTACCGGAATTGGTACGTACACAAGTTGAAGCTGTTAAGAATATCAAGATTGACAAAATTACAGTATGGGATTCAGGAAATAATGGCGAAAATGGAAATGGCTCCACCGCCAATTTCGTTTCGGGCATGATGAAGACGGTTCCACCATTGAATGATTTATTCAATATGGCTGGATTGAATTTGCCTACATACCTCAAAGGCGCTGATAAAGTGCAAGATGCTGTAATAGAAGAAGTAAAAGAAGTAAAAGAAGATAAATAGGAAACAACATTATTCAAAAAAACGCTCCCGGAATTTTATATTTCTGGAGCGTTTTAGTTTTATACCGATTGCAGAAATAATTCAGTCTAATTTCTACCCTGCCTGCCGCAGGCAAGTTCGTCTAATGGATCATCCCGTTTAACGGGATTGTACCATATGCCTTCCGCAAGCGGAATCTCGAAATACTCGATCGGCATTATACTAAAGCTAATTTTGGACTGAAATAATAATTCATTTGGTATTAGATATCATCGGACGGATTTTTCGGAGTTTTCAAAATTAACTGGTAAAACGCCGCATCCAACCATTTTCCAAATTTAAAACCAACTTCGTTAATTATACCGGTTAGTTTAAAACCCTCGCTCTCATGCAGCTTCATGCTTACAACGTTCGATGCATCGATAACACCTACCAAAACGTGGAAATTCTGTTCCTCGGCTTTCTTGATTATTTCTTTCAATAGCACTTTTCCAAGCCCCAGTCCGCGTTTGTCAAATCGTACATACACCGAATGTTCCACTGTGTATTTGTAAGCTGGGCGGACACGAAACGAACCGTAGGTGGCAAAACCCAGCAAAATGCCTTCCTCATTAAAGGCGCCTACAATTGGCGAATTATGACTTATTTTATCGGCATACCATGCACTCATGGTTTCCATATTACGGATTTTGTAATCGTACAAAGCCGTGGAGTTGAGAATGGCATCGTTGAAAATATCAAGTATCTCGGGCAACTGCTTTTCAGTGCAGGGTTTTAATTCGTAATTCATAAATTGAAAGTATAATGTTTTAATGACTTGTTTATTCAAGAATAGATTTCTTGGTTTGTTTGAACTTTTTATAGATTTCAAACCAAATAATACTTGAACTTCCTGCCAGCACACAGACAGTTAGTTCTAAAATGCCTACTGAATCAAATTGAAATAGTCTTATCAAAAAGGGAATATTCAAAATAAGTATCAGGAAGAAAATCGCTCCTCCAACTACCCATTTCACGGCTTTGTTGGGAGAAAGTATAATAGTAAAGATGTTTGATGTCCATGAGCGGTTAGAAAGGATAACTCCGATGTTGGAAACTATCAACGTTACAAATGTCATTGTTCTCACCGCTTTTTCCGTATATCCGAATTGCAACCCGAAGAAATATACGGCAAGGCAAATCACCAAGATTCCTACTCCTTGCATACAACTTAACAAAATTTTATTTATCCCAAAAAATGGTTCGTTAATGTCTTTTGGAGGTCTTGTCATCACATTCTTTTCTTCTTTTTCCGCTTCAAAAATAATGGAACAAGCCGGGTCGATAATTAATTCGAGAAATACAATATGCACCGGCCACAAAATTAATGGAAGATCTGAGAATAACACAGGAATCAGCGATAATCCTGCAATTGGAACGTGAATAGCAAAGATATAGCCCAATGCTTTTTGAAGGTTATCAAAAATCCGTCGTCCCATTTTGACAGCACCAACAATGGAGGCAAAGTTATCGTCCATCAATACCAGCGACGACGCTTCCCGAGCCACATCCGTTCCTTTTTCTCCCATGGCAATGCCTATATTTGCTGCCTTCAGTGCTGGTGCATCATTCACACCATCGCCTGTCATGGCAACTATTTCATTGTTTCTTTTAAGTGCATTTACAATTTTAAGCTTTTGCTCCGGAACTACACGCGCAAAGATATTTACATCTTTAATCCGTTCCGAGAGTTGTTCTTCCGTCATTTTCTCAACTTCGGGACCGGTAATGTATTTATCAGGATTCTTTAAACCAATATCTTTGCCTATGCTGGAAGCCGTTACAGGATAATCGCCTGTTATCATAATTACCCTGATGCCAGCTTTGTAACATTCTGCAATGGCAGCCGGAACATTTTCACGTATTGGATCGGACAAGCCAATCAATCCAATAAATTCGAAATCAAAATCGTGTTGTTCATTAGGAAGGTTTTCAGGTTTAAATGTCCCTTTTGCAACACCCAAAACACGTAATCCTGCGTTAGCCATTTCTTGAACGGCTTTTTCCAATTCTGCTATTTTTTTATTATCCAAATGGCACAAATCAAAAATGGCTTCGGGCGCACCTTTAGCTGCAATTACTTTTTCTAGCGTTCCGGTGTTGGTGAAGAGCCTCGACATGGCAAGTAATTCTTTCGATAGTGGATATTCTTTTTCCATCACCCAGTCAGTATGAATGTGCTCGGTGTTTTGTAAAAATAGATCACCGATAGTCAATATCGCTTTTTCCATTGGGTCAAACGGACTTGCTTGACTCGATAAAATTCCATATTCAATTATTTCGTGAAACGATTCAGGAAAGATACTCTTTGGTTTTACGTTCAGAAATTCAGTTCCATTATAAAGTTGCGTAACGGTCATCTTATTTTGTGTCAATGTACCTGTTTTATCAGTACAAAGTACGGTTGCTGAACCCAAAGTTTCCATTGCGGCGGGTTTGCGTGTCAGTACTTTTTTCTTGGACATACGCCATGCACCCAAAGCAAGAAAAACAGTAAGTACAACGGGAAATTCTTCTGGTAACATAGCCATTGCCAATGTAATGCCGGCTAAAAAACCTTTCAGTAAATCGCCACGTGTTAATGTGTAAATGACAATAACAAATACACACATTCCAATTCCGATAAAGGCAAGCCGTTTGACCAAAGTCCCCATTTCCATTTTTAGTTTAGTGGGTTCTTCTTTTACCGATTCCAACGCTTTTCCTATTTTTCCAATCTCAGTGTGCATCCCGGTTGCTAAAACCCTAACAATTGCATTTCCCTGAATAATCATGGAGCCAGAATAAACATATGGAATTTCATCACCTCCAGGAGCACAAGTAACATCACCCTCCATCCATTCGCGTTTCCTAACCGGAACTGATTCGCCGGTCAACAACGATTCGTCGGCTTGAAAGCTGGTACAACTTAACACCACCGCATCGGCAGGCACACGGTCTCCTTCTTGCAATATTATAATGTCATCGGTAACAACATCTCTACCCGCAATTCGGGTGGTTTCGCCACTACGGATTACTAATGCACGTGGACTGGCAAGATCTTTCAAAGCATCAAGAGCTTTTTCGGTTTTTTTCTCCTGATAAAATTCTATACCCATAATGACAAAGACAAATCCCAGCAACATCAAACCTTCATTTATATCGCCCAATACTAGATATAGCGTTCCGCAAGCAACCAACAACATAAACATTGGTTCTTTAACGACACCTAAAGCAATTTGAAATACATTTTTTGGCTTTGATGATGGCAATTCATTGTAACCTTCTTTAAATAATTTTTGATTGACTTGTTCTTGTGTAAGTCCTTGATAATTTGTTTTTTCTGTAGTAGGTTTCATAAATTAATGTTCTAATTTAGTTAGATTGTACTAACTATATAATTAAAAAAATTATTCTATTTTTCTGTTAATACTTTGTTTAATAATTCAGTAAGCTTAATAAGCTCTTCTTTAGTTAACTTTATAGAAATTGATTCCGCAATACACTTGTGAGCATATTCATGCATTTCATTTATTTGCTCACCTTTTTTAGTTAAATGTAAATGGCTGCTACGTCTGTCTTCATCAGATTGAACTTTAAATACATATTCTTTTTCAATAAGTCTGTCGATTGAAACTTTCACCGTGGGCTTGGTAAGCTTTATGAATGCAGCGAGTTCAGTTATGTTCGGATTACCCAATTGAAATATAGCCTCCAGATAATTCATTTGAGTAAATGTGAGATTTGAAAGATTAAACTCCTCTTTTGCAGCATTTTCCATGTTGCTCATCATGTGTGTGAGTTTTGATATAGTGTCAACTATTTTTTTCATGGGGGCAAATATAGTTAGCATATGCTAACTAACTATATTTATCTGATTATATTTAAATATAATTAACAGATGTCAAAACGTCAGTTTCAAGTTTAAGATTGTTCGATTCATTCAGAAATTAAAATTTCATTTTATTCGAATAATAATTCCAGCCTTTTTTATTGTTTCTTTTTCATCCTTTTTTCGAAGTTTATGCTCGGCATTCAATATTGCCGATTTACTTCGAACTATTTGGATGCTTTTTGCATAAGCCTGCAATTTTCTTTCTTTGTATAAAAAGTGTTCAAAGTACTTTATTGAAACTAAGCAAGAAAAGTATGAAATAAAGCAATTTAATGCATAACTTTGCAAGAATTAAAAATAATAGGATGATGAAAAAACTTGTTGTGCTTACCGGTGCAGGTATGAGTGCCGAAAGTGGTTTAAGTACGTTTCGTGATGCTGGCGGACTGTGGGAGAAGTATAAGATTGACGATGTAGCCACACCTAATGCATGGCATCGTAACCCTGGTTTAGTGCTCGATTTTTATAATCAACGGCGTAAACAGTTGTTCGCTGTTGAGCCTAATCCAGGGCATTATCTACTGGCAGAACTCCAAAATTATTTTGAAGTGGAAATTATTACACAAAATGTTGATAATCTGCACGAACGAGCCGGAAGCAGTTATGTGTTGCATTTACACGGTGAGCTCATGAAAGTCCGATCAACAGGCATTGGCGCTGAAGTATATGAAGTTTCAACTGATAAAATTGAAGTAAATATCGGTGACAATTGTCCGAATGGTTTTCAGCTACGACCCCATATCGTTTGGTTTGGCGAAGCCGTTCCCGAAATTGAAAAGGCTGAACACCTGACCACCCGTGCAGATATTTTGGTGATTATTGGTACTTCGTTACAAGTTTATCCTGCAGCAGGACTAATTCATAATGCAAGGCCGAATACTCCAATATATTTGATTGATCCTCATGAAATTGAGAACTTACCATA
This sequence comes from Paludibacter sp., assembly GCA_010365115.1. Classification (GTDB taxonomy): domain Bacteria; phylum Bacteroidota; class Bacteroidia; order Bacteroidales; family Paludibacteraceae; genus Paludibacter. The sequence goes on from JAAFGX010000099.1 coordinate 6,468, forward strand.
TAACGTAACTGTTATTAAAAATGGAGCAAGCGAAGGATTAAAGGAGTTGAAAGATTTATTATTAAAAAATCAAAAGTAACCCATGAAAATAGAAGAAATTGAGAATATTGAACTTACATATTTAGAAATAAATGATTATCAGGAGTTTAAAAGCGCCATGATTTTGGCGTATACCACCATGCCGGATTCTTATTGGAAAGAAGTTCATATTAAAAATTTGCTTTCAAAATTTCCTGAAGGACAAGTGGTCATAAAAGTGAATGGAATATTCGCTGGTTGTGCTTTGTCAATCATTGTAAATTATGATAATCTACCCGAGAATCATACTTATAATGATGTTATTGGAAATTACTCTTTCAATACACATAATCCTAAGGGCAATGTGTTGTATGGCATCGATGTCTTTATCGTTCCCGAATTTCGTGGACTCAGATTAGGCAGAAGGCTCTATGACTATAGGAAAGAATTATGCGAAAAATTAAATTTAAAAGGTATTGCATTAGGAGGACGTATTCCCAATTATCATAACTATTCTGATAAATTATCACCTAAAGAATACATTGAAAAAGTAAGAACCAAAGAAATTGATGATCCGGTTTTAAATTTTCAAATATCTAATGACTTTCATCCTGCAAAAATATTAAAAGGATATTTGTATGGGGACAATGCATCCAATGAGTATGCTGTTTTGTTGGAATGGGATAATATTTATTATGAAAAACCAACCAACACAGCTACAAGTATTAAGAAAATTGTCAGATTAGGATTGATACAATGGCAAATGAGACCATACAATGGGTTGGATGAATTGATGCAGCAGGTTGAGTTTTTTATAGATGCAGTATCCGGATATAGAGCCGATTTTGCTTTATTTCCTGAATTTTTTGATGCGCCACTAATGGCAGAAAATAATCATTTGTCAGAATCAGATGCCATTAGAGAGTTAGCGAAACATACCGAAAGCATTATTCATAAATTCACCGAGCTATCCATTTCCTATAATATAAACATTATTACTGGTGGAATGCCTGAAATGGTAGATGGGAAACTTTACAATATCGGTTATTTGTGTCGTAGAGATGGCTCTATTGAAAAATATGAAAAACTACATATAACACCTGACGAAGAAAAAGTTTGGGGAATGGTCGGAGGGAATGTTTTAAAGTCCTTTGATACCGACTGTGGCAAAATAGGAATATTGATTTGTTACGATGTGCAATTTCCTGAATTGAGCCGACTCTTGACCGATGAAGGAATGGATATTTTGTTTGTGCCCTTTTTAACCGATACTCAAAATGGGTATTCCCGAATTCGGAATTGTGCTCAGGCTCGTGCAATTGAAAATGAATGTTATGTTGCCATTGCTGGATGTGTTGGAAATTTACCTAATGTGCATAATATGGATATTCAATTTGCACAATCAATGGTCTTTACGCCCTGTGATTTTGCTTTTCCAACAAATGGAATAAAAGCTGAAGCAACGCCAAATACCGAAATGATTCTAATTGCTGATGTGGATTTGGATCTTCTGCTCGAATTAAATCACTCGGGAAGTGTCCGAAACCTAAGAGATAGAAGAACCGATGTTTATGAATTGAAACGAAAAGGAAGTTGATCAAAACAAAATTTAAATAAATAGGGATAGATATTATTTGATTGAAAAATGTAAATTATTAATAATGAGCTCAAAAAATCGGATTTATATTTTAAATTCGATTTATTGAAATACCCAAAATCAATATCTGAAGAAAAAGAATAAAAATATTGGAAATTCCAAAATCATTCTCTATCTTTGCAGTCCAAAATAAAAAACAAAAGTAAACATATTAAATAATTAATAATTATGATCGTAGTACCAGTTAAAGAAGGCGAAAACATTGAAAGAGCATTGAAAAAATTCAAACGTAAATTTGAAAAAACCGGCGTTGTTAAAGAACTTCGTCGTCGTCAATGCTTTGACAAACCTTCAATTGTAGATCGCGAAGAAAAAATGCATGCGATTTATGTTCAAAAAAAGCAATTAAGCGAAGAGTAGAAAATTAAGCAAAGGAAAATTTGTTTTCCTGATTTATTTATCTTATTTTCGTTGCAGATTTGAGCGTACGGTTATGATGAACGAATTTCTGCAATATTTACAGTATGAGAAGAATTACTCTTCTCATACTGTTTTCTCGTATCCTACCGACTTGTATTTTTGCCGATTTTTATAAATATATTTTAAATATTAAAACAGGAGAAATGCTAGCCATTTAGTTGGTTCGTTTCTCCTGTTTTGATAATCCCGACAGTCCAAATCTTTGATAAAAAACCGTCAGTAAAGCATTGTTTTGTTTACGCAACTACAGCATTGCCCAAATACTGGCTCGTTGAAACCAGCGTTGGCATGGTTGCCGACTGAAAGTAAAGGTAAAACAATAACTTGTCGCCCATTTCGCTGTAAGGCGCTGGAAGCGTGGCTGTTTTTGCCGACCGAAGATGTTCACCTTCGGAATAACTCAACTCGCCATTGCTTACATTGAACACTACTAAACTCACGTGATCAGTAAGTTCGCCCACTGCATTTTCCACTTTGTCGCTCCAACTAAACTCAATGTTACCATTCGCGTTTACTGCTGTTGCCCCGCTTATACGACTGAGTTTTCCAACGCTCACAATTACTTTTGAGTAATCTAGTTCGGGTTGTTCATCCGTTCCACTAATAGCATTTGTAAGAGCATAACGACAGGCAAAGTTAAACGGCGAAATATTTTCAGAACTTGCAGCTTGTTTCATTCCCGACTTTAATACAGGATTTAATCCCTGCATGCACCCGGTAACAAGTCCGAATTTTGTTTGTTGCTTTACTTGTCCCACACTCGATGCTGGACGACTTTTTTTCGATTTAGCTCTGATAATATCATCGCCGTTTTTGTTGGTGCTACCCACCACGGTGCCAACGGTACCCGAGAATCCTCCCAAAATACCCATATTCAATTTTCCCATTTTATTTAATTTTAATTGGGGTTATTATTAAACGTTTTTTTGCAATCTGACTCTGTCCGAAATTTGTTGATCAGGCAATTTCCGTTACGAATCGTTCTGTCACCTTCGTTGTTGTGAATTGATCAAATAAACAGCATTGTTGGTAACACCTGTAGCGCCCTACGCCATGGGTTTTTACAACAATTTTGCCAACACCTGTGGTTGTCCGTATTGTACTCTATTGTCCGTGCCAAATTTTTTTCAACCACTATTTTTTGAGGACGATGTCCGTATTGTCCGCTATTGTCCGGTGATACAATGGCATCGGGTCGTTGGTTCTACAAATGTTTCGGGTCTCCGACCCTCTCGGATGGAATGGTGGGTTGTTGTTTCTACAGATATAACGGGTCTCCGACCCTCTCATTATCGAAATCGCCTCGAGATATTTGTTGATGTGTCGCCTAATGGTGTATTTAGGGTCGGAGACCCGTAATATTTGTAGATGTTGGATTAAGAGATATTTTTTAGGGTCGGAGACCCGTAATATCAATACACATTCTATATCATGTTTCGGGTCTCCGACCCTCGTATGGATTGTGGCAGGTCGATATTTCTACAAATATCTACGGGTCGCTGACCCTACAAATGTTTCGGGTCTCCGACCCTCACCACCATTTGATTTTTTTTTACAAAAACCACAAACTTTCGCTCCCACTTTCGGTTAAATCTTTGTATTTGAAATGGGGAAAAATTTGAGCCAACATTTCGGGGTAACGAAGCGTAACGGGCATCCACTGACGCGAAACCGATTTCCAATAAAGTTGACTAAAACGGCAAACCTGCTCTAATAATGAAATGGTATCTTCGGGCGAAGTAGCAATGCTTTCATTTTTGTCGGGTAAAAATTGCTGTATCGTTATTTTTAGCGGGAAAGGATATCCTTCCCGTTCGTTAATTTTTTCCAAACCCTTCAGGAGTTGGTTGTTGTAAAGCAGGTATTGCGAATTGTGCAATGCAACGAATGTCCCCGACAAAGGCATTAGGTGCTCACTCGACAAATCGAAACCCACCAAATCATCGGAATACGCTTTGTTGATCGACACAATAACGACCGGCACTGACATCCCTAATTCAGACAGTGCTTTTTCGATAGGTTTTAGTTCACGCCAACTCAGCCGCTTGTAAAAATGAATCACAAGACGTTTCAAGTCCTGCTTTTCCTGGCAGTAGTTTTTTACTTTTAAGGCAATAGAACCAGCAAGCACAGCAACCTGCGAGCTTTTAAAACAATCGAAACCCTGAAATTTGCCCTCGTTGGTAAACGAAAATGTACTTCCCAAATACTGTTTATCCAAATCTCTACTTCTATATGCACTAATGCCAATTACCAATTCATCGCTTGCTTGTGATTCTAAACACCAGGGTGTTCCACCTAGCTTGGCATGAATAGCTACAAAAATATTGGGCAAACTATACTGAAAATTTGAACTCAATGCCGCTCTTATTTTTCCATTCACTTCTTCTGTTGGTCGGCCATATCCCCACGTTTTATTGGCATCAATGGTTTGCGACACAATACCCCGAAGCAACAATTGCTCTTTCAGTTGATAGTAAATGGCTTTGTGCTGGCTGTTTTGCGTTATCTTGCTGTGTGGCGACAAGTAAATGGCCACGTAGCGTTTCGATGCATTCGACAGTATACTTTTTTCTTTGATTTTAGCACATATCTCAGCAATCGGATTGTTCTTATCCTCGAAAACAATACTCAGGTTGAGTTCTGTAGTATATTTCATTTTCAAATAGCCACTTAAACCACCATTAAACTTACTTTCAATGCCTTTTAAATAATCATTTATGGTTACAGCAAGTGCTTTGTCGGTTGAGTGCAGAATAAAAAAGAAAATAACATTGTCTTCAATTAAGGTTTTTGGCCCGTGAAGTCTCATTCCGTATTTAGGCTCATCATGTGTTCCATTTCCAAATTGCACCTCCTTTTTCTCGTTTGTCAAGCGCTCTGGCACAGCTGTTTTCCACGCTGATTCTAAATGCATAAAGTTTGCAATTTCTTTGTCTGTCAAAAATGTAGCACGAAAATCAACTAACTCTTTCCAGTATTTTAGGTATCGGTTGCTTTTGTCTGGCGCAGGTCGTACTAATTTAAGCGCGTGCAACAGTTTAAAACTTATACACGGATATACTTTATCCATTTGTCGGCGAGCAGTATCGGAGAGCTGATTAAAAAGATGTATTTCGTTATTATAAAGCACTTTCCCAAATGAATCGTGGGGCATTTCTGAAAATAGATCATCGGATATCGGTTTATTGAATACCGAATGGACATCACCCACTATTATCACAAGCTCGGGTGTGTAGGCAGGAGCCGTAAACTGTACACGCAAACTAAAAACACGGTAACCATCGCAGTTTGGATAGGGTGACCTGCATTTTATCCACACATCAGTATCCGACACAAAATTGGTTTGCACTGGTATTCCAATTGCTTTAAAGTGTTCGGTGAGCTTTAGAGTATAATACTTTTTAAGAAACGAGATTGACCAACATTTTTCGTTCGGTTGACAGTGGCGAGGCGATACAGCAAGTTCAATTTCAGTTGATTGCGCCTGTTTTGAACCAACTGAACTAACAAATAAATCACCTGACCCTTTGGAAGGGTCAAGAAAAGATGCAAATTGTTTGGCATCGCGATCAGATAATTTAAAACCACCTTCCGACAGTGGGTTGTTGCTGATTGCTATACGGATGCGCTCCGAAACATGATTAAATGCTAAGATATTAAATGTGAGTTCGTTTTTTGTAAGCATGTTTTATTTTTCGTTTGTTGTTTGTTGGTTTTTGTAGTGATTGTAAAATGCATCAAAATCGCTTTGCGCAATAATCCACGAACCACCGGGTTTACTGCCTTTCAATTTGCCATCTTTTAAATACCGCCTAATGGTTCTTTCGTCCCAATTCGTTTTTTCTCCTATTTCTTTCACACTTAAGAACTTCTCATCCGAGATAAATGATGTTGGTGCAATTGGTTCAATAGGAGTAGCCACATTTGCAGGAGCTGTGTGTACAATTGGAGATTCTTTTAGGAGTGATTTAACTTGTCTTTCTGGGCGTAATTTCAATCCTGTTTTTATTGGAGGCAATTCGTTGAGCAAGGAGCTATAAAGTTCTTTTTCGCTAAGTTTGTACCGCACCACATCGGCTAAGCAATCCTGCACTTCGAGGTAAGCCTTTGCTAAACAAACTTTTAACAGTTGCAACACATAACTATTGCAAATTTTATCTATATCCGCATTTTGTTCTATAAGTTTGTCAAGTGGATGATTCAAATCAGAAGCCTCCAACTTTTCGCTTAAACGTTTCAGGCAAGTTGTGAGATGTTTATCAAGAATTGCATCACGGTAATAGGCACGGATATTGGGCGAAGTCTCCTCTTCCAATATAGAAATCAATTCATTACAATACGCAAAAGTTTCCGACATTAATAGTCGTTTGTAGTAGCGTTGCTTGACATGGTGGATCTCCCTAAAATAAATCGCATACCTGCCCTCGTCTGGCACCGAATCAACAATCTGGCGTTCGATACGGTCATAGTAATCAGTATCGGCAGCCATTGCCGGCAATAGCGGGTTAAGCGAACCTTGTAGTAATTCCTCAAAGAGGGGAAAGCGGAGTTGTAAATCCATAAACAAACAAAAATTTGGTTCATAATTAAGTCAGCCCCAAAGTTTCTCATTAGGTTTGATGAGTGGGGGTGATTTGTTAATGTAAAAGTATAAATTATTTTTAAGAAATAAAACAAAACGAATGTTTTTTTTTCAGGGGTGATAATATTTTCTTAAGACTGGTATTTACTCCTAATCTAATATTTTGATGCTCCAATTTGTGCTTTGCAGCAGTTACACGTTTTATTTACACATTGTATAAAGCAATATATCAACATATTAAAGCCAAATATTGAAATAGGCGTTTTTTATCTCCTTATTTTTACAGGCCAATTTTTTGTCTACGTTCCTGCAAGGTATTGTGTCCTACAATATAAGCATACACAGCAGTGGGAATAAACTGAAGAGCTACTTTTTCCAACTGTTTTTTTCCTTTCTTTTCAATGCTAGTAACTATGGCTTGTTCAATACGGTTATTTTCCATAAAATTAAGTAGCGATTTAAGCTCCCCAGCATGTTCATAATACCGGTCACTCCATTTAACTTCTACCGCCCACAATGGTTTTTGATTGATAGAACTTAGTCCCACAATATCAACCTCACCATTATTTCTACCTTCTTTCCAGTTGGCATAATAAATATTGGCATTTTCGCGTTGTATCCATTGTGCAATAATGGTCGTTTCTACCATATCGCCCATCTTCTCGTCAATGGCTTGTATAGGTTGAAACAAAGCGCAACGCAACGACGGATTGGTGAGATAGATCTTAAAAGCCGTAGCCCGCTGAAATTTCTTAGCATTGATGTCTGTTTTATGGACTATCCGAATCAGAAAAGCCGCTTGTAAATATTCCACGTATTTACGCAGGGTATCCTTTTTTACACCCGACATTTTGGACAAGTTGTCGTACGAAAACTCACTGCCCGAATTATATGCAATCACGGTAAAGAGCGAATTTAGTTCTTGTACATCAGATATACCATACAAACTGGGCAAGTCGCGCAAAAGCACCTTATCAACAATATCACTCCGTATAAATTGACCAGGATTTGCCTGTATTTTTTCGGAGAATACCACTTCTGGGTATCCACCAAAATTGATGTACTGAATAAAATGTTCGTTCAGTGTGCGAATGTCAAGGGTATCAAAACTTTCCAGTTCTTCGCCTAACCACTCGATAGTGGCTGGAATCATCAATCCATTCAGGTTTTTTAAATGTATGTATTCGTTGAAGGTGAGCGATGGCAAATTAAAATCGGTAAATCGTCCGGCACCACTTTCTTGACTTTGCTTTTTCAAAGCTGCTGCTGCCGACCCTGAAGCTACAAATTTGGAATAGAGGAAAGTATCAATCATCGATTTAAAGTGAACTTCCCAATCTTTCAGGTATTGTATTTCATCGTAGAATACAAAGAAGCCTTTTAATTCATCAGCTTTCCCTACTGCCCGACGCGCCAAGGCAAATAATTCTTCTAAGGAAATGCGGTTATAAATGGGTGTTTCGATAGAGATAAATATGATTTTTTGTGGGTCTACAGCATCGTCTATCAGTTTTTGTATCGCGTGATACAACATCACGGTTTTACCCACACGCCGTGGCCCCATCAATAACAAACCTCTGCGTAATTTAGTATCTGCTACCAATGGGTAAAATAACTCCAAATACAACCTTCTTTGCATTTGATCAAAATAATTGTCGATAGAGTTGGAAGTCCACCAAGGATTATCCATTCTCAATCTGCTCAATATTTGCTCCTGTAGATATTCTGTTTGAGACATAAGACTAATATTTCTTGCAAATATAGTACTTATTCTAAAAATAAGATGTTTTACATCTTCTTATTTTTACATTTTTGTAAAAATAAGAAAATAATGGATATTTTTTTTGCTTATTTTCTCATAGATTCAAGCAATTTCGAAATAAATTGATTGTGTATATATTTCGGGTCTCCGACCCTACAAATGTTCCGGGTCTCCGACCCTCGGATGGGATGTGGTGGGTTGATTTTTTTACAAATATTGCGGGTCGCTGACCCTCCAAATGTTGCGGGTCTCCGACCCTCTTTTGCTCGCGAAATCACCTGTGATATTTGTTGATGCGACGCCGCATGGTAGTTAAGGGTTGGAAACCCGAGCTATTTGTAGATGTGTAAAAAAGAGACGATTTTTAGGGTCGGAGACCCGTAATATTTGTAGC
>JAAFGX010000100.1 GCA_010365115.1 Paludibacter sp.
CACAGATGACTCCTCTGGAGTCTAATTTGAACAAAATAAATCAAATCAGTGAATAAGGAAAAATTGATTACCCACCTTATTCGTTATAGAGCCTAATAAATGAACGTTAAATCGGTTGTTAAATGAATATTTTAACAATTATGTTCTCTATTTTCAATATTACTACACCTTTTGCAGAAATTTGAATTGTATTCAATCCTTCAATAGTTTGCTTGTTTATTAACCTCTGTCCAATTGTATTGTAAATTTCAATATTTTTGCCTGATTTACAATTAAATCTTATAGTTCCATTAGAAATTGAAACTTTTAAATTAATATCCACTTTAGGAATTCCTGTTCCCATTGAAGGTGATGGTGAAAAATCATCAGAGCTACGCGGGACAAGATCAACTTCTGTAGGGCTGTAATTGAAAACAATCCCAGTAATATCTTGGTTAGCAGAAGGAATAATCATTTCTAGACCTGACTCTACATAAGGCAAATCAGAATATGCAACACGAAGTTTTCCTGGAGTACCATCATTGATTCCATAAAATGTTGATGCATTTGTAGAAGCTACAAAATGTCCAGTACCGGTTATAGATACATCTTTAATTGTAACAAGTTGTGAAGGGTAGTTTTTAAAATTATTTAATGTGACAATTTTTGGTGAGACAAAATTACCAGTAGAGTTAGCAACGCCAGGATCTACAAATGGTATCATTTCAAGCATTCCATTATTATCCAACAGTGTACCATAAATATTTTTAATTCCATCTCCAACATTGTAAATGGTAACTATTTTTGAATTATTATCACGAATTACTATCCCACCAGTAGCATCCTGCATAAATTTTACTTTTCCTGCTGTGGATTGAAATGTGATCACTGCTTCACTTAATAGTTTGTAAAATCCTGTAATTGAAGATGCTCGTAAATCAGAGACTGTTGTTACAATTGTTGGAAAATTATATTTGGCGGTTGACATGACGCTTGCTGACATACCCGTTTTATATGCAGTAGCATTTAATGTCGTAGTTGAACTTATTGCAATTGCATTTTCATTGTATAAAATTGATGATCCTGAACTGGTATTATTTGGAGTTGTTCCATCTGTAGTATAATAAATAGAAGCTCCGGGAGTGCTACATGATAAGTGTATTGATTGGGTGCTTGTTACATTTCCTGGGTTTACTGAAAATGTAGGTGCATCTAATTTTTGATTGTAAGAGTAGTTAAATTGTATATTGTCTATTTTGTTTTTTCCGCTTTCGGTAGAAGCACCCGTTGCGCTAAGTCTTAAATATGCAGTTTCGGCATTATCAAGATAACTAACAGTATTAAGAGTAACCAGTGCAAATGTATTTAATGATAAATTTGTTATGGTTTGATATGAATTCCAGTTAAGACCATCGGTGCTGTATTCCCATATTTGAGAAGTAAAACCGGTTGATGTTCTTGTAGTTATGTAACTCACTAAGAGATTGAATTTACCATTCATTGAAAATTTAAAAACCATGTACTTTCCATTTGCAGAGTTATTTGCACCGCCGGCAATAACAAGTGAAGCAGCTCCGGATGTTATTGTTGAAAAACCGATTCCTGCATTTAAATAGCAGCCAGTGTCACTGGTCAGTTCATTTCTTATTGACTCCTCGGTAATCCATGTACTTGAACCGTTTGAACCGTCAAGGTACAAAGTGGCATTGCCAAAATTTGCAATTAAAACTGTTGGTGTATTTGGGGCTCCAAGCATGGCCGTTCCACCATTTGTGGTTGTTTGAAAATCCCATCCGGCTATTAGTGACTGACTAATAATAAAAGTACTACTATTTGTCAATAATAAAATCAGAAGGATTTTTTTAATACAAGATAAATTACTCATAATTGCAGGTTTAATTGATTGAAAAAAACAGTTTACACTCTCAATAAAAAAAGAAACTCAAATATAAGTTATAGCCAGTCTTCCAAAGAAATGGTTTTGAAAGGAGGCTTTTGGAATTAGATGGTATCGTTTAATTCTTAACAAATTTGGCAGCCTCAATTCCATTTTTACTTTTCACTTTCACAAAATAAATACCACACGGGAGTTTATTAATGTCAATTTCAAATTTGGTAATTGATATTTGTTTTTTAATTAGTTCCTGCCCATTTAAGTTTATAATTGATATTGTATTATCATCCAACATTGCATTAAGTTCTATCGTTATTTTTGAATTTGCCGGATTTGGATAAACGATTATATTTGTTTTTCCAATAGCAGAATTTTTTTCATTATTACTAACTATGCCTGTAACAAAAGGAAATCCATCAAATTTCCATTGATTAAAACCATCATTCATCAAATACAATTCTCTAAAATGTAGCGAAACCATTAAATTAAATGTTGGTAAACTTCTACCCCCTGCTTTACAGTAAATTAAATAAAGTAAATTCCTATCTAGATTAGATATCTGAGTATTGAAATTGGTGGCAAAATAATCAATATTATTTGCATTTATTAAATGCCCACTGATAAATTCACTTGAAGTGCTTACATCTAAAATATTTAAATCAGGATTGGCCCAATTCACCTTAATCAATGAATCAGCCTGAAAATCACTTATGCTCTTTTGAATAGTATCAGTGGTGAGTTCATTTGAACTGAGTATCGCATTTTGAGCATTTACAAAGTTGAATGAGAATAATGCAATTGATAGGAGGTAAAAATTTTTCATAATTAAGCAAATAAAAGTAGTTTTTATTCTACAATATTGTAAATGTTTCGTTTGATTTTTTTTTTAATGTTATTAAGTTCAATCAGACTTTTTTTTGTTTTCAAATATACAATATGATAGATAGTTGTTATGATTGTATGTTATTTCGTTTTACAAACTAATTATCTACTAAAGAGAGTGTAATAAGTTGGAATAATACAAATAATAACAATAACGATGATTAAATTGTTTAAATCGAAAATGACTTTTTATAATAAATGATAGTCATTTAGGATGTAAAATGTGAATATATAAATTGAAATCTCTTAATAAATTTCCCTTTATTCAACCCAAATATTTCAGTACCTTTGCGTCTTCATAAACACATTTGATTTAGACGTTGCATATGTGTTAAACCGCTTTGAGCGGTTGAATGCATTTGAACCAAAAGTCTACAAAAGTGTTTTTTATCTAAACTTCATGCAAAACAATATATTTCAACTCACCGATTTTCTCCCAACAACAAGAAAAGAACTTGAACTAAGAGGTTGGGACGAAGTAGATGTTGTCCTTTTTAGTGGCGATGCCTATATTGACCATCCTTCTTTTGGATCGGCGGTTATTGGGCGCATACTGGAAGCTCAGGGTTTGCGGGTTGCTATTGTACCACAACCTAACTGGCGCGATGATTTACGCGATTTCAAGAAAATGGGGCGGCCACGTTTGTTTTTTGCAATATCGGCAGGAAATATGGATTCAATGGTAAATCATTATACCGCCAACAAACGCCTGCGTTCCGATGATGCATATACACCCGATGGAAAAGCCGGTATGCGACCCGATTATGCTACCATAACTTACGCCAATATCATTAAAAAACTCTATCCCGATGTGCCACTCGTAATTGGTGGAATTGAAGCTTCACTGCGCCGGTTTACGCATTATAACTATTGGTCAGATAAACTGATGCCAAGTATTTTAGTAGATTCTAAAGCCGATTTGTTGATTTACGGAATGGGAGAGAAGCCGATAGTGGAATTGGTAAAGCAAATGCAAAACGGCACAAAAATTTCTGAAATAAAGTTTATTCCACAGACATCTTATTTGTCTAAAGAAATTTTGCCTTTCCGCGAATGGAAAAATATCACGTTGGTATCGCACGAAGAATGCCTGAATGACAAGAAAAAATACGCTTCAAATTTCAAACACATTGAAACGGAATCGAATAAATTTAATGCAGCACGACTTGTACAACAAACAGGGAACCGTTGGGTGGTCGTTAATCCGCCATACGAACCACTTTCGGAAGCCGATTTGGATGCTTCGTATGATTTACCATACACTCGTGTTCCCCATCCCAAATACAAGGGCAAAGCCATTCCGGCTTATGAAATGATTAAGTTTTCGGTGAACCTGCATCGCGGATGTTTTGGTGGGTGTGCTTTCTGCACCATTTCTGCTCATCAGGGCAAACACATTGTTTCACGTTCCAAAGAATCGATTATGGAAGAAGTAAAGAAAATAACTTTTATGCCCGATTTCAAAGGGTATATAAGCGATTTGGGCGGTCCTTCGGCCAATATGTACAAGATGAAGGGAATTGATATGGAGATATGCCGAAAATGCAGAAAACCGTCTTGTATTTTCCCCAAAGTGTGCTTTAACCTGAATACTGACCACAGTCCATTATTGGATATTTACCGTTCGGTTGATAAAGTGCCGGGTATAAAGAAATCGTTTATTGGAAGTGGAATCCGTTACGATATGCTGTTGAGCGATACTGACAATCAGGATGTGAATAAAAGTCATTCCGATTATACCCGCGAATTGATCACGAACCACGTTTCGGGTCGATTGAAAATTGCACCGGAACATACTTCCGATCAAGTGCTGAATTTAATGCGCAAACCTAGTTTCGATTATTTTGCCCGTTTTAAAGCGCAATTTGAACGCATAAACCGCGAAGCCGGATTGAATCAACAATTAATACCCTACTTTATTTCCAGTCATCCGGGTTGTCACAACGAAGATATGGCCGATTTGGCGGCATTGACCAAGAAGTTTGATTTTCGATTGGAGCAAGTACAGGACTTTACACCAACACCCATGACATTGGCCACTGAAATTTACTATTCGGGTTATCATCCCTACACATTGGAACCTATTTTTACTGCCAAAAGCAAAGATGAAAAACTGGAACAACGAAAATTCTTTTTTTGGTACAAAAGCGAGTACAAGAATGCGATTATCCGTGATTTGCAAAAATTGAAACGGCCTGATTTGTTAAAGAAATTGTTTGATAAATAAATATTAATAGTTACAAGAATTTAGTTACGAGTTACAAGATATTCCTCAGTATAAGTTGCTTATCCCAATTGAAAAACCAATTAAATTTTAGAACTCACCTTTATTCAATTTCATTCTTTTTTACAATTAGCTTCTCTTTTACTGAACAAATTTTGATTTCCCTTGTTTATAATTTATAAACATTACAATTGTGAAACAAGATAAAACTTCAATTACAGAAACAGGCTTTTACACACTATTAACTGTCTCATTTATTTTACTTTTCGTTATTTCTTTTACTGGTTAAATAATACTTCAGAGTTTATGTAAGTTTTCTTGTTAGTAATAATAGAATGCTCATAAACGCTGAATTTAGCGGATAAATAAAAAAACAGAAATCATTCCGACATGTTAGAATGATTTCTGTTTTTTTATTAAAATTTATAGTTGTGTATGTCAAACACCTACAGTTTCTATTTTCTCTACTATTATTTTTGAATACTTCTCAATTTATTAGAAGTTCTAAAGCTTCACTCACTTCATACACTGGATGTTGGCACGCATTGTTTATGCAAACATAAATTTTAGTTTCGCCATCAGTTAATTTCCCTTTAAGTGCTGGCAAATTTCCTTCATTAATTCCTCCACTTAAAATAACATTTGGTAAATAAAATGCTTCAAATTCTTTCCGTTTTGCTTCGCAATTTTCTCCTACAATGGCAACTTCAAATGGGTTAACTGCAAACCAAGCCATTAGAATATCCCAATTGGCACAATAAACACCGCTATCCAACGCATTCTGTTTCACGTTCGAAAGCATCATTTCGGCCATCTCAATATAATTGTTCTTGTAAAAATAATGTCCCAATAAATATAGGTTTTTAGCCATTGTGGAGTTGGATGAAGGAATCACATTATCCGATAATTCCATTTTTCGGGCAATTAATGCCGGGTCGATATCGGAAGTGTAGAAAAACATTCCGCTTGCCGAATCGTAAAAATGTTCTATAGAGTAGGAGGTAAGTTGCAATGCTGTGTGCAACCATTTTTCGTCGAAAGTGGCTTTGTAGATTGAAATAAATGCTTCAATTATAAATGCATAATCGTCTAAAAATCCGTTTATTGATGCTTTATTATTTTTATAATTCCTGAATAAACGATTGTCTGTTGATTTTATTTTTTTGATAATAAAATCAGCATTTCTCAACGCAATTTTTAAATAGTCAGGATTATCAAATACTCTATACGCATCTGCAAAAGCTTTAATCATTAGTCCGTTCCACGAAGTGAGGATTTTATCATCCAATGCCGGTCGAATGCGTACTGCTCTTACAGCTAATAACTTTTGTTTTGCTTCCGAAACTTTATTATCTAATGCTTCCACGGTGATTTTATATTTTTGTGCAATTAGTTTTTCGTTGGAAGTTTTGTAAAGTATATTCTGTCCATGTTCCCAATTTCCTTTTTCTATAACGTTATAATAATCAATCAGTATATCTGCATTGTCGCCCAAAATAGCTTTCAATTTGTTTTGGGTCCACACATAAAATTTTCCTTCAACGCCTTCGCTATCGGCATCCAACGAAGCATAAAAACCGCCCTCTTCGCAGGCTAATTCGCGTTGGACAAATTCCAGCGTTTCTGCAACTATTGTTTTATAGTTCTCATTTTTTGTTTGCTGATAAGCTGACGCATATAAACTTACCAATTGAGCATTGTCGTAAAGCATTTTTTCAAAATGAGGAACTTTCCAATACGCATCGGTTGAATAACGCGAAAAGCCACCACCAATTTGGTCGTAAATGCCACCATCAGCCATTTTGTTCAATGTTTGTGTAACGGTTTTCAGAGCGTCCGCTTCTTGAGTTATATGATGATAGTGAAGCAAGTACTGATAACCAACAGGAAGTGGAAACTTAGGTGCACCTATCTGTCCTCCGTTTTCAAAATCAATCTGGTTTTTCCAATTCGAAAAAACAGTATCTAAATCGTGAGTAGTAAATTTCTGTTTTGTAGAATTTGAAACAATTAATTCGTTTTTTTGCAGAGCTTCGGTGAGCGAGCTGGCTTGTAATTCAGCTTTTTCAGGATTTTCCTTTACAAAATCAATAATGTGCGAAAGGAGATTCATCCATTGCTCAACCGGAAAATAAGTTCCACCGTAAACAGGTCGTCCATCGGGCAACGCAATGCAGTTCAACGGCCAACCACCTCTGCCGGTTAATAATTGCACGGCATTCATATACACCTGATCAATGTCAGGCCGTTCTTCGCGATCCACTTTTATTGCCACAAAATGAGTATTCATCAAGTTGGCAACTTCTTCATTTTCGAAACTCTCGTGCTCCATCACATGGCACCAGTGACAGGCAGCATAGCCAATACTCACTATGATTAATTTGTTTTCAAATTTCGCTTTTTCCAAAGCATTTTCTGACCATGGATACCAATTTACTGGATTGTGGGCATGTTGAAGTAGATACGGACTGCTCTCATTAACCAATGAGTTTGTATGTTTGTGTTCTCTTGTGTTCATGAGCATTGTTAATTTATAAATTAAATTTATCAGACATTAAAGTTTATTTTAAACAAATGGTTATTGTATTTAAAAACAAAGAATTCAAAACTAATTATTGAACTATTTTATTGATGTTATTTTTTAAGGGGGACAAGCGGTTTCCTAACCGCTTGAAAGTCATCAAGCGACTAGGAAGTGGCTTGTCCCTCGTTTTCATAAAAATATATCATTAAATATTATTCAGTTGAGTACCAGATTTAAACATTATAACAAAAAAAACGGGAATTGTGTTTTAAATGAAGCAGGATTGGAGAGAAAAAAGGCTAAGTAATCAACAGTAATTATT
The DNA here is from genome assembly GCA_010365115.1 of Paludibacter sp. Classification (GTDB taxonomy): domain Bacteria; phylum Bacteroidota; class Bacteroidia; order Bacteroidales; family Paludibacteraceae; genus Paludibacter. Next base: position 7,826 of record JAAFGX010000100.1, read on the forward strand.
GAACTATTTTATTGATGTTATTTTTTAAGGGGGACAAGCGGTTTCCAAACCGCTTGAAAGTCATCAAGCGACTAGGAAGACGCTTGTCCCTAGGATCATGCCCGCAGTTACGAGTTGCGTTATACTAAACTTCCGAAAACGGAAACCAGAGTGTACGAGAAACTAACAACTCACAAACCTAAAGTTATTTTAGAAAACTTACTATATGGACAAAAATATGCCATACAGGTGGCAGGTGTAGGCTCCGATCCACGACATGTCTGGAGCTTCGAGATTGTGAGTTACGTAATATAATGTTGTTGGATGTTTATAATAATACCTCCTTTACCAGTCGTTAGAAACGAGGGGTAGGGAACTTAAAAAAACCGTTCCTCCCTGAAGGAATGATTTTTTTATTTAACGCAAGCCCGAATAAATAAAGAGTTTTCAAAGTGTTTATAAATAATTTGGTTATTTTTTGGTGATGTTAAATAGAGTTTGTATTTTTGGTGAAATTTTAGAGTTGTTATGATTGGATGGTTAAAATAGTAGGTTTATTACAATATATATAGTGCTGATATAAGAGAATAGCGTGTACACAAAGATAACCTTAGATAAATTTTTAGGTATTGAAAAAAATAAAAAATAATTAAAAACTATTGCTATCCACCCAAATTGGAAGGCATTATACCATTTTATGGTGGGTATATAGATGTTACCAACAAGCCGAAAAAAAAAGAAGAAACAGAACAGCGACAACTCGACAGCAACAAATTAGCTCAAGAAAAAGAAACAAAACAAAACCCACAGACAACGCGACACGAAAGCAAAAGTTGCAAAATATATGTTCCGACCAAACACACTCGCCGAAAAATTCTTAACTTTGCACTAAATGAATCATAAATCGACAAAACAATATGTTTGAACAGACTTTTAAGAATATAGATGATATACTGCACAAGGATGCTGGGTGTGGAAGTGAATTGGATTATGTGGAGCAGACTTCGTGGATTTTATTTCTTAAATATCTGGACGATTTAGAAAAAGACAAAGCAACAGCAGCCGAACTGACAGGTAAAATCTACACGCCTATTATTGAAACCGCCTACCAATGGAATGTTTGGGCTACACCAAAAGACAACGAAGGCAAACTGGACCATCACAAAGCGTTGACGGGCGATGATCTTGCCGACTTTGTGAACATTCAATTGTTTCCTTACCTTAAAAAATTCAAGACCTCTGCCGAAAGCGCCGACACGCTCGAATACAAAATTGGTGAGATTTTCTCTGAACTAAAAAACCGTGTTCAAAGTGGTTACAACCTCCGAGAAGTAATAAACCGTATTGACGAACTTCGTTTCCGTACGCATGCCGAAAAGCACGAAATGAGCCATTTGTACGAGGACAAAATCAAGAATATGGGAAATGCTGGGCGAAACGGTGGTGAATATTACACTCCACGTCCTTTGATTAAAACCATTGTAAAAGTGGTTGCTCCCGAAATTGGACAAAAAATATACGATGGTGCAGTAGGTTCAGCAGGATTCTTGGTTGAAGCCTTTGAATACCTGAAAAGCCCCACCCTAAACCTCCCCGAAGGAGATGGAAGAAGAAAAGAACTATCGACTAAAGACTGGGCAACTTTGCAGAAAAACACTTTTTACGGCAAAGAGAAAAAATCATTGGCTTACATAATTGGTACAATGAACATGATTTTGCACGGCGTGGAAGCTCCAAACATTGTACACACCAACACACTTGCCGAAAACCTTGCCGACATACAGGAAAAAGACCGATACGATGTGATATTGGCAAATCCGCCTTTTGGAGGAAAAGAACGTGCCGAAGTGCAACAAAATTTCCCCATAAAAACAGGCGAAACTGCTTCGCTTTTCTTACAACATTTCATTAAAATCCTCAAAGCGGGTGGCAAAGCAGGTATTGTTATAAAAAATACTTTTCTGAGCAATACCGACAATGCTTCGGTGAGTTTACGAAAGTTGCTGTTGGAAAACTGCAACCTGCATACTGTATTGGATTTACCAGCAGGAACTTTCACTGGTGCAGGAGTAAAAACGGTAGTATTGTTTTTCGAAAAAGGCGCACCTACACAAAAAGTATGGTTTTATCAACTGAATTTGGAACGTAACTTAGGCAAAACAAATGCCTTGAGCGAAAAAGATTTAGCTGACTTTGTAGAACTCCAAAAAACAAAAACCGAAAGCGAAAATTCCTGGAGCATTGATGTACAGACGCAAGATCTTGCGTCTCAACAGTACGACCTCAGTGCAAAAAACCCCAACAAAAAAGAAGAAACCGCCTTGCGCCAACCGCAGGAAATTTTAGCAGCCATGAAAGCATTGGACGATGAAAGTGCTGAGATTTTAAACTCAATATTGGAATTGATATGAAAGACGAAATAGTTATATATCAAGCAGATGAACTTTCTGAGCACCTTGAAGTAATAGTTGAAAACGAAACTGTTTGGCTAAATCGCCAACAAATTGCTTCTCTGTTTGATAGAGATGTTAAAACTATTGGAAAACATATTGCCAATGTATTGGACGAAGAACTGAAAGGATTTTCAGTTGTCGCAAAAATTGCGACAACTGCTTCTGATGGAAAAACCTATCAAACCGAACATTATAATCTAGATATGATTATTTCGGTTGGTTATCGGGTAAAATCACAACGAGGGATTCAGTTTCGTGTATGGGCAAATAACATATTAAAGGATTATTTGCTGAAAGGATTTTCAGTAAACAATCGAATGAACCGCATAGAAGAGAATATGGAAGCTTTGAAAAACAAAGTCCACGCGATTGATTTACAAATAAATACTCATTTAATTCCAACCCAAGGCATATTTTTCGATGGACAAGTATTTGATGCTTACACATTTGTTTCTGATTTGGTGCGCTCATCAAACGAAAGTATAGTGCTGGTTGACAATTATGTAGATGACACTGTGCTTACACTTTTTAGTAAGAAGAATACCAACGTGCGATGCACTATTCTCACCAAAAATATTTCAAAGCATTTGCAATTAGATGCTGAAAAATTTAATGCTCAATACCCTACATTGCAAATTAAATCGTTCGACAAGGCACACGACCGATTTCTGATTATCGACAATCGGGATGTTTACCACATTGGTGCATCGCTCAAAGATTTAGGGAAAAAATGGTTTGCATTCTCAAAAATGGACAAAGATTCGGTTACTATTATTAACTCAATATTGGAACTGATTTAATCACAAACAAATTGAAAACGAATTAGTGCGGAGCTTCCGCACCAATTGAGTTGAACCATTTACCGATTGAAAATAACATAAAAAATAATTGATATGGAAAATGCAATAATTACGAAACTCACTTTAACATTTGAGGAATCGGCTTATGAGCAAGATGGTGTAGAGTATTGGTTTGCCAGAGATTTACAACAACTGTTGGATTACACTCAATGGAGAAATTTTTTAAATGCAATAGACAAAGCCAAAGAAAGCTGTAAAACAAGTGGTGAAATGGTTTTGGATCATTTTGCTGACGTCAGCAAAATGATAGAATTAGGCAAAGGAGGACAACGGAAAGTTGAAGACATCATGCTCACCCGTTATGCCTGTTATCTGATTGCTCAAAATGGCGACCCAAAAAAAGAACAAATTGCTTTTGCACAGAGCTATTTTGCTATACAAACCCGCAAACAGGAATTATTGGAAGAGCGAATTCGATTGAACGAACGCTTACACGCCAGAGAAAAATTAGCAACTGCTGAAACTGAACTTTCTAAAAATATTTACGAGCGAGGCGTTGACAACAAAGGTTTTGCAGTGATACGCAGCAAAGGCGACTGGGCATTGTTTGGTGGCAACAATACCAGTGCCATGAAACGCAAACTCGGTATTGCCGAAAACCGACCTTTGGCCGATTTCTTGCCTACCATTACCATTTCGGCCAAGCAACTGGCAACAGAAATTACCAATTTTAACGTACAGAAGAACGACTTAAAAGGCGAGACGAAAATTACCGGCGAACATGTGAAGAACAATGCAGATGTTAGAACCCTATTGGGCAAAAGCGGCATTAAACCCGAACAACTTCCTGCCGAAGAAGACATTAAAAAGTTGGAACGCCGTGTAAAATTGAGTGATAAAGCCTTGGCTACGAAAAAACTAAACACACCTAAAAATAATGACTGAACTTAAACAAGGAAAATATAGTCTGAACCACGATTCACCTGATTTAATTGATTCGCCTGATTTTAAAAATCAAGGCAATCAGCATAATCAAAAAAATCAAGGTTCAGACAATAGGAAAGGTTGGGAAGTAAAAAAGTTAGTTGATATTTCTTCTCATTTGGGAGATGGGCTGCATGGTACACCAAAATATTCAATTGATGGTGATTATTATTTCATTAATGGCAACAATCTAACAGATGGGCTAATTGAGTTTAAGGAAAGTACTAAAAGAGTTTCAATTGATGAATATAAAAAGTACAAAAAAAATTTAACTGATAGAACTATTTTGGTTTCAATAAATGGAACACTTGGTAATGTCGCTTTTTACAACAATGAAAAAATAATTTTGGGAAAGAGTGCTTGTTATTTTAATTTATTAGAAAGTGTTGACAAGAGTTTTATTAAGTATATCCTTTCAAGCCCTTATTTTCTGGATTATGCTCACAAAGAAGCTACTGGTGCTACAATAAAAAATGTTTCTCTCAAAACTATAAGAGAATTTGAAATTCCCACTCCACCCCTTCCCGAACAACAACGCATAGTTTCCATTTTAGATGAAGCCTTTGCAGCCATAGCCAAAGCAAAAACTAATGCCGAACAAAATCTCAAAAATGCAAAAGAGCTTTTTGAAAGTTATTTGCAAGGGGTGTTTGAGAATAAAGGTGAGGGTTGGGAGGAGAAAACCTTGGAGCAAATTTCTAAAACATTTGGAAGAGGAAAATCAAAACATCGTCCAAGAAATTTTGCAGGTCTTTATGGTGGTGATTATCCATTTATACAAACAGGAGACATTAGAAATTGTGACCATTTCGTTACCGATTACACCCAAACATATAATGAAGTAGGTTTAGCTCAAAGTAAACTATGGCCTACTGGAACTATTTGCATAACAATTGCCGCTAATATTGCAGAAACAGGCATTTTGACTTTTGATGCTTGCTTTCCCGACAGTGTTATTGGTATTGTTGTAAATGAAAAATTTGCAGACCGTGATTTTGTAGAATATCTTTTGCAATCTTTTAAAGTTAGAATACAGGCATTAGGCAAAGGAAGTGCACAAGCAAATATCAATATGGGAACTTTTGAAAATGAACATTTTCCATTCCCACCTTTAAAAACCCAACAAACCATTGTTCAAAAACTCGATGCCCTTTCAGCCGAAACCAAACGATTGGAAGCCATTTATCGACAAAAGATGTTGGATTTGGATGAATTGAAAAAGAGTGTGTTACAGAAGGCGTTTAATGGGGAATTATAGTTCTTTAACTAACTTTTTGGTTGACAGAATGTTTTAATTATATACTTTTGTCAACCATTTAAAAAGAGATATTATGGAAACCGTTGTAGCAGCACGTATCAGGAATTCGAGAATTCAAAAAGGATATTCATTGCAAGAAGTAGCCGAAAAAGTAGGTGTTTCGAAGCAAATGATTAATAAGTATGAACAAGGAATATCCATGCCTACTAGTGAGAAACTAATCGCTTTCTCTAAGTTGTTCGGGCAGAAAGTAGATTATTTTTTCCGCAGACCAGAAGTGGAAATTGGAGAAATAAACTTTCGCAAGAAGAGTAAATTCAGCAATAAGAAAGTAAACGCATTAAAAGAAGAAATCCGTGTTCAAATTGAAAATTATTTGTACATAGAAAATATTTGCAATCTTAATTCTGTGTTTGAAAATCCTCTGTCCGAATGCATTGTTAATTCTAAAGCTGATATAATTAATGCTACTGATGTACTGCGCAAAGCGTGGGATATTGGTAATGATACCATTCATAACATTATTCAGCTACTCGAAGACAAGGAGATGAAGGTAATTGAAGTGGAAGAGGAAATTGGTCTTTTTGACGGATTAGCAACTGTTGTAGATAATAAATACTATGTAATTGTTATCAATAAATCAATGCCTATTGAACGGAAACGGTTTACTATCTTACATGAACTGGGTCATTTGTTACTTAATTTAAACCATTTATCCGATAAAGAACAAGAGAGTTTTTGCCATGCCTTTGCATCGGAGATGCTACTTGCACAACGGAATTTGATTGTAGAATTTGGGGTTAAACGAAATAAAATAGCATTTAACGAGCTAAAAAACAGTCAGGAGAAATACGGTATTAGCATTGCAGCTATCATGTACAAATTGGGTGAAACTAATGTTATTTCGCAAGAGAAGGTGGCTGGATTTTTTAAACGATTAAATTTTGATCCGTCTTTAAAACTGCAAGTTAATACTCCAAGGTATGAAGGTGACGAAAATTCAAGTCGTTATGAGAATCTTGTATACAGAGCTATTTCGGAGGAATTTATTTCATTAAGTAAAGCTTCATCGCTATTGCAACTTTCGCTAGAGGATTTGAAAAACAGCTTATCAATAAATATCCGATAGAATGAAGTTACTCATTAACGATGCAAATATATTAATTGATATTGTAAAGCTGGGTTTAGTCGAAGCTTTCTTGTCGTTGGACTTCGATTTACACACAACCGATTTTGTATTCGCAGAACTTGATGATCAACAGCAAAAAGACATTTCATCAGAGAGATTGAAAATCATCACAACAGTAAATCAACAAGATTTTACATCAATTATGAGCTTGCTAAATGCCCATAAAGGATTGAGTTTTGAGGATTGCTCAGTTTGGCATTACACCCAAAAACTCGAAGGCACACTTATAACTGGCGATGGCGCTCTTCGCAAAAAAGCCTTGCAATCGGGTCTTAATGTAAAAGGTATAATTTATATTATTGAGGAAATAAAAAATAATGGTCTATTGCCATTACAAACTTGTATTGAAAAATTAACTGAGCTTAAAGTTATTAATAATAGGCTTCCGTTGCAAGAAATTGATAAGAGAATTGAAATTTGGATGATGGAACGTTAAGTTTTAAAATCTTATTTGACGGCTATTTGATGAATCAATAAATTCTTATGTGACGGTTATGTGATAAATATCAAAAATACTCAGAAAGAATTCTTAGAAAATATGATTTAGAAAATTGTTTTAGAATTTCTCGAATTACCTTAATACAATAATCTATAATAACAAAAATTGAAATTAAAGATTGCCCTAGTTTCGATAAAGAAGGCTCGTTTTTAAGCAACTTGAAAGAGGTTAATTTTATTTATGGAGCTAATGGAAGTGGAAAAACCA
>JAAFGX010000101.1 GCA_010365115.1 Paludibacter sp.
CTCCCTATATCCCTCTCCCAAGGAGAGGGACTTGGATTACAACTGTTTTTTGATAAATTTTTCATGTAAAAATTATGTAGTCGGTAGTAATTTAGCTCCCTCTCTTCGGGAGAGGGCTGGAGAGAGGTCTAAACTAAACGACATTGATTTATGAATATGAATATTCTTATCACCGGCATAAAAGGTTTTGAAGGCACTAACTTAGTTCCTGCATAAAAAAGTAAGTACAGTAGTTGATTTTAGAAAATTGGTTGTTTTACCATGCAATTCCAAAATTTAGTTTTATATTTGCATGGTAAAAATAATAAATACTATGTTTCTTCCACGTAAAATCGAAAACAGTGTATTAAAAGCACTACAACATAATCCTGTTGTAGCATTGATTGGTCCTCGTCAGTGCGGAAAATCCACTTTAGTGAAGTATTTATTGGAAAGTAATGCGAATAGTATTTACTTAGATTTGGAACGTCCTTCTGATTTGCAAAAGTTAAACGATGCTGAATGGTTTTTTAATTCTCAAAAAGGAAAATTAATATGTATTGATGAAATTCAGCGAAAACCTGAATTATTTCCGCTTTTACGTAGTTTGGTTGATGAATGGAATTATAATGGTGCATTTTTAGTGTTGGGCTCTGCTTCACGAGATTTATTGAAGCAAAGTTCCGAATCATTAGCAGGGAGGATTAGTTATAAAAGGCTCAGTCCTTTTTTGTGGCAAGAATTGAATGGAAGGCCTACGATTGAAAATTATTACGCAAAAGGGGGATTTCCCCGCAGCATATTAAATGCCGATTTGGATGCGTCGTACGAATGGCGTGAAAATTTTATATCTACATTTTTAGAGAGAGATTTATTACAATGGAGAGGTTTCACTCCTGCTACCATGAGGCGACTTTGGCAAATGCTTGCTCATAATAATGGTCAAACTGTTGAATACTCCAGTTTAGCCAAGTCTTTGGGAATATCAGCAGTAACCATAAAAAACTATATTGATTTACTGGAAAGTACCTTTATGGTTGATGTAGTTCGACCCTATATTTCAAATTTGGGAAAACGTTTGGTTAAAGCTCCAAAGGTATATATTACCGATTCGGGTATTTGTTCTGCTTTACTTGGACTTTCGTCGTTCGAGGCAGTATCTGGACATTCAGCTTTTGGTGCCATTTGGGAACAAATGGTTTTAGTAAATTTGAAGGGGTTATTTCCTGAAGCCATATTCTATTTTTACAGAACAAGCAATGGTGCGGAAATAGATTTTGTAATGAAAATAAAAAATTCTGTGATTGCGATCGAATGTAAATCAAGTTTTTCACCTACTCTTTCAAAAGGAAATTACAATGCAATTGAAGATATAACTCCAATTCATACTCTTATTGTGTGTCCTATAGAAAACGGGTGGTCAATGAAACAAGGCATTGAAATTGTATCTTTAAACGAAATAGAAGAGAAAATAAAAGGATTAATCTAATAAGATATTTAACGTTAATGAACATTCTTATCACCGGCATACACGGCTTTGTAGGTTCCAACCTTGTAAAAGCGTTGAAAACAAACCACACAATTTATGGCTTGGATATTACAACTCAAAATAAAGAAGGAGTTGAAATGACTTTTTTGTGGGACGAATTCCATGAAATTCCGGGTGTTGATGTTGTTATTCATCTGGCTGGAAAAGCGCACGACACAAAAATATATTCAATACATAATTATTAACGTTTATACTTTTTAACTATGACTAAAGAAACAGCAATTAAATTATTCAATGATCGAAAAATTCGTACACATTAGAGTGAGGAAGAAGACAAGTGGTATTTTTCAATTGTTGATGTAGTTGGAGTACTCACCGAAAGTGTTGATGTTGAAGCATATTGGCGCAAGCTCAAGCAACGTTTAAATGCAGAGGGTAATGAAACCGTGACAAATTGTCACGGTTTGAAAATGCTTGCAGCAGATGGCAAGATGCGGGTTGGTTTTGAATATGCTTGCTGAAGCAACAACAACTGAAATATCGAAAGAAAAAAATCCGGAAACCTTTGAAGATAGTCGTATAATTGCTAAACAAGGTGGAACTATTGCCGGTAATACCCGTAAAGAAATTGAAGCTAAAACAGGGAAGAAAATAGTTTCAAAATTGAATGCAAAACAGTTAGAATTAAAAAACAAACAACAAATTGAATAAATGAAAGGAAGCAGTGGACAATATACAAAAACTGCATTACCTTTGATTGAAGAAGGTGATATTTTTAAAATAATAATTCAATACGAAGATATAGATAAACAAAGCTTAGGGCAAGACCTCAATAAAAAAACTCTTTATGTTAATATTATTCAAAAGCTGAAAACCCAACCATTATCAAGGAAAGAAATAGCCTCCTTATTCGGACAATCTAAAGTGTCGGGTCATCTTAATCGTACATTATCCACATTACTTACTGACCAGTTAATAGAACTTACAATTGAGAACGTTCCACATCATCCTTCACAAAAATTCAAAATTACAGAGAAAGGAAAGATGTTTATCAAATTACTTAATGAACAATAAATGACAATTCTTATCACCGGCATACACGGCTTTGTAGGTTCCAACCTTGTAAAAGCCTTGAAAACAAACCACACAATTTATGGGTTGGATATTACAACTCAAAATAAAGAAGGAGTTGAAATGACTTTTTTGTGGAACGAATTCCATGAAATTCCGAATGTGGATGTAGTTATCCATTTAGCTGGAAAAGCGCACGATACAAAAAACCAAACCAATGCTCAGGTATATTTTGATATCAACACTGGCTTAACTGAAAAAATATACGATTGGTTTTTGAAATCATCAGCTACTAAATTTATTTTTTTCAGTTCTGTAAAAGCAGCAGCTGATAAAGTTATAGGAGATATACTGACAGAAGACATCACTCCTACCCCCGTTGGACCGTATGGCGAAAGTAAAATAGCGGCGGAAAATTTCCTTTTGAGCCAAGAACCAAGAGCCAAGAGTCAAGACAAAAAGACTTATATTTTGAGGCCGTGCATGATTCATGGACCAGGTAATAAGGGCAATCTGAATTTGTTGTATAATGTAGTAAAAAAAGGAATTCCCTATCCGCTGGGGGCATTCGAAAATCGTAGGTCGTTTACTTCCATCGATAATCTGAGCTTTGTAATAGATCAACTTATTGAGAAAAACATAGAAAGCGGAATTTATAATGTTGCTGATGATGAAACACTTTCTACCAACGAATTAATTTCGTTAATTGCTCAAACTACAAACAAACCTAACCGAATTTGGAATTGGAATGCAGGCTTCATCCGTTTAATTGCTAAAGTAGGAACAAAATTACATTTACCGTTGAACGAAGAACGCCTTCAAAAACTTACTGAGAATTATGTAGTTTCTAACCTGAAATTGAAAAAGGCACTCAAATTGGATAGAATGCCTGTGCAGGCCAAGGACGGTTTCAGGAAAACTATAAAGAGTTTTGAATAGTTGGGAGATGATTATTATATTTAAAATAATATCACTAAGTTTAAATATGCAAAGAATGCACTTTTGATTTGTAAGTGTGTTTTTTCGATTCTTATATGTATGACGAATTATTATTGATATATTAGTTAATTGCTATTAATTCCTGTACTATTTATTACTTAGATTAGCAAATCAAAAAAAAAGCTGAACACTAAACGTTAACCATTTATCACTAATCGTTTATCATTAACCACTTAATTAAATGTCTTATATTCTACTATTCATACTGCTTTTTGCAGCCGAGCTCGCTTATTTTAAGGTGGCTGATCATTTTAATATTATTGATAAACCGAATGAACGAAGTTCACACACTACCGTAACATTAAGGGGCGGCGGAATAATTTTTTACATCGGTATTCTATTCTATTTTATATTTAATGGTTTCCAATATCCCTGGTTTTTTTTAGGACTAACTTTAATATCAGTCATCAGTTTTGCAGATGATATTCACCCCCGATCCAATAAACTCAGGTTAATAGTGCATTTTATAGCTATGGGATTGATGTTTTATGAATGGAATTTATTTTCATTCCCATGGTATTTTAGCATTATTGCATTAATTATATGCACCGGAATTTTAAATGCTTATAATTTTATGGATGGCATAAATGGTATAACGGGAGGTTATAGTTTGGTTGTTACTGCTGCTTTGTGGTATATAAATTCATATCAAATTCAATTTATCGACAATGAATTGATATATGCTTTACTGTCGGCAATAATAGTCTTTAATTTCTTCAATTTCAGAACCAAAGCCAAATGTTTTGCAGGTGATGTCGGTGCTATTTCCATAGCATTTATTGTTATATTTCTTTTGGGGAAGTTGATAATTGAAACTGCAGATTACAGCTATATAGTATTATTGGTGGTATATGGTGTGGATACGGTACTGACTATTATTCACCGGTTAATATTGAAAGAAAATATATTTGAAGCACATCGTAAACATGCATATCAACTAATGGCTAATGAGTTGAAAATCCCCCATGTTTTTGTCTCTTTGTTTTATACTTTTTCGCAACTTGCTATCGTTGCGGGTTTTATCGCATTTCAAACCTATTCGTATTGGTATTTTTTGGTTGTTACTTTAGCTTTATCAACAGGATATGTGTGCTTGAAAAGAAAGTATTTTTATTTGCATAAAATGACTCCCGCTCCTCCCGTTTGTAATGAGGGCTAAAACGGTAATTTGTTTGTAACAAGTTTTAATTTTATCAACTGATTAAAAGCAATATATTTCGTCAGGAAATTAAAGAATTCAGAAACAAAACAATTTTTTTTTGACATTTACTATAACTGATTGTGTAGATGTTTTTACCCTTTTGCATTATAAGTAATACCGATTGCAGAAATAATTCAGTCCAATGTCGACCCCTGCCTGCCCCAGGCAAGTGCGTCTAATGGAACATCCCGTGTAACGGGATTGTACTGTTTATTTCTCTGGTGTGACGGGATCTCCGCTATGCTACGATATGCCTTCCGCAAGCTGAATCTCGAAATACTCGATCGGCATTATACCAAAGTTGACTTTGGGCTGAAAAAAAATTCATTTGGTATAATTTGAACAAAATAAATTATTTCAGTGATAAGGAAAAATTGATTACCCACCTTATTCGTTATAGAGCAAAAAAAATAGTCAAGTTGTTTTCGCTGTATTTAAGGTATTTGACTCTGCAAAACACACAAAAATATTAGGATGTTCAAATAACCTTAAATCACCTAAAAAAAGTGAACATAAGTAACTAAAAAAGTATTATTTATATAGAGATTACAATTTTTTCATCAATTAATAAAAGAATGAATTTTTGCTTTTATTTATGTGGTTTTTTAAATTCATTTTTGATATTTAAATGATAATTTGTAATGTAAATTAATTATTCATGTTTTTAAAAGAAATATTATGAACTCAGGAAAAGTAGCATTAGGTGTATTGGCTGCAGCAGCCACAGGTGCAATTTTAGGAATTTTATTTGCTCCGGCAAAAGGTGATGTCCTTCGTAGAAAAATTAGAATGATGGGAGAAAAAGAAATGGATGATGCAAAGGAGAAATACAATGAATTTACAGATAAAGTAACTAAAAACTATGAAAAAGTCAAAGAAAATGTCACTGACTTTGCACATAAAACCATGTCGAGAAACGAAGCAGAAGTAAAAACAGCAGAAAGTAACTAATTTCAGGTTCAAAATAGATTTAACGATAATGAATTTGTAAAAATTGTAATATCTATTTATGAGTCTGCTCTGATTTCCTTCGTAAAGTAACAAACTTAAGCGCAATTGCCATTTAATTGGTAGTTGCGTTTTGTTTTTTAAGAATAATACATATCTTTGTATTTCACCACAAAAGTAAGAAAGGATAATCATTAATAGCCTTAATTCAAAAGAAAATAATTAAAAGAGATATGATGCATTTATGTACGATGTTTCTAACAATTGATATTAACTCCACAAAACAAACCGAATAGAACTAATACAAATAAACCAAAATGAAAAGGTTAATTATTTTAATAGGTATTCTTATTACATACTTTAACACAAGTGTTGTATTCTCACAACTAAAACTGGGAGAACAAGCCCCTGCTCTTACCGGGTTTAAAATGCTAACTACAGAATTTCCTGATTTAAAGGATAAATTTGTGTTTCTCGATTTCTGGGCAACATGGAATTCGGCAGAAGTCAGATCATTAAACCACATAAACGTGCTGGCCAAAAGATTTAAAAATAAAATTGTATTTTTAGCAGTAAGTGACGAAAACGAAGCACAGATTAGCAGCTTTATTCGAAATAATAAATGGTATAATATATTTTTCGGATTGGATAATGAACAAAATCTTATTAAAAGCTTCAGCATAAGCGACATTCCGGTTTACTTTTTAATTTCACCTGAAAATATTATTGTGTCAACCGGCATTTCAAATGAAATAAGGGATACAGAGCTGGATTCTATTGTCAACAGAAACGATTCAATAAAACTAATCAAACCATTGAATATTAATAATAATTTAAAATAAAAAAAAAACATCCAATTGACTGTAAAAAAAATAATCTGTTTATGGAAAAAGAGCTCAATATAACACTTCCCGAATGGGTTTTTCTGGATGGAAATTCCCATTTGGGTGATATGTTGGAAAATCGTGTACTTTTGCAACACATACAAAGTTACTCCATTATGGAGTTATTTTTAGTGGAAGCAAATCCGATATTACTAAATCCAACCATTGTGACAAAAGAATTCTCGCATATGAATATCTTTGGTGTAAACGAAAATCATTTATTGGCAGTGCATTTCAGTCTGGCTGGTGCTATTGAACTTGATTGGATAATAAATAGAGCCATAGAGTTTTATAAATTTTTTATGGATTGGCAGGATGCCAGTCTGATTATAGAAGAAACGTCAAAGGATAATTAATAAACTCATCAACTGAATAAAAACAGAAATAACATTACAACATATATGAAAAATAACACTCAAATAAAATGTCCCAACTGTGGTACTTCTATTGATGTACAGGACATTTTGGCTCATCAACTGGAAGATGAAATCAATTTAAAATATCAAACTCAGCTAACTGAAGAAAAAAAGAAATTTGAAACTGAATTTGATAGTCTGAATAAAGCAAAAGAACAATTTGAGTTAAAGAAAAAACAGGAAAATGAGCTTTTTCAGGAACGGTTGGAGAAACAACTCAAAGAAGACAGAAAAGGCATTGAGGAAAAGTTGAAAGTGAAATTTAGGGATGAACAAGCCGAACAGTTCAATGCTTTGCAAAAAGAACTAAACGAAAAATCGGAACAAGTAAAAGAGTTGAATCGCACGAAAGCAGAAATTGAAAAGCTAAAGCGTGAAAAATCGGAATTAAAAGAAATTGCTGAAGCTGAGGCACAAAAAAACCTGAACGAAACATTGATTGCAGAAAAAGAAAAAATAAAAAAACAGGAAGAAGATAAAAATGAGTTGCGTTTCAAAGAACTGAATAAACAACTGGAAGATCAAAAAAGACTTACCGAAGAAATGAAACGCAAGCAGGAACAGGGTTCTATGCAATTGCAGGGCGAAGTTCAGGAGCTAGCAATAGAAGAATGGCTGGCATCACAATTTCCACTGGACTCGATAGATGAAATAAAAAAAGGCGCAAGAGGTGGCGATTGCATTCAGATTGTGAATACCCGTACACATCAAAATTGTGGTACGATATATTACGAAAGTAAACGTACCAAAGACTTTCAACCTAGTTGGATTGAAAAATTCAAGGCGGATATTCGGGAAAAAGGTGTGAATGTTGGAGTACTAGTAACAGAAGTTATGCCTGCCGAAATGAGTAGAATGGGTTTGAAAGATGGTATTTGGATTTGCAACTACGATGAATTCAAAGGTCTTTGCTCCGTTTTGCGGGAATCAATAATTCAAATAAGCACGGCCGTCAGTTCGCAGGAAAACAAAGGTGATAAAATGCACATGTTATACGATTATCTGACCGGAAATACCTTTCGACTTCAGGTAGAAGCAATAGTAGAAGGCTTTACACAAATGAAGGTAGATTTGGAAAGCGAAAAAAGAGCCATGCAAAGTATTTGGAAAAAACGCGAAAAGCAGATTGATAAAGTAACCATCAATACCATTGACATGCACGGTTCAATTAAAGGTATTGCCGGTAATGCAATTCAATCGGTAAAATTATTGGAATTGCAGGAAATAGAAATGAGTATTGAGGAATTGGAATAATAAATTTAAAATGATAGAGATTGATTAATACGGTCAACGCAAAAGTATTCGTCCAACAGCTAATGAAAAGATTTAATAAATTGATTTACAATACATAATGAATTTTTTCGATATAATTCATTCTGTCAAATTGTTAAATTATACATTTCAATAATCCAAATTAATTCTTCGTATCTTTACACTTTTATTTTTCCCCTAAACTAACATACAAATAAACATGCCTTTTACAAAATTAGGTTTATCGCCGGCTTTATTAAAAGCACTTACTAATCAGAATTATACACAACCCTACCCTATTCAACAGGAAGCGATTCCAGCAATATTAAAGAAAAGAGATGTATTGGGAATTGCTAAAACCGGCTCGGGTAAGACAGCCGGATACGTTTTGCCTATTTTGATGAATCTGCAAAAGAAATTAATTACAAAGAATCGGCATGTCAATGTGTTAGTATTGGTTCCTACTCGTGAATTGGCAATGCAAGTGAGTGAAGTTTTTATCAATTTTGGCTCGGCACTTCCTGAACGAATTAAAACATTAGCTGTTTTTGGTGGTGTTTCTATAAATCCACAAATGATGGCATTGCAAAATGTCAATATTCTGGTGGCAACGCCAGGGCGATTATTGGAATTGGTGGAATCGAAAGCTGTTCATTTATCGGAAATTGAAACATTGGTGTTAGATGAAGCCGACAAGATGTTGAATATGGGTTTCAGAGAAGAAATGAGTCTTATTTTCAAATTATTGCCAAAAAAGAGACAAAACCTTTTGTTTTCAGCGACTTTGAATGATGATATTAGCCGCATTAACCAGATATTGCTTGACAATCCTATTGTCATAAAAATAGATCAGGAAGAAGACACATTTGATTTAATTTCGCAACTGGGTTATTTTGTTTCCGAAGAAAACAAAGGACCATTGCTTCGTTACCTGATTAAACATAACGATATGAAACAGGTGTTGGTTTTTACATCATCTGTTTATAAAGCGGATAATGTATCTGATAAATTAAGAAAGAACGGTATCAAAGCAACTGCTATCCACAGTAAAAAAAGTCAAGCTGCCAGAACAGAAGCGTTGAGGATGTTCAAATTGGGCGAAATTAGGGTGTTGGTAGCAACCGATTTGATTTCGCGCGGTATCGATATTCAGTTTTTGCCCTATGTCATTAATTACGAATTGCCCCGTTCACCAAAGGATTATATTCATCGAATCGGAAGAACTGGGCGTGCAAAATCACCCGGCGAAGCCATTTCACTTATATCTCCTGAAGATAAACAACATTTCAGGGTAATTCAAAAAAAAATGGGTAAATGGGTGACTATGATTGATAGTGAAACAATTGATTTACATGGATTTTAAAGCAGCCCCCTAAATCCAGACCTCGCCCCAACCTTCTCCTTGAGGAGAGGGAGTAAGAGGGAGACTTGAAGTCATAGTCAGAATAAATTTAGAAAATAAACTGAAAAACACGAGACAGTGGCTAATTTAATTTCCCTTAAGTGGTTAGGGGTTGGTCCTGTTTATTAATCAATAACTTACAAATGAAAAAAATTGACAAAAAACTGTTGGATTCGGTTACAAAAGAAGCGCAGAAAAGTCCGCGTTTGCGGATGAATTACAACTTCCACGACCATCTAGATGCTAAGGCACAACGATTACTGAATGCCATGGAACCCGATTCTGTGTTTCCAATACACAGACATCGTGATACTTCAGAAACATATATAATTCTTCGGGGACGTCTACTTGTAAGATTTTATAACGATGAAAAAGAATTGATAAATACTGTATTACTGAATCCAAATGAGGAAGTCTATGGAATTCATATTCCAGTCGGTCAATGGCATAACATTGAAATTTTAGAGTCAGGAACAGTTATTTTCGAATCGAAGGATGGTCCTTACCTTCCTTTAGTGAGTGAAGACATTATGGTAATTGATTGAAATTTATTCATAAATATGTTGAATGATTATGAGTTAGAATTGAAAATGCCCCAACCTTTGCAGGCTAGGGCATTTTTTTAATATCTTTTCTAAATCTTATTCAAACATATTTCGGAAATGAGAGAAAAAATTACGCGATGCAGTGGCATTCGGTTTCACATTTTCCGATTTGCCAAGTTTTTCGATAACTGTTTTTTCTTCTTTGTTTAAATTTTCAGGTATATAGACACCAATATTAACAAGTAAATCACCAGTTCCGTAACGATTTACACTCGGCAATCCTTTGCCACGTAACCGTAACACTTTACCGGGTTGAGTTCCGGGAGCAATAGTTACTTTTACTTTTCCATCCACCGTTGGTACTTCCACCGAACCACCCAATGTAGCCATCGGTACGGTAAGCAACAAGTTAAAAATCAAATCATTTTCATCGCGAATCAATTCAGGATGAGCTTCTTCCTCCACCAACACCAGCAAATCACCGTTCACTCCTCCCCTACGCGCTGCATTTCCTTTGCCGCTCATCGAAAGCTGCATTCCTTCCATTACACCGGCAGGAATATTGATTGTAATCACTTCATCTTCGCGTACCATTCCTTCACCATTACAGTGGGAACATTTGTCCTTTATTATTTTACCTTCGCCATTACAAGTTGGGCATTCGGCAGCTGTCTGCATTTGCCCCAAAATGGTTTGTTGTACACGTGTTACACGTCCCTGACCATTACAGGTGGTACATGTTGCCGATGCAGAACCATGTGCTGCTCCCGATCCGTTACAGTGCGAACAGGATACTTGTTTTTTTACTTTAATTTTCTTCTCAATGCCGGTGGCGATTTCGGACAAGGTCAATTTTACTTTTACCCGTAAATCTGAGCCACGACGTACTCGTTGTCCGCCACCTCGCTGTCCACCGCCGTTATAACCACCAAAGCCACCAAAATGTCCGCCAAAAATATCGCCGAAATGAGAGAATATATCATCCATATTCATGCCACCACCGCCGTATCCACCGCCACCGGCTGCACTTCCGACACCTGCATGTCCGTATTGATCGTAACGCTTACGTTTTTGATCATCGCTTAGAACTTCGTAAGCTTCAGCAGCTTCTTTGAATTTCTCTTCTGATTGTTTGTCGCCTGGGTTCTTATCGGGATGATATTGAATTGCTTTTTTGCGGTATGCCTTCTTAATTTCCTCGGCAGATGCCGTTTTTGAAACTTCAAGTATTTCGTAATAATCTCTTTTGGACATATATTAATGTGATAATGTGATAATGAGTTGATATGAAAATAAAGTGTTAATTATTAATTAAAGATCATTCTCCTACTACTACTTTTGAAAACCGAATCACTTTTTCATTCATTGTATAACCTTTAGAAACACAATCGACTATTTTACCTTTTAAATCTTCGCTTGGAGCTGGAAATGTAGTAATCGCCTCGTGAAATTCGGTATTAAATACTTCATTTTCAGTAGGAATCGATTTTATACCATTCTGAATGAGAAAGGCAACAAATTTTGTGTAAATTAATTCAACACCATCCTTAACAGCCTGAACATCATCAGAAGTTTCCATGGCTTTAAGTCCACGTTCAAAATCGTCGACTAATGGCAGCATGTCTACCAACACTCTTTCACTGGCTGTTTTCAACAAATCCAGGCGTTCCTTCAAGGTTCGTTTCCGATAATTATCAAATTCGGCCATTAAACGTAAGTTTTTGTCATTCAGTTCAGCACATTTTTGAGCAACAAGTTCTATTTCATCAACAATCTGTTCAGCTGCATCTTCTGTAGTCTCAGGTGTTTGAATTGTTTCGGTATTTTCAACCTTCTCTGTTATTTCCTGAGATTCCTCGTTATGTTTTTGTTTCTTCATAAATAATACAATTACTCCTCTGCCCCACAAATGAAGGACATGGCAGTGTGACTAATAAATTTATTTTTGTGTAATCAATAATTTTGCCAAACCACCCGAATTCCTTTTTTGTCAGAATCAGGGTGGCAGAATGGCAGATGTTTCAATAATACTAGCTGTTTTTAAGGACAAAAAGACCTTTATTTTACACTTTCATTTAATTGGGAAAGTATTTTCTTCATTTTTCCAACAAGCAGTTGTTTATCATCCGAATGAATTATAAAATCGGCTTTTGCTACTTTTTTTTCTTCGGGCAATTGATTGGCAATGCGTAATCGAACCTGTTCAACACTGCTACCATCCCGTTTAATGACTCTTTTAATTCTAATATCCTCGGAAGCAGTAATAACAATCACTTTGTCTACAAATGAATTAAATCCGCTTTCAAATAAAATAGCCGATTCCATGAATAAAAGTTTTTGGTTTTGTCGGTTCTCTATCCAATTTTTAAAATGTTCTTTCACAATAGGATGAACTATTGCGTTCAGTTTTAATAATAATTCTGATTTCTTAAATACGATACTGCCTAATTCAATTCTGTTTAGTTCATTACCTAGATAAATTTCACTCCCAAACAATTCTATCAACTTTTCACGAATAACCGGATGTTCATTTTGAAGAATACGTGCTTCTTTATCAGAATCATACACTTCAAATCCTTCGGAACGCAACTTTTCCGCCAGTGTTGATTTACCACCACCTATTCCGCCGGTAATTCCTATGATCAATGGTTTTATCATCTAAAAAGAGTTTGAATGATTAAATGTTCAGATATAACTATTCAAACAATAAAACATATAAACAGTTCAATAACTTTTGTAATTAGTACCATTTGCATTAAGGATAATTATTAATAATTGTATTTTTCAAAAACCAATACTAAATCCTACTGTTATTGTTGTTTTTTTACCTTGCAAATAGGTTGGAGTAAATAAATTAAGATAACCCTGAGCTGTTTTTCTTACATCCACTGTTATATCAGATGAACTTATGTCATATCCTTGAATATCACTATAATCCATATTAATTATTGCATACGCATTATTCATCACCTCGTATTGAGCTTTAAAACCAACTGTTTGATTATGCCATGTAATATCGCCAAGTGATGGTTGACTTATTATTTTTCTTATTTTGGTACGATCGTAATTATATTCATTTCCATGTTTTGCATCAATGTAAGAAAGACTAAGATCCAACCCACGAATGGGCTTATAGCGGAGAGCAAAATATATTTCTTGAGAATTATCACCCAAATAATGTCCAAGATTATATCCGTTGGAAGCCCATGACAAAACAGGAATGGAATGCTTATAGTTAATAATATTTGTTCGGGTAAATTCTCCTGTTAACGATAAGTTTTGAAAAGGCAAATTACTCAAACTTGCTCCAATTTTATATGAAATGGGATTTTTTTCGGCACTGGAAGGCAAAAAACGATCAAAATCAATTTCGTCGGCATATACGGACGTAAACAAATGCAAATGCTTGATGTTTCTGGAACTGATATTTATAAATACTTGAGAATTTTGATTTTCAAGTCCTGTAATGCCTTTGGTTAAGCTATGGTCGAGCGACTTATAAAATGCAATGGGAATAAAATAAGCAGCTTGCACATTGGCTTCGGCATACACTATTGAATTTCCAACAGAAATATTCAAATTCCGAACAGGAGTAAATGTAAACAAATTGGCTGCCATAAACTTATTGGCCATTCGGTAGTGGATATTGTCTAGATTATCCAAATAATATCGGGTAGTATCAAGTAAATTGGAAACCAGCCAACCATGAAAATACTGCATTTCGAACCATTTTACTGGTTTTAAATGCATTGTAAACATAGGAAACGACGGAGCACGACCAGATAAAATATTTGACCCGTGATAATTATCGCCCCAAACCACATTGTCTTTTACCAATCCTACCGATCCCCAGTTCCATGCATATTTTATTCCTCCTCGCGAATCGCTGTAATCGCCACCTGAAGATGATTCTTTATATTCATATCCGGGATAATCGTTCAGAAAAGGAGTATCTGCAAGCAAATCACCTTCAATAGATATATCGCGCAAACTGCCATAAACACTTAAATGTGTACCCATCATGGCTTGAAATTCGGCACCATACCATCGTTTTACTATATTTCCGTTGGAATTATTGGTAATGTGCATCCCCAACAAAGGAGTAATTCGGGCTCGAAAAAGTGTATCGCGATAATGAATAGCCGGTTGAATAAGTGCTGTTTTCGATTGCTCGTTTTTCCATAAATTGATATGTGTAAAAGGCAATTTATTTTGCTCTAATGCAAACTCATTCAGGAAAAAGATTAACTCATCCTTCTGACGTTTATTGAGATTTGTTTTTTGCGATTGAGCTTCCAGTAATTTTTCGGCAATAAAAGTGCGGGCATAAGGTTTCGAAACTGAATTTAATTCAATTATTCCGTCAGTAGCCAGTTCATCCAAAT
This sequence comes from Paludibacter sp., assembly GCA_010365115.1. Taxonomy (GTDB): domain Bacteria; phylum Bacteroidota; class Bacteroidia; order Bacteroidales; family Paludibacteraceae; genus Paludibacter. Next base: position 14,571 of record JAAFGX010000101.1, read on the forward strand.
AATCATAAATTCGTGTGTACGAAATATGCTCAGGAATATCCTGAGCATAAACCGAAGTTAGAAAGAAAATGGAAAATAGCAATAGAATTGACTTTTTCATTTCAAATTGATTATGAATGTACTACTATTAACATCTTGTTTCTCCCGCTTGGGCGTGATGTCGAGTACTCCATTGGTTCTTGATTCTTGATTCTTGGTTCTTGATTCTTGATTCTTGGTTCTTGGTTCTTGGTTCTTGATTCTTGATTCTTGATTCTTGGTTCTTGATTCTTGATTCTTGGTTCTTGGTTCTTGGTTCTTGATTCTTGATTCTTGGTTCTTGATTCTTGATTCTTGGTTCTTGGTTCTTGGTTCTTG
>JAAFGX010000102.1 GCA_010365115.1 Paludibacter sp.
AAGAAAAAATCTGTAGTGCTCAAATCGGAATTCCGAGAGCAGAAAATGCTTGTATAGCAATAGTTTTAGGCGAAATTGCTGCAAAGTGGGTTAAAGTATTTGAATGTTGTAAGAACACGCGCTCAGATACCAGTTTATACTTCTCTAACCATTAAAACCACAGTATCGTTGATTGTTCCGACATTAGGAAATAAAGAAATAAAAGGTTACACAACAACGACTGATATTGAGCATTTCCGAAGAGCAATTCTAAACGAAAGAATGGTCGAATTACTGGGTGAAGGACATCGTTGGTTTGATTTGGTGAGAATGGGACTACTGAAACTGGTCGCTGAACAGTCTGCCGCTTATGCATATACCGTTGACAATAAAGTGGTTCAACGTAACATCCAATCCTTCAACATATTCAGACCCATTCCAATGCGAGAAATCTCAATTCACAAAGGAAACTTGATACAAAATTACGGATATAATTAATCAATTTTAAAAATAAAAAACATGAAAAACATTAAATTTTTAATCGCATTTACTTTAGTTCTAATTTCAACAGTTGCAATAGCTCAAAAAAGTCAACAGGATAAAATAACAAATCAGACTAATCCCGTTTTCGACCAAATGGCAATTGACTTAAAGCTGACACAGGAGCAACGGACAACAGTTCAAAATTTTTGGGTTGAAAAAACGATGACCGTGAATGAAAAAGTAAAAGCTGCAAATACAGATGAAGAAAAAGCTGAAGTAAGAAAAGCTAGTTATAAAGATTATTTCCAAAAACTAAAAGATAATTTTGGTCAAGAAATGATGGTAAAAATGAGAGTGTGGCACAAGGAAAATAATCCTAAATTCTTTGCTCCTAAGAAATCTTGATTTATTAGACATTATACAAGTTGTATATAACTGATGTTATAGATATTATATTTTAAAACAAAAAAATGGAACCTGCCTACTGCAGGCAGGCGCTAATATACTCGGATTTAGCGGATGGAGTATTTCGACATGCCGACTTGCCGGCATGAGTTGATAAAAAGAGAAAAACGAATTAATAAACGGAGTCTTTTCCCAATAAATCGGGTCTGATTTGAAGAACTAAGTTTTAATCCTCTCGCCAAAGGCGAGGAATAATCCGTTTTTAATCCGCTAAATCAGCGTATATCAGCTTGCTATTATCAATAATATTCTAACTTATATAAACTCTATTGAATAATAATAGTTCTATAAGGTTTATCCTTTTACTGGAATGAAAAACGTAAGTACACTTTTATTGAGTGGATTAACTGCCGCCATTTTACCGAATAATGCAGTAGCCAAAGCAACTCAAAAGCCAAATTTGGTGTTGGTTTTTGTTGACGATTTGGGCTGGGGATCTTTTGCCCCAAATCTGGCAGATTTTACAACTGCGGAATTGAATCAGGATTTTATTAAAAAATTTGTAAAGGATTATACTCCTGAGGAATCTTTTGAAGCAGCAAAAGCTGCAATGCCAACTATAATCAACTATACAAATGAAGGTGTACGATTTAGAAATGCTTATGTTACAGCCAATGTAAGTGCTCCTTCAAGAGCCGGAATGTTGACGTCTTCGTATCAACAACGGTATGGACTTTATACTAATACCGAAGCAGAAAGTGGTGTTCCGTTAAATATTTTTATGATGCCTCAGCTATTAAAGCAGGAAGGATACATGAATGGTATCTTCGGGAAATGGCATAACGGAAATAGAACAGATGAAATTTACACTTGTTCACCCGGGCATCATCCACTTGATCACGGATTCGATTATTTTTTTGGATTTAATTCTCATGGAACAAGCTATTATAATTCACCAATTTTATTTCAGAACAGAAAAAATGTTCAATGTAGCGAATACACAACTGATAAATTTACGAACGAAGCCATTCAATTTATTGACAACAATAAAGGCAAACCAAAATTAGTGTATTTGCCCTATAATGCTGTTCATGGTCCGTTGGGAGCACCTGCACCTGACAAATACCTCAAACGCTTCAATTACGGCTCTAAATTATTAAATAATTATTCGGCGTATATTGCCGCAATTGATGATGGTATTGAAGCTGTGATGCAAAAAATGGAATCAATAGGCGAATTAGACAAAACGGTTTTAATATTTATGTCCGACAATGGAGCTCCAGGCGGAGCAGCCGCTACTTTACCAAAAAATGGTCCATTTTCAGGTTTTAAAGGTCAGAATTATCAGGGAGGAAATCATGTACCCATGTTTATTTGGTATGGTGATAAGATCAAAAAAGGAATGGTTTGCGACCAGTTAGTATCGTCTATGGATATTTTCCCTACATTTTTTGATATTGCGGGAATAAACTTGCCTAAAAATCAGAAAGTTGATGGAAAAAGTTTACTGCCAATCCTTCAGGGTAAATCTACAAAAGAAGTACACGATTATTTGGTTTGGATGTTTCAACAAGCAGAAAATTGGGGAATGGGAAACATAAAAGATCAAAGCGTTGCCAAGGCAGCATTTATGGTTCGTAGAGGCAATGCTGAACTCCGGTACTTTGTTGAAAGTAATTCATTTTTCTATAATGATTTGTCAAAAGATCGCGATGAAAAGATCAATTTAATAGATTCAAATTCTGAAGAAGCAGAAGAGATGAAAACGATTTTCCGTAATTGGTTTTTGGAAATGAAGAAACCTATTGCGTGGAAAAAGGAACTTTGGCAAAAAATTCAGTTTTGCGATAAATCAATTCCTCCTGTGGTTCAATTGCAAGGAGACGAACGAGGGAAAAAGAATAAAAACAAAAAGTGAAGGTCTACCAACTATTCCTTTTCGAACTGATAGCTTTAAACAAATAGAAAATAAATACTAACAATTAAAAATTTAAAATTATGAAAACAAAAACTACTTTTAGAATTGCTTTTTTAACTGTATTCTTTTACAGTTTATCTTTTATTTCATTGCAGGCAGCAGATATCACATCTGCTCAAAATGGAGCTTGGACAGCAACTTCAACATGGGTTGGAGGAGCCGTGCCTACTAAAGATGATAATGTAACTATCGCAACTGGTCATACGGTAAATTATTTTGTAAGTGCAGCAATAATTGTTGATCTTTGTACAAATCTTATTGTAAATGGTACCTTGCAGGCTTCAAATACATTAAGTACAAATTTATTATTTAACATTTATGGGAGTATTGAATGTAATGGTGTAATCGAATTAGGTCAGGTAGGACCATCTGTGACAGGAATGATTGTTACATATAAAGGTACAACTGCTGCACTAACAGGTACAGGATCAGTTTATGTAAAGGTAATCAATCTTAATGTCCAAAATACTAATTGTGTGGTTGCAGTTCCAACACTCAATTGCACACATGGATTTTATGTAGGTTCCGTTAACTCAACATTAACCGTAAATGCAGGAACTACAGTTAATGTTATTGGTTTTGGCTCAATACTTGGTGTTGTTACAGTTGCTCAAAATGGTGGACAAGCAACTGGAATTTGTAGTATGGATATATCTGGCACAATAAATTGTCAATCCCTTTTATTATGTAATAATGCAACAGGAACAGCCAAAAGTGCTATAAATGTGAAAAGTGGAGGAACTTTATATGTTTCAACAGAAGTATCACCTTTAAGAAAAGCTGGAGCAGCAGGAATTATTGGAACTGTAGGTGGTACCGGCTTTGTTTTTACAGTAGAAAGTGGCGGTAAATTCAACTTTACAAGTCCTGCTACAGATCCAAGACTGTTGACAATATCAACTAATGATCCTTATGATCCGAATTTGGAAGTTATTTATGCTGATGGAAGTTATATAAATAATGTACTTACCACTACTACACAAACAAAGTCGATGAATGATATAAATAGAATTACATATAATTCATCAAACAGAACATTGACTTTTATGAAACCATTTAATGCAATAACATTATACAATTCTGTTGGGCAGATTGTAAAGAGCTATAAAAATATTGAATCTTCTATTCAAATTCCAGCAAATTGTAAAGGCATTTGTATTGTTCGATTAACCAATGAAATGAATGAAAATTATTCATTTAAATTGAATGTAGTCAATTAAAGAAGATACTATTTTTCAATATATCAGCCATTTAGTTTTGGGAATCACTCAAAAATTTAATGGCTGATTTTTTTGCAAAATATTCTACTTCCTTGCACAAAATCCTTCAAAAACATCTTGATAAAGCACTATAAATAAGATTTTAGCAAAATATGTTACATTAAAACAAATTCTTGTTGCATACAGGACAATTGATTTGATGAATTATGATTAAAATTGCACTGTATTTAATCACTTGTATTCGTTGTTTCATTTTTTATATAAACCAAAAGTGAATAAATTTACTCAAAAGTCAATTATGAAATTAAAAGTAGTTTTAATCGTTTGTATTTTTTCTTTTGAATTGTTTGCAGCTAATCCTCTTGATTTGCGCAGCACTTTAAATGCATTGGTAGGTAGTAATAAAACAATAACATTGCCAAAAGGAGAATATCAGTTGGATATGAGTGGCAATTTACAATCGTATGTATTTGATGGTTTACAAAATTTGGTGATTGATGGCAATGGTTCCTCTATACTATGTAACAGACAAACCCGTGCTTTCGATTTCCTAAACTGTACAAATGTTACGTTCAAAAATTTCTGTATTGATTATCAGCCACTATGTTTCTCGCAAGGGGTTATAACATCTATTTCTACCGACAGAAAAACGTGGGAAGTGAGAATTTTCAATGGCTATCCTTATTCAAATATTAATAACGATAAAATGGACGTGTTCGACGCATCTACAAAGAAACTAAAAAATAATTATAAAACATTTTATACAGCATCATTTACTATTTCGCTATTAGGGAACAACAGAATTCTTATAAATATTAATGAGTCTTCCGGAGGTGCACTTGCAAAGGTTTCCGATTTAGTAACCCTCAATTGTGATGGCATAGGAGCGATTCGTCCTCATTGTATTTATTCTGAAAGTTGTAAAAATATGAAATTTCAAAATGATACAATTTTTGGTTCAAACAGTTTTTCAATGTTTGAAAGTGATTGTGAAAACAGTCTTTATCAGAACTGTGTTATTACCCGAAAAACAAATGACCCAACAGTAGAAATCCCAAGATTACGCGCTGGAAATGCAGATGGAATTCACAGCAAACATGCAGTAATAGGCCCAACCATAGAAGGATGTAAAATTGAATATAACGATGATGATTGTATAGCCATAAATGGGAGATTTTATCCAATATACAAAGTTGATGCCACGGCAAAAAGAATATATTTGATGTCTACTGATAAGTTAGTTGATGTAAAAGTAAAACTAAATGATTCAATCGTTTGTGTTGATAATGATGGTCATGTAAAAGGTAATTCAAAAATTCAGGATATAACTTCTGCAGTAATGTCAGCTTCAGAAAGACAGGCATGTATTAATTATTTTTTGGGAGGCTTACATAATGAAACAAAGTATCAGAACGGAATAGTAATCACATTAAGTCAATGGGTAACAGGATTAAAGTCAGGCGATTTAATTTACTCAAAGCAACGAACTGGTTGTGGTTTCACAGTCAGAAATAATAATGTAGGACGAAACCGATCTCGTGGAATTCTGATTAAAGCATCAAACGGCGTAATTGAAGGAAATACGGTTGAAGGATGTCAATTAGCAGGAATAATTCTTTCGCCTGAATTTTATTGGATGGAAGCCGGGTGTTCTTCAAATGTTTCAATAACAAATAACACTGTAAAAAATGTTTTATATGGCTCTTCAAGTGCTGGGCAGCGACAACCTGGTGCAATTTCAGTCACTTCTGTCAACGGGAGTTCGGTTTTTTCACCTTCAGGAGTATTTAACAATATCACGATTTCCGGGAATTCTATTGAAAATTGTCCGCAACCCTGCATAGTTGTAACTTCAGGAAGCAATATACAAATTACAGGCAATACAATTAATACAAATTTGTCGATGGTAAGAACACATGGTTCTAGTTTAGGTGTAAAGAATAATGTGATAATATGGACAACAAATTTAGATAGTTTATTTACAGACTCAATAAATAAAAAAAAGGATGAACCAGTTTCAGTTTTTGTTGATGCATTTAAAAATATGCATTTACGACCAGCCATTGGAACCATTGTTCAGAAAGTAATTTTATATGATCATGCTGGTAGGAAAATAAAAAATGTCTTAAATAAAAACACCTCTGGAGAAATAATACTTTCAATGGATGAATGTAATCGTGGATGTTATGTGATCACTTATTTTTCTGAAAAAAGTGCTCATTCTTTAAAATTTATGTATTGAAATTTCGAATGAAATCTATAATCAACATATTATTTGTTTTATTATTTACCGCTACCCAATCAGGTTTAGCACAGATTTTTCCGGGAACTGAACATTTTCGTACTTCACGTAATTTGCCTTTTCGTGAGATAAAAGTAAATAAAATTATTCGTGTTTCAGATTATAAAAAAGGAAATGCAACCGACGCTGAGGCAATAGAAAATGCGTTGAATGCACTAGTGAAAATTAATGGAAGTGCAGAATTAATTTTTGAAGCTAAAAAATATGAAGTAGATTTTAAAGGAGAATCTTCATTCTTTTTTAGCATTGCCAATATTGCTGACAAAGTTATCGATGGAAATGGAGCTGAAATTATTCTTAAAAACCCAACAAAAGGATTTCTGCAACTTAAAAATGCAAAACATTGTATTGTAAAAAATTTAAAGGTCGATTATAGTCCTTTACCATTCGTTCAGGGCATAATTACATCTGTTGACATTACAAATAAAACTGCCGAATGCCTTATCGAAAATGGCTTTCCGACTTTTGAAGATGATCATATTAAAAATGCACCTCAAAATTGGGCAATGCTCAAAGATTCTCTTCATCCCGGTCGTCAAAAGGAGAATGTAAAAGCTGGGTTTAATGCTTCTGGAGTTGAGGAAATTAGCAAGAATCTCTATCGTTTAAGTTTCAACGGTGATCAGATTAAGAGTTTTTCAAAAGGAGATGTGTATGTTCAGATTGGGAGATATAATGGAGCTACAATTGTAAATATGCTGAATTGCGAAAAAATTTCACTTATAAACATTACAGTCTATTCATCACCTGCAGGAGGTTTCAATGCAAATGGAAGTTCGGAAATTAATATTCTTGATTGCAATATCCTTATAAAACCAGGCAGATTTATTTCAACCAATGCTGACTGTTTGCATCACATAGGCGAAAAAATTGGTACATGGGTCGAAGGTTGCTCTTTTGAAGGCCATTCAGATGATACTTTTAATTTCAAATGGGGGAAAGTAGCGGTTTTGGAACAACCGTCTGACAAAACCTTAGTAACTAGCAAAGAAATAAGTAAAAATGAAATGTTATGGATTTATAATCCAAGGGACGGCGTTTTAATTGATACAGTTTTTGTCACTAATTGCGAGAAAACCGGAAACAGAAGTTATACTTTATCATTAAGCAAATGTATACCAACATTAGTGATGAATGCAAAAAAGCAAATTAGCGATCAGATTTATGTAGATTCCGAACGCAATGAGTCTTTTGTTATCCGAAACAATATTATCAGAAATCATCGACGCTACGGAATGTTATTACAAAGCGGCTATGGATTAGTGGAGAATAATCGTTTCGAAAATTCATCAAACAGTGCCATTGTAGTTGAAAATGGGGTAGACTGGGGTGAAGGTCTTGTAGCTCAACATCTTTTAATCAGAAACAATACTTTTGTAAATTCCGGATCTGATTATACATTTCTTAAGGAAAACAAAGCGGCCATTTTTATTCAAACTTCCAAACTTGAAAATATAGCATCAAAGACTAAGTGGTGCGGAGTAATTCCGGCACCATGGCGAGGAATGAGTGATATAAAAATTGAGAACAATCTGTTTGAATTGGAAAAAGGATCGGCTGTTTCGGTTATTAGTGCTGAAAGAATAGTAATTAGAAACAATATTTTTAAGACAAAAGACAATTATACAACACCATATATTTTGAAAGAAAATGCTACTGTAACAGAACAAAATAATAATCACCAATTAATAACAAATTAAAAAACAATCATTATGAAAACAATTACGTTGAAACATGTCATTTTGTTTGGGATGATAATTCTATCCTTTACATTAAATTCTGCAACCATCACGTCAGTTCAATCCGGTACATGGGCATCGACAACAACATGGGATTCTGGAACTATTCCTACTCTTAATGATGATGTAATTATTACCACCGGACATACGGTTAGTTCAATGATTTCGTCAACAACAGCAGTATCTACTGATTTATGTAAAAACCTGACAGTGAACGGAATTTACCAAATTTCAAATGCAAAAAATGCAAATTACACAACTAATATATATGGTTCTGTAAATTGTAACGGTACGATTGAATTAGGACAAACACCCGGTTATGGGGCAATTTTTTCTTATGTAGGTAAAGTTGAAGCTGGGACTGGTCTTACCGGCACTGGTTCGGCTATTTTTAAAACACTTACAATTAAAACATCAAAACCAAGTGATTTCCTGATTAATTTACCTGTTTTAACGTGTACCTATGGTTTTGCTATTTCAAAGGACAGCACCAAAGTTACTATTGCAGCTGGCTCAACAGTTGCCGGCTCAACTGCAAATGGAATCACATTCGTAGCCGTTGCAAGTACTCTGGGGCAGGGAGCTTTAGCCAGTTCACTTGATATTTATGGATCTTTGACATGTGGTACATTGTATTTGTGCAATAACGATAGTACAACAAGAAAGAGTCAGATTAATGTAAAAAATAATGGTACTTTAAGTGTTATAACAAATCTCACTCCGTTAAGAGGAGCAGTGACCGGAATTATTGGAACTGTAGGAGGTTCAGGTGTGAAATTATCTGTGGAAAGTGGTGGAAATTTTAATTTTCCTACTTTGTTAAATCCTATGCAATTTACAGAGGCAGCTGCAGGACCATCGTATGATCCTAAGCTCTTAGTTGCTTATTATACAGGAAGTATTATTAACGGATCAACGACCGCTACAGATTTAATCAAAGGTGATATAAGTTCTGCAGTTCATAATCCATCTTATTCGCTTAAAGATGCATTTTATAGTTTTAATCAACGCAGAATAAATCTTTTGAAAGAATTCAGTTCATTTAAAATGTATAATTCTGCAGGTCAAATGATTATGAGTCTGAAAAAGCCTGAGAGTTTTGTGGATTTTCCTGCTTCCTATAAAGGAAATTATATCGTTGTATTGACAGATAATACTGGAGCAAATTATTCAGGAAAAATAGTAGTAAGATGATTAAATCTATGTGAATTATGATAAAAATCCCCGCAAAGTTTTGTGAATTGCGGGGATTTTTATTATTTTTTATTTTGATAATAGTATGTATCATAATCGCTAGGATTTACCCATTTTGTTATTTTCCAGGGTTCTTTTATCTCACCCCTTATGACTTTTTCATAAAAATTCCAGTTTTCATTTTCATCAAACGGATATTTATCAAAAACATCCCCCTTCCCAAACATGCGAGGATCTTTCTGTTTTTTCAATTGCTCAAACAATTGTTTTTTCATGGCTTGTTTTTGTTTCGCATATTCGGGCTTTTCAGCCAGATTATTCATGCAAAATTTATCATTTGCCAAATTATATAACTCCTCACTCTTTCTAAAACCAAATGAAAAATCCCAAAACTTGGTATCTTTTCCTTCGCGTTTCATGTTCAGAATTACTGTCTTAGTAGGAGAACCATCACAATCGAGATAACCGGTTTCCGGATCACCAGCAGGATACAAATTAGGTTTCATATTGTTGATATAAATGAAATTATCCCGTATAATAGCACGAATCGGATACCCCTGATTGTCAGGTCGGCCGTAATCATCCCGTTCTCTTCCAAGTAGTAAGTAATTCCGACTAGAATCGACCAATCCGTTTTTTTCGCTGAAGAAAATATTACGTAACGATTTGCCTGAAGGTTGTTGCATACCAAATTTCTTCGGATTGGTTTTACTTACATCTAAAAAAGTAGGGGTGAAATCCACAAAATTTACAAAATCGATTATTTTACGTCCGGGCTTTATTATCCCATTTTTCCACATAATAGCCAGCGGCATGTGGTTGGAGTATTCATAGTCGTTCGCTTTAGATCTTGGAAAAGGCATACCATTGTCTGAGGTGATTACAATAATAGTGTTTTCAAGTAATCCACGCTTTTCAAGTTCACTCATCATTTTCTGAATTTGCTTGTCAAAATACTCAATTTCATACCCATAATCAAGCATGTCAGTTCGAACATCATCATTATCTGGCCAGAATAGGGGGAAATCATCAATCATGCCTTTTGTTTTTAAACCAATTTTTTCACCAGTTCCAAATTCGTAAGAACGATGAGGTTCATGAGAACCAAACCAGAAAAACCAAGGTTTCTTACCATTATTTTCATTCAAAAAATCACTAAAATTTGAAGCGTAATTTATAGGACTGATTCCCATTGTTGGTGGCGTGAGCTTTTCTTTCATAAAAGCTTTACCCGTCAATTGACGTGGTTTTCCATCAGGAGTAATGCCCGGATTTCCCGGAGCCCAACCCTTACCGGTAAAAGCAATATCATACCCATTTTCAGCCAATGCTTCAGTAACTACTTTTAAATCTGCAGGGAAATTAGTAACGTGATTTCCGGCTTCACGTGCTTGCCATGAATAAAGTCCAGTTAAAACACAGGATCTGGATGGTCCAGATTTAGCATTTGGGGTATAACAGTTTGAAAACAGGATTCCTTCACGAGCCACTCTGTCGAAACTGGGTGTCTTTATCCAATGACTCCCATTGGCACTAAAATGGGGATAAGAAGCATCGTCGGCAATACAAAATAAAATGTTAGGACGCACCTGAAGTTTTGTTGTTTTATCGACATTCGGTTTTGCACTTATTCCCGAAAAAATGGCTTCGGAAATCAGTAAAGCGGATAAAGAAAGTTGATTTTTCATTTTCAAAAAATTAAAAGTTGAATTTGCAGTTGTTGCACAAATTTACTATTAATTTATTATACACAGCACTATTATTTGCATTCGGTTACAGAAAAGCAAAACAAAGATACATTAAAGCTATAAGGTGGTTTTTGAATGTAAGTAACTGTTTAAAAATAAACGTTAATCTAAGTTTAACTTTGATTATCAATAAAATAAGAGTTTCTGATTTATTTAGATGTGAGACTATCTTATTGTTTTTCATTCTTTTTTGTCTACTTGCACCTTTATTTTTCTCAAATAGCCCGCTATTCTTCAAAAAACAAAGCCACAACTAGCCTAAAAACTAAATATTTAATGAAATCCAAAAAACATGTTACAATTCAATCAATAATTGATACAATCAACTCAAAAGAGTATATAATATATTAATATCTTTGCGATAATTATATGAACAATTATATAAATCAATGAAAAAAGAACTTTTACTGGCATCTTTATTGGGTGCTACTTTGAATGGATTTAGTCAGCAAAAGCCGAACATAGTAGTGCTTTTTGTTGATGATTGGGGTTGGGCTGATTTGGGTAATCGAAATTCAAAATTCCATACGCCAAATATTGATCAGTTGAAAAAGGATGGGTTGGAATTCACCCGTGCCTATATTTCTACTGCTACTAGTAGTCCATCCAGAGCCACACTCCTTACAGGTAAAGAAGCCGTGCGAATGCAAATGGTACGACATATTTATGAAAATAAAGAGAAAGGGCTAATTTCTACTGGGGGTGAAAATAATGAGTTTCAATATTTTGCTAATGACCCAGCTAAATTACCATCTCGCAGTTATTTACCACTCAAAGAAGTGACTTATGCAGAACGTCTCAAAGAAATGGGATATTACAATATGTTTGTGGGAAAATGGCATTTAGGTGAAGAATCACATTTTCCAACCAAACAAGGTTTTGATGCCATGTATGGCACTTGTGAACACGGACATCCAAGCAGTTATTACCCACCTTTTTTCAAAACAAATAATCCATTCCCCAATGCAGGTAAAAATGAATATCTTACCGATTTAGTTTCTGCAGGTGCCGAACGTTTTATTAAAGAGTATAACAAGACTCAACCCTTTTCTCTAACAGTTTGGTATTACGGAGTTCATGGACCACAAGTAGGACGTAAAGATTATGTGGAACAATATAAAAAAGAAGGACTGACAGGCAAAGATGCTGAATATGCCGCAATGGTTTCGACTGTTGATGAATCTATCGGACGCATACGTCTAGAATTAAAAGCCAAAGGAATTGAGAAAAATACGGTTATTATCCTTTATTCCGATCAGGGTGGTGAATTCTCTAATGCTCCATTGCGAGGAGGAAAAATTGGCGGATTTACTATTTGTGAAGGTGGTTCCAGAGTTCCGTTGATTGTGTTATACCCCGGAATAACAAAGGCAGGTTCTGTAACAGAAACTCCAGTTCAAAATATTGACATTTACCCGACTATAGTAGAAATTGCATCTGGTAAAAAATGCAAAGATAAAGGCGTAAATGGAGTAAGCTTAATGCCAATTTTAAAAGGTGGCAATATCAAAAGTCGTAATTTGTATTTCTTTCGTGGTTACGAAGATCAGTATTGTGCTATCATGAATGGTGACTGGAAACTGATTAAATACCATAGTGGTTTGTTTGAATTTTACAATTTGAAAACCGATGTGGGCGAAACTACAAACTTGGTAGATTTAGAAGTGAAAAAAGCCAATAAAATGAAAAAGGAATTGGCTGAATGGGAAAATGAAGTGGTGAAAAATATAAATAAGATCAATCGATGAAAATCAAAAGTTTTGTTATTGCTGCTTTAATTTCAATAACAATAGTTATTCCAATGAAAGCAAAATCATCCAAAAACTTGGATAAGAAGGATGCTTTTACAATTGGATTTCCTCAGTTTTATGCTTTTAGGGGTGAAATGAACAGAAAAACACAAATTAATTATGAAGCATGGAGCAACGAAATTGAGAATAGTAATGGTGTTATCAGAAAATTACTTGATGAAGAAATTCTTATAAACCCTGTTACCACGAATTGGGCAAATACTTTTGCTCAAGAAAATCCAACAAAACTAATGTTGTTACATTTGAATGGCGAGGCAAGACATGTGATTAGGAATCCTGAAGTACTGAAAAAATACTTTCCGGGGCATTGGTTATACGAAGAAGGTTCGGTTCTTAATCAGAATATTAAGACTAACGATAAAGATATTATAGTGAAGAATATTGAACCATTTATAAATAGAAAGTACAGAGGTGGTAACGGCGAAGGGAGCAATTTTTCGAAGAATGATATACCTAATTATGTTTTGTTGGTTAAGCTAGATGAAAAAGGGAACCGATTGTGGTATGAATCTGAGATTATTCAAATAACAAATGTGGATAAAAACACAAATACACTTTCTGTTTCAAGGGGAATCTGTAATACAAAACCGATTTCGTTTGAAGCTGGTAAAACATATTTAGCCCCTATTCTCGGTGGGGTTTGGGGTGGTGGAGTAATGTTTTTTTATAATTTATCTATCGATTGTCCGAAAGATAAAAACGGAAAAACAGCATCTGATTTGAGGGTTGATGAAATTGCTCAAGAGTTCTCCAAAAAGGGGGTTTTAGAAAATATTAATGGAATTGCCTTTGATGTCAATTATTTTGATGTTTCTGATCGTTTTCCAACTTGCGACACTAATAATGACGGGAAAAAAGATGGTGGCTGGATAAACAATGAAAATCATTGGAAACTTGGTGATTATTTGTTTCTTAAAAACTTAAGGAGCAGAATGGGTGACGATTTTATCATTACTGCCGATGGTCAGCATGCTGAAAATCAACAGGCGGTAGGAGTATTGAATGGCATAGAATCGGAAGGTTTGGTGCAACATAACGATGCATGGAGAGGTTTTTCGAGAGCCGTTAACACGCATCAATATTGGGAACATAATAACAATACGAAATATCAATTCAGATACGTGGTGTTGAAACTTATGAATAAAACTGATGCAGAAAATAGTGTACGGCTTCAACGATTTGGAATTGCAACTGCTTGCTGTTTGGGAGCATTTACTACTGATCCATCTCTAAGCGGAATAAATAAAAATAGTTCTGCAGGAAAAGGCATGTTGCCAGAATGGATGACAAAGTCTGGTGCGCTTGGAAAATCAAGTGCTGAATTAATTCATTATTCGAAACAATTTCCTGATATCTTCAGTAAAACATCTGAACAAATTAAGAACTTAATTTCGTCAGAAGATTGCAATATTAAAATTGTAAACGGACAACTGGAAGTTTCTCCAAAAAATAAGCAATCAAAAGGTAGAGATATGAATTTTACTATAAAAAATATTGATATTCCTTCGGGCGATATCACCATTTTTATTGAAGCAAAATCAATTGATCCTTCAGATGGTTTAAGCTTTGCGGATAGAGTTCCTAGAATGATGTGGTTGACAATGAGCAATTTGCCTGATTATGGCGAAGGGAAGAATGTGAACCAGATGTACAACCATCTTTCTGGGCAATTTGGAACAAACAGAATGGAAGAAATGTCATTCTATTTTCGTAGAAATAATGATGCAGAAAAGAAAAATGATATTTCTATTCAAATTCAGGGAAAAGGGAAAATCAGTATCAATTCTATAAAAATTTACAACAAAGCAGACATTCTTATCCGGAAATTTGAATATGGTGTTGTGATCGTAAATCCTTCATTTGTTGATCAGATGATAGACTTATCAAATTACGGTATAAAAATGAATGAACTCAAGGTGTCGTCAATTGATGGAGAATTTATTAAATACTAAATTATTGAGTCCACTGTAATAAGTCAGTGATTTATTTTAAAGTTAATATTTTATTTATTTTGTTTCGCTACTAATAGATATTTTTATCTCAAATATAGT
>JAAFGX010000103.1 GCA_010365115.1 Paludibacter sp.
CCAATATCAGCATACCTCCATTTCTACCCGCAGAAATTACTACGTGCGATGCTGTCCCCTTTTTTTTAAGGGGACGAGCGAAGCGGAGGGGTTTCTTATATTTCCTACCCCCAGAAATTACTACTTGCGATGCTGTCCCCTTTTTTTTAAGGGGACGAGCGAAGCGGAGGGGTTTCTTATATTTTCTGCTCCTAAATTTTGGAAAGGAAGCAGAATATAAACGAAAAGTATTTATGAATAATTACAAACGACGAAAGTATATGTAAATCAATTTACGAAGTAAATTACATATCCGTCCCGATAGCTATCGGGATTATCCGCTAAATCAGCGCATGCCGTCAAGTCGGCACGTCGAGATACTCCGTCAGCGTTCTATTGATATTAATAATGAACGCAAAAGTGCTTTTTTAGAATACACAAACTTTCAACCACGTTTTAGAATAGAGCCTCTGCATTTAAGCTTTGTTGCTCTCTGGCAATAGCTATGGCGCATTGTAACTACTCACTTAATACAGTTTTATCAGGTAGCTGTGTATAAAATTGTGCAACTTTTATATTTGAATCTTCTAGCATTAAATATTCAATGTGTTCGGTATTGCCTTCGCTACACAATATTAAACCAATAGGATTTTCTTCACCATTTTTTCGTTCATTATTATTTAAGTAACGTAAATATAGCAGCATTTGCCCCTCATGTTATGGTTTAAACTTACCTAACTTTAGGTCGATAGCAACCAATCGGCGCAAACGTCTGTGGTAAAAAAGCAAATCGATATAACAATCGGTTGCATCTACAGTAATTCTTTTTTTGGTGGTACAGTGATGCGAAATCCGATCCCAATTCTTTGATAAATGATTGTAGGTTTATTAAAATGGCCGATTCCAGCTCTTTCTCCCAATACACATCAACTAACCCTATTGCATCCAGAAAATAACTACTCCGAAAAACCACATCGGGTGTCAGTATGTTGGTCGATTTTATCTGTACAAGTTCCATTTTTATTACATCTTCGGGCTTGCGACTCAAGGCGGTACGTTCGTATAACATGCTGTCTATTTTCGTGTCAAGTGTACGGGTATCCCAATGTTCTATACATGTCATTTATACATAAAATGACCGTTTAAGTTTATCTTCAATACTCATTAACGTTCGAAGATGTGTCCAGGTTAATTGTGTATGCGCTGCGTACACAATTTCATCCGATGTAAAAATCTACGCAGCGCCTACACAATGTTGTAGTTTATAAAAACCCCATCCTTTACCAAATTTCTGTATTAAAACTCTCGACAAGTTCTGGAGTATCTCTTTGCCGTATTCTGCTCTTTTATTGAAAAGTATATCTTCTTTAATACGTTTACCTATAAGCCAATGTAACATACAAATTTCCGCATTAACTCCAAGCGTTGTCGACTGCCCTCTATTATTAGACAAACATCTTCATGCAGTTGGATTTCATTTGTTTTTATCAGGTCTTATTTTTTCATATAATGAGTATCGATTTTTATCTTTAGAACACAAAATATTCTGAACTTGAACTTAGAAATGCGCTTTTTACTTCGAAAAAAATAGCATCGTACAAATGTATATGTTAAGTATATAAATCCTTTAAAAAATACGCAAACAATAACATTAATGGATATCGTCCTGCAAACCAATCTTATCCCCCTCTCCCCGGCTAGGGGTGAGGTACTTCACTATCTTCTCCCTATCTCCACCAAACTGCTTCTTTAGTTCGTAAATCTTCGCATCCACCAAAAACCGATACCAAAAACCCTGAAGGAAATTCATTTAAAAATTCTCTTTCGAACTTCTATAGCAGGATTACCCTGATAAATGGTATACTCCTCTAAATTTTTAGTCGCAATAGAACCAACACTGAGAATAGAATGTGATTTGCATAATACACCCGAACAAACTACAGCATTTGCTCCAATCCAAACGCCATCTTCTAAAATGATAGGTGCATTACGATATGGAAACTTAGCATCCGTATAATCATGGTTTCCCGTAAGCAACAATGCTCCTTGTGATAAACAAACATTGTTTCCGATGGTGACATGATCAAGGTTATCAATCCAAACGCTTTCGCCAAGCCAACAATTATCACCAATCACCAATTTCCATGGGAACTTTATGTTGACAGATGGTTTAATAATAAGTCCTTTCCCTATTTTAGCCCCAAACATTCGTAACAATAAAATCTTAATACCCATAAATGGATTTAATGAACATTTTACTACTAGTGCGTTAATAAAGAACCAACACATTTGTTTAAAAATGCCTGCACCTTTATTAAAATCAGAACCATTAAACGAAGATAGCGATGACTGCATGGAGATTATATAATTATAATTTTACAAATTCAGGAAATTCAGTATTATTCGAAATAGATTTATAGAAATTATACATATCATTTCCAACAGCTTCTATTGTGTATTTTTCAGCAACTAATTTTTTGCCACGCAACCCCATTGCTTTTAAATCTTGAGAATTTGTGTTTATGGCTTGATTAATTGTTTGTACTAGATTTGGAACATTTAAATCAATCCACCAGCCACAATTGTAAATTTCAAGTTCTTGCCAGGGAGTTCCGGTAGTAGTTATTACAGGAATTCCTGTAGCTAATGCTTCGGCGATTACAATGCCGAAATTTTCACTATAGGTTGGAAGAATAAACAAATCCGATTGTTGAAACAATTCCCATTTTTTATTGCCAAAAACACCTCCTGAAAAATTAAAAAGATGTGAAACGTTTTTTTGTATAACTCGTTTTTTTAATGTTTCCACATAGGCAGGATCACCTTCTCCCGCTATGGTTATTTTAAAGTTTTCTGAAGTTAGTTGAGCAACAGCATCAATCAATAATTCAATTCCTTTTTTGGGATGAATCCGTGAAAGAAACAGAATATTTTTTATCCCGGCATTCCAATTCGTTTTTTCTATTACTTCCGATGTATCAATACCATTCGGGATAACTGCAATAGGTTGATTACAGTTTAGCATTCGGACATTATTTAATTCTGCTTGTGCTGTAACATGCAGATATTCTGCTGACTTTATTGCTTTATTTTGATACAGAGCTAAAGCAATTTTTTTCTTTAATGGATGTCGGTTTAAAATATAGGGTTCTAACATACCATGAGGCGAAAGAACAACTTTAATACCTAGTCGTTGCGCCTCTCTTTGAAATAGCCAAGTTTGAGGCTCCCAAATGCCATTTATATGAATTATTTCAGGTTGTTCTTGAATTATGAGATTTCGAAAATATTTTCCTAGTGTTCCCAATAGTAGCAATGATGGATTATAAAAAAATATACGGATTCCTTCTAAATCGACAGGATTTGAAGTAATTCCTGTAACAACAATTACTTCAAATTTTTCTTTTAATTGCTGTGACAACAAATGTAAGTAGGTAGTTATTCCTCCTGAATTTCGATCTATTGTAGTAACAAAATGAATAATTTTCATATCTTCAATGTCTTAAGAATATAATCATTTGATTGAATTTTATACTTTAGTTTTTTATTATTCCAAACTAATAAATTCAGGTTGTTCCTGTTTCCCTTCAATCCAATTATAGAGTTCAACCATGTGCTTGGCTACTGCCCGAATATCATAGTTCTCCTGAATTAATTTACGCCCCCGCAATCCCATTGCTTTCAATTGCTCCGGGCTTTGACTCATAGCCACGGTTAATGCATTTGACAGATTCTGAGTATTTAGTTCTATCCACCATCCACATTGGTGAGTTTCCAACTCCTGCCACGGTGTATCCTTGGTGGTAATAACCGGAACACCCATAGCCAGGGCTTCAGCCACAACTATCCCGAAATTCTCGCTGTAACTGGGCAATACAAACACATCGCCACTCCGTATAAAATCCCATTTCTCAGCATAATACTTTGAACCAACAAATTGGACATTCACAAGCTTATGTTGAGTGATTCTTTCTTTTAATTCTTGTTCATAGCTTTGCTTTCCTTCTCCTGCAATCAACAGTTCCCAATCGGCTGTATCTACTAACTTCCATGCATCCAATAAAAGTTCTATTCCTTTCTTTTTATGTATGCGCGACAAAAATATAATTCGTTTTCGTTCAAAGCTTTCTTTAGGTGATGGAACCAATGATAAATTAATGCCATTGGGAATCACAGCTATGGGATTGGTAAAGCCCAATTTGCGTAACGTGTTCATTTCCATTTCGCAGGTAGCATGCAATACACTTGCTCTTTTCAAATCGTTACGTTGATACAGTAGCAGACCCAATTTCTTTTTCAATGGATTTCGTTGCATAATCCACGGTTCCAACATGCCTCGTATGGAAATAACGTAGGGTACTTCATTTTTTTGAGCCACACTTGCCATTAAATGTATATAAGGCGACCAGACATGTTGTAAATGAATAATGTCTACATTTTTTTTTGAGAAATGTATGCCCGTAAACAATAAGCTGACAAACGATTGATATGACAACTTTAATCTGGAGGAAGTATTTACTTTTAAGGCCTTTTTACTCCGTTTTGTTATTATAGTAATATCCACACCCAACTTCGAAACCTCCTCACAGGTCTGGGTTACACTGCGGGATGGACCTCCGGCACTTTCATCGATTGAACTGGTGATGTGGATTACTTTCATCGTTGCACTTTTTCTAATACTGTTTTATAAATTTCTTCCATCTGATCTAAAGCCTTTTTCGTATCAAAACGTTTTGCATTTTCAATACTTAAATCAATAAGTTTTTGCCTTTCATTTTTTGATAATTCAACCAACTTGTTTACCACAATAGCCGAATCAGTTGCCCACTTCTCTAGCACAATGTTGTCTGTTGGTCTTTTTGATATATAATAGGCAGCATTTCCACCTACTTCTGTCATAGGTGCTTCGTTGGTGGTAATTACCGGACAACCCGATGCCATTGCTTCGGCTATCGGCCATCCAAACCCTTCGGCTAAGGATGGAAAAAGTAAAAGAGTAGCACCCTGATAGGCTAGTTGCAAAATGGCATCATTTACAGTTGTATGAAAATAAATATCAGTATCAAAAAGAGAATTGATTTTGAGCTGTTTTAATTCCTCAGTAGGTTCCTCGCCAATCATCAACAAGGGTAGACCTATCTTATTAATGTTGCGCCATGCTGTATAAATTTTCAATACTCCTTTTCTGTTTTTATAAAACTGGTTTCCTCCTACATGCAGAATATATCCATTAGAAACATCCATACAAAATTCTTTTTGAAGTGTTTGTCTGACAGCTTCCGGATCACTTGCACTAAATTGCTGATTCAATCCATTATACACTACTTCCGAAAAAGCGGGTATACTTCCCAATAGATGATGTAAATCAGCTTGTGTTTTCTTTGAAATAGATATAAAATTTTTTCCTTTCCTATACCCCCAACGAATATACATCTGATACATTCTTCCTGAGAAACTGACTTTATTTTCCTTTATTTCTCCAAGTGCCGATTGTTGTGCCAGGAAATCGTGGCAATGAATCACATGTTTTCTGTCTGCCACCAAAGGAACCCAAGGACCAAGAGCATGATCGGAAAAAACGAATAAGTTATTTTCATCACACTTTTTTAATTTCCGCTTTAGCTGTAAAGGAAAAACAACAAACTGGTCGATATATCCCAACCATTTTTTCATAACAGCAGGAAAAGGCAATTTAAAAAACAGAGGCGATGCCGACCATAATTCCACTGTATTTCCTCTCTTTTTCATTCCTGCCTCAAGCATATGGGCATAGCGGGGCATACTTTGAGAGTTGATAAAAGTTGGATGAGTAAAAATGATGATATGCATAAAAATAATCGTAAATGGTAAATGTTTACTTTAATGAAGCATTGTTAATTATTAAATTCTTCTTTGTAATTTCTTGTTGAATGTGAGGTTTCATTTTCTTAATACGAGGTCTGCCTTTCAACGAAGCCAATATCAAACCACCCACCAGTGTACTAAAACCTAATGCAGTAGGTTGTGCCCATTGTCCCTGGAATATCACAAGAAAACCAAAGCTTAATAATAACCAGGGGAGTATATCACCTTTTATCGTTTTCTTGAAAGCTGAATGTGCCAAATTAAAAACTAAAACAGTACGGATAAGAATGACCATCATGCCTAACAGAATTCCCATTTCTCCTATCAATCGTCCCCATTCCCCTTCAGCAATAAGAAATGTTTTTTTTTCAGTCAACATCATACTGCCTACATTAGTTCCCATTCCTATCCCTTCGCCAAAAAAGGGTATTTTGTCCGTTTGGGTTATAGCACCTATCATCCCACCAAAAAAGCGATCCATAAAAACTCCCTTCACCAATCCTCCTTCCGATTCGTTAGCCGTTGTAAACCGTTCGGTAAAAACCATTGTCCCGGTTTGAAAAAAGGACGTTTGTGATAAGATTAATACAAATAACAGCACAACTACTGAAGCGGTAAGGAGTCGACTTAACTTTTCTGGTTTCCGGAGAAATATAAAAAGGGTAAATGCCAAGGTTAATCCTACTTCGAAAAGCAAGGTACGACTAATTGACAAAGGAATAGAAACGATTAGAGCCGCGGTAGCCAGTAGCAATACCCACTTTTTTATTTGCTTGGGAACTAACCAAAAATAGAAAATAAAGGGTGCCGCAAAACCCCAAAACATAGTATTCCCATTGGTAAACGAAAAAGTACCGGGTGCTCTGAAATATCCTAATGCACCTCCAAAACCTGCCCCTTCCATATCGCCACCCACGCCCCGGTTGACCCATGCCGATTGAGGACTGTAAAATTGCAAGGCAAGTAATACAATCATTGGAATACAGATATATACCATAATTCGCCCCAGTTTGAGTATGTCTTGTCGGTTAAATACTTTCCCGATAATAAACATAAGAGGAAAATGAATCAACAAGGTTCGCAAGCCAAAAATAGCCACATACAAATTCTGATGACCAACTACCATGGTGGTAAAAAAGGAGAGTAAACCCACTAAAGCTATGGATACAATGTAACCATTAAGTTGAAGATACCCTTTTTGAAGTGATTTGAATATTAACCATAATGCAATGGGGTCGCGTACAATCAATAGTGGTGTTGCAAAAGAAGGCAACAACCATTTGCGTAATGAGCCTTCAAAAATTAAAAGAAAAAAATATAGCCAAATCCCTACTTTTAGACTATTTACAGTTGAGTTACCAACAGCTTTCCGCTTTCCAAGTGAATTCAATTTATTTACTTCTTTCATGCTATTTTCTACTATCTGATTCATGCTTGTTGAGTCTGTAAAATTGCGGCTGCCATTTCTTTTCCGTATTGATCCCATGGACGTTTACGTGCTGTTTCCATGGCTGCTTCTCCTACTATTTTAATGCAATCAGTGTCAAGAAGTATGGCTTCAAGTTGTTTAACTAATCCTTCTGTTGATCCGGGCTCAACAATCCAACCATTCTCGTTGTGTTGAATAATATCCGCACCACAGGTTCGGTTAGTAGTTATAACAGGCGTTCCCTGCGACATAGCTTCAGTAACTACCAATCCAAAACCCTCAAATAAGGAGGGAAAAACCAATACATCATATTCCCGCATCAATTGTAAGATTTCCTGATGAGGCAATCCGGGAATCCAGTTGTGTTTTGATAGATATTCATTCAATATCGTACAATCCTCAACGGCTTTCTGTCCTACTACTGTCAGCAAAATTCTATCATTCAAAACATCCGCAGCCTCAAACAAATTGGCTATGCCTTTACGTTGAGACAATCCACCTACAAAAAGGACTTTGAGAGCTTTGTTATTTAATGAATCATAAACTCTGTTTTTAGTTATTTCCGGAAATCCATAAGGAATAATATGTACCGGTGCTAATTTGCCAGGATAGTCTTTCAGTGTACTAGCAGTAAAAGAACTGGCTACAAAAATATGATCGGCTAATATTAATTCATTATCTTTGCGGGCTAATTTTGCTTCGGAGTCATTGAAGCCGGTCAGGGTTGCTGCCCATTCTGGACGAAGCTCCATTTCTTGTTTTAATAATTTTCGGGCAGTGCGCCAATAACCTATTGGTAAATCATAGAAACAGGTCACTCCATTTTTCTTTGCTTCTGTAAAAGAAAACTCAGCTCCATCTTCATAAGAATACACTCCTGTAACTTCTTTTTTTGAATAATGAGCTAATTCACTTGCTATTTTCTTGTCTAAACTCTTATAAACCTCATCAATACAGAATCGCCCTTTTTCGTGGGCTATCAATTTCCTCCAACCGGCTTTGGATGCAACAATACGGCACATTTCAACAAAAGGATACATGCGGATGAACGGCTTTAAAATGGGATCATAACTCCTGCGCCTGATTTCAATGAAAAATCTTATACCTCCAAGTTTATACAGAAAATCTGTGGGGAAAGCTGCGAGTGTAGTATAAAAGCGTTTTAACAAACCGATTGCTGCCAATCCTTTGGCGGCTGCACGAACATTTGCATTTCCTGTGGGATGTGAGAATATTATTTTCATCTTTATTTTGAAATTATCCGACTAACCAGGCTCTATTAGCAGCCAGAAACTCACATGGATTATAATTTAATTCTTTAGATCTTTCCTTTAAGACGGGTTTTGCCGGATTACCAGCTACAATCTGACCTTGCAAAACATTTTTGCTTACCACAGCACCAGCACCGATAACAGCCCCCTTACCAATATGCACACCAGGCAGAATGATAGCATTTGTTGCAATCCAAACATAATCCTCAATAAATATTTCTTTTTTAATATGTTTCCATTCAGGATCGTTGGTATCATGAGATGCAGTTAAAATCTGAACTCCATCATTAATACAAACATTTTTTCCAATTGTAACTTTATCGTGTAATGTTATGAAACAACTCCCAATAAAGGAAAATTCATTTATGCTTAGTTTCTTTTTAATTCCGGTTATAATTGCGTCTCCAATTTCAGCTGTTTCGTTAATGGCTGCTCCTTTTTTTGTTAATATATTGCGGTGGTAATTACGTTTTATCAGTTCTGGTAATGAAAATACTCGCTTAGCCCAAGCTCTGTAAAATTGAGCTGAAGTGATCGGAAATTTCGCTCGTGATTTCCATAAATAGGATAGTGCAGCCATATTAATTTATTGCTTTTAATGCTATTGTAAATTGTTGAGCTATCTGATAAAGTGAATTGGCTTGATTTGGATCTTTTCGATTTGAAAGTATAGACTCTAAATCTCCATTTTTATATTCTATGATAGACTCAGGAACTGCCAATTTTGGTAGCCCTTTTACTTGCCATGAACGAGCAACACACAATACTTGCAGTTGATGTTCACACATTGCTGTTACTGTTCCACTTTTTTGACTTAGAAACATTGGTGTTGAACTAATTCCCCAATCTGCTGAACTTAATACTTCTGAAATTCTTTCAGAATTTTGTTCACCCATTACATTTACATCAATATCTGCTTTTTTGCAAACTGAAACCCAATGTTCCAATTCAACTCCACAACGACCAATAAAAATCAATTTAATTTTGAGTTGATGTTTATTTTGGTAACTCGTCAGCTCTTCGGCAAATCGTTTTATCGGCGCTCCAGGATGGATTGTTCCAAAAATGACAAATGAAAGTATCTGTTTATTTTTAGTTGGTTCTGCTCTATTGCACTTTACCGGAATGTTTCCAAATAATGGTAAAATTGAAGCCTGAAAATCTATATTTTCGAGTTGTAGTTGATATAACTGAGTCTGAGTGTGAATAACCTGTGGAGATAGTTGCTGAATCATTTTCCTAATAATCATTTTTTGAACTTTACCCCACAATTTATGCTTTATAGGCGCTTCCATATCCATTCCTACCCACAACTCATGAAACATAACATGGCATTTCCTTCCTTCTCCAAGTTTTTTCAATAGTGAACCCAAACCAAAAGGTAATCCTTTATCCTGAAAAGCAAAAGGTACATATTGTAAACTGATCCATTCCGGATTAAACTCATCTATGAATAGTTTCGTACATTCAACCTTTTGTTTAGAACTAAATTTTGAAGGTATTCTCAACACCTCAATTCCTGTACCGTCTGCAATTTGTTCAATATTTTCTATCTCTGAAATATATTTATCATTGTATGCAATAACCCTTACCACATTCCCCTGTTGGATAAGTTCCCCTGCCAAACGGCGAGTATAATCACCTACACCATCACGACCGGGTTCAAGAGAGCCACTAATGAAAAGTATTTTCATTTTCTTTCTCCAATTTTTTTAGCTGGAACACCTCCCCAAATTTCATTCATTGGAATTGATTTTGTAACTACTGCGCCTGCTGCTACAACAGCACCTTTTCCTATTGAAACATCTTTTAGAACTACAACATTACATCCAATCCAAACATCTTCATTAATTATAATTGAACCAGATTGACCAGGCTGATTTTTCATTAGTATATTTATTTCTAAGCCATGATCATGATCAACAAACCGAACTCCAGAAGCAATTAAACAATTATTTCTAATAACAACTTTCTCTTTAATATTGAATTCGCAACCGGCACCAATAAAAACATTATCTTCAATTATAATTGTTGGGCCATTACTCCAAATTCCGTCAAATTTAAAATATATGTCATGTTCTAAAATACAATTTTCACCTATTGAAACTTGATGAGGCCATGTTACATGAATTTTAGGAATATAAGTATTTTTACCGATATTCATACCTTGCAAAACATACCAAATCTTTCGAATAGTACTATTGATTTTATAAAAAAAACGAATTTTAATCACAAAATAGGATTGTTGTATCAGATATTTTAATTTCATGAGAAATTATTAATGAAATAAACGTTTATATTCCGCAGTATATTCAAAAGTTGCAGGACGAGTTTTAATAAACCTTGCAGGAATGCCGGCGACTACATTCAAAGTTTCTACATTTTTTGTTACAATAGCACCAGTAGCAACTACAGCTCCCTTTCCTAATGTCACACCGGGCATAATCGTTGCACGTGTACCAATCCAAACATAATCTTCAA
The DNA here is from genome assembly GCA_010365115.1 of Paludibacter sp. GTDB lineage: Bacteria > Bacteroidota > Bacteroidia > Bacteroidales > Paludibacteraceae > Paludibacter. The sequence goes on from JAAFGX010000103.1 coordinate 11,005, forward strand.
TAATTACCTTTTTATTCCTTCCTGAAATTTCAAATAATTCATCATGGTCAGCAGTCAAAATAATTACATCCTCAGATATTGAAACATTATTACCTATTTCAATACTCCCTCTTGAATCTATCCTACAATTTGCATTAATTATTGAATTCTGACCAATTGTAAGCCCACGGGCACAATCAAATTTACAATTCATAAAAATCGTACTACCTTTTCCTAATTTAAATCCCATAATACTTGTATAAAACCATAAACGTAAAGTATGGCTTGGTATGTGAGAAATAAAATGATTACAGATATATAATCTAAATTCAGATAAAATCCTTCTCATAATTTGTCTATTTCCCAGAATCGTTTTTGAATTACGGTTAAATCAAAAGAGTGATTTACTAATTTTATTGCCGCTTCTGATATTTCAATGGTTTTTTCTAATGTATTTTTAATTTGAGTTACAAGGTCGTTTACATTTAAAGTTATGCAGATACCAGCAGCATTATTTTTTTTCAACAAATTACATGCAACTGCATCTTCTGGCCCATGGTATAAAATTGCTCCACTTCCCCCTAAATAGCTTACTAGTTTAGTTGATAAACTATATAAATAAAAATCAGGGCTTGAAAATTTAATTGGTAAATATAAAATTGCTGCCTGATCAAGTTCTTCCTTAATTTCAATATCAGTAATGAAATTTTTTCTATATTCTACTTCAAACTTTCTATTAGTAAGTAAAGGCAACTCTTGTGTACCTCTTAATATCAACTTGAATCTTTTCTCTTCAATACTCATTAAATCTAGTGCGTCGGCTAACACTTTAAACAATGAATAATAATCAATATGTAATAAACCTGCAAAATAGATAATCTGTGGGACTTTAGGATTGCTTTTAACTGGAACAGATAATTCGGCAATATCAACCCCATCAGTAATTATTTCATATTTTTTTTTTCCAAAAGTTTTTTCATATTCCTTTGCTAAATCTTCAGAAATAACTAACCTTCTATCAGCTATATTCCACAAAAATTTAGCGTCTTCTACAGAACTACACAACCGATAATGATCATGAAATGACACCCATATTTTCTTGTTATCTAAATACTTTTTGTCATAAAATGAATTACAATAGACACCATGGTTAATTACGTGAATTGTATCAAATTCTATTTTTTTTACTGTATTGAGTATTCTTTTCGAATTATAATTAAAGAAAAACTCATCTCTTAAATAAGTCGAGATACTTCTGAATTTCCATCTCATCCATTTTTGTTGTAGTGGATATATTGGTAAATCAATTTCTGAAATTTTTCCCTTTTGAGGTTTAATTGAATTAGCTCGGATAGCCAATGTTATGATCTGAGATTCTCTGCCCTCATACAATCGACGCAATAATCTACTTGCACCTCCATTTTGATACAAAGGGCATAAAGAAAGTAATTTCATATTATCTATTTTAAATCTTTTAGATCAGCTAAATCTAATATTGGTTTTTGAAATGTTTTTATATTATCTTTTATCCAAGCAAGTTCATTATTCCACCATTCAATTTCATTTAAATAAGCAATGATATCAGTATCATGTCTATATTTAATAACTTTAGCGGGGACACCACCAACAATTGCATAATCAGGAATATTATGTGTAACGACTGCTCCTGTTCCTATTATTGCTCCATTTCCAACAGTTATACCTTCATTAATAAACACATTAGCTCCAATCCAAACATCATGACCTATGATTGTCTTCTTAAATTCATCAAAATAACTTTTATCAGCTAATTTGAAACCCGAAAATCCATAATTACTATAAAATATCGGCGATGTACTAATAAAATTAGTAGGATGTACACCTAAACCAACCTTAAATCCGATTCCAATTGAACAATACTTTCCTATTGTTGTATTAATTACTATTGATTCATTTGTAACATAAGAATACATTCCTATAACAGAATCGCATATACTACAATTTTTACCAATCTTATTATAACCTAGCAATTGAGATTGAGAGATAAACGAATTTTGAAAAATCAAAACATTTTCTTTAATTTGAGATTCTTGAATAAATACATTTTTCATTAAGTAAGATTTAACATTCATCACATTTGATTTTTTAATTATTACACCCCACCCCTTGATAATAGGATAATGTAAAATAAATGATAATATAATTCGTATAAATCGCTTCATTGAAATATAAAAAATATTAGACTTTTTGTATGTTGTAAATTTTATAATATCCAAATCCAACATGTAATAACATTTGGATTGATGCTGTAAATACATTTAACCATAACACCTCTCTTAAATTACTTAAATCAAAATATAAGCAACCTCCTACAATTGAGAGTAGACTTACAAGAATAGTTATTATTGGACTTAATACCCAGCCTCGACTTAAATAAAGTGATAATCCTATCGACATGACCAATGACAAACAACTATTAAGCAAGACCAATAATAACTCAAAATTTAAGCTTTTATAATTATCACCAATAATCCAAAGTAGATTTGCTGAAAAAATATATGTAAAGATAATTATGAATATACTTATTATTAAAACAATAACAAGTGCTTTTGAATAATATGAAATTAATGTCTCAAAATTATCTTTTTGTCTTGCAAACCTTGGTACAACTAAAGTACTAAATACAACAGAAAAAAGTCCAATAAACATTGACAATCTTCCTAATGCACCAATTTCAGCAATAGATTTTGTATTTCCAAATACGGATAAAATCCAAATAGAAATTTGCCCGGATAAACAATAGTAAGCTACACTAGGTAATGCTTTTTTTACAATCAACAATATATTATTTCTTATGTCTAAATCTGTAGTCTGATTATTATCTACAAATTTATTAGCAATTTTTCGTAATTGTATATTTCCTCCTATTCGTGGTATTCCACTTGCTAAAACAGCTACATAGGTAAAAGGAAAAATAAATATCGTTAGTCCGGTTAGTGCTAATCTGCCCAGTCCTACACCTACCTGATTTTTTTGCAAAGGTAAAATATCCTGATGCAGTTTGGGTACAATTTCTAATAGTGAATCAGAAAGTGCTGCATAAAAAGCAGGTATCAAAGAAATTACAATTAGAGTAACTGTAATCCAGGATGCACCGTGTTGTAACAAAAGATAAGCAAGAATGGGGATAGAAACAACTAAACTACCAATGGCAAACTTTCGGCGTAAATCCAATCCTGTAGCCAATACAGCGCCCAGTTTTTCACGGTCTTGCCATACTTTACCACCTTGTGCCATTACTCCGGTAGAGATACCTCCATCGGCTAATATCGTCATGGTTCCCAGCATGGTATTGGCAAGGGTATAAAGAGCATATTCTTCTACGGGCAATAAACGGATAACTAAAATACCACTCAGAAAACCTACCGCTTGTACAATAATCTGTGCAGAGCCAGTAATGCTGATAAGTTTACCCCAATGCATAGCCTTGTCGTAATGTCGATGAGATTTTATGGATTTGTGGGTCATGTATAAAAAAAACAGATAGTTGAAAGAATAGGTTTTATAGTATTTATTTCACTGTGTAACACTGTGTACATTTTTTGGAGCACAGAGTATCACAGAGTATATTCACAGAGTAACACTGTGTAAATTATCACAGAGTATCACAGAGTATTTTATCACAGAGTATTTCCCCTCTGTTCGTCGTAGCGTATAGTTTGTTCATTTGTTTTCAAACGTTTTTGAGTCTTTCAGCCCCCCCCCCCGCTGGCGCGGATTTGTAATCCGTGTCCGAAGGTAAGTCTTTTTCTAATCACTACTCTGATATTCTTATTCCCCCTTTAGGGGGTTAGGG
>JAAFGX010000011.1 GCA_010365115.1 Paludibacter sp.
CCCGACCCCTCTCTGACCTCACTTCAGCCCTCTCCAACCAATATCAACCTTCGGGTACTTTCTCCAATTGGAGAAAGACAACGGAAAATAGTTTTTGGAGAGGGAGTAAGAGAAGAGGGGAAAGCGGAAAAATCCATTGAGTTTAACTTTTTGGCATTTTCGTTTAGTTGGGGGATTTCGAGGTTATTACAACCATTCTTATATTGCTGTGAATAGCTAAAGATAATTGAAGTAGAAATTGAATGATAAGAAGAATATGAATTCGTTTCATTGATATTTTTAAATAATTATCTTGCCGTGGACAAGCTTAAGATTTTGTAGAACAAACAACATAGATCTAACAAAATCTGATTTTCAATATTTAAATTAAATTTGGAATAATTAGTGATATTATCAGGATGATCATTCCGGTAATTAAAATTGCAATTGTTTTTGCATTCGTTCCCACCCATTCTTTTAATATTATTCCCCAAACATTACTAAAAACGATATTTAACGACAATAAGATACTCCATGAGAAAGCCATCATTAAGCTATTCTCTTCGAAAAAGCTTTTACCCATTACAAACGGAATAAATTGTGAATACCAAAGTCCTCCTGCAAGAATACAAAATATGAGATTATTAAAAAGCACTGGTTTGCTCAGTTTATAATAATCAGAAAATGATTTATTCTTGTAATTTTGAAATAAACAATACATCAAATTTGACAAGAATCCACCAAATGTAATAAGTAAAATGGTAGGTAGTCCGGCAAAATATGGATTAGCACCCAAGGTCAATAATTTCAATCTGAAAGCATCTCCTTCTTCTATTCCCAAACTAAAACAAGCACTCATTACTCCAGCCAACAATGCAACCAACAATCCTTTACTTAATGCAAAATCCTTTACCGCGGCTATTTTTTGTTCGTGAGTAAGGTTTTTAGATCTTAAACTGCCAGCATAACCGATCACAATAATCCCAGCAATGGAAACACTTACTCCAATTAATAATCCTAATCCATCGCCTGACAATAAATCTTTACCCACCATCAGAGCAGGGATTAAAGTTCCAAAAGCCGAGCAAGTTCCAAATCCTATCGACTGACCGAGTGAAACTCCCAAATATCGCATGCTTAAACCAAAGCCCAATCCGCCAATTCCCCAAAGGAAACCATAAGCTATCACTTTCCACAATGATCCATCCATCATAGAATAAAGTTGGACTAATGTATAGCCATCAGGAATAGCGAGTAAAGAGCCGAAATAGGGGAAAACTAACCAAGCGAAAATTCCTTGAATGAGCCAAAAACTTTCCCACGACCAAGTTTTTACTTTTTTAATCGGAACATACGAACTGCTTTGCAGCATACTTCCAAAACCGATAATCAATAATCCGACGATTGTATTCATTGTGATTTTTTTGCAAATGTATTTAAATAGACTAATTCAAGGTGATACATTTTATTTCGAATTCAAACGTTCTTCAATGGCCTTTTTTATTTCGCTTACTGGTGGAATGTTGGATATAAATTTAATTTCTCCATCGATACATAAAGTGGGAATGTTCCCAGCTCTCATTCCCATCATAAACTCAATTCCTTTTAGGGTTTTGACAGATCGTTCATTCCAAACTACTCTATCGCCAAAGGACTCACAAGCACGCTGAGCAGCTTCCAACATATACTGACAGGGAGCACAACTGCCAGCATCCAACGTTATTATATCCACAATTACCTTTGGTGAACTTCCATAAGCAGCTTTGTCGATAAACTCTACATTGTTAACTTTCACCTCTAGTGCACGAATTACATCTTGTCGATATGTATCGGTAATTAGATTTGTAACCGCCAACAAATTTTCCTTTGGAGTAGCATAAGCAATGTCGCAGCCGGGAGCTAAAATAAAGCCTTTTGTACCACCAATATCCATGCAATCCAACGCATTACGTTCGCAATCTTCGGGAGTTCCCAACAATAGAGCCATTGTGAGCAGCAAATTTCCGCCAAAACTAATTCCGTTTTTCAAACAAATATCTCTTACGAATTCCAATGGAATATTTTCATCAATGGAGATATTGTTAGGCTTACAAGCGCACATTACTTCAATATTATGCTGTGCATGGCCACATACAAAAAAGGAGGAAAACAGACCTTGATCTTTGATATGTGCAAAAACTTCGGTACAATATTTTGATACAAACTGTTCAAACTGTTCTGGTCCAATTTGTGAAGTCATTGGGTCGACTACAGCCACCACATCGCATCCGGCTTCTTTATAATAGTCGGTCATGGCATTGCACACTTTGGTGCAAAATTCCATCAATTTATGCACATACTCTTCATCAATAAACATTTTCATGAATATTTCAGTTCCCAACAAGTGCAATCCCAAGGTAAATGGGCCGGTAATTAATCCGTACAATGCTAAATCGGGATACTTTTCACGCAATCGCCGAGTGGCTTCCATCGCCACGGCAATACGACCTTCAGTAGCCAAAGGAATTTTCAACTCTTCAAGCGTTAAACCCTCCATCAATGGATGAGAATTGACTGCTGGTGGATTTTCGTCAGCCCAAACCAATTTACAACCTAAACATTCAGCTTCTAATTGTAAATCGAAAACGATTGGAATTCCGTCAGGACTGTAAAGTTCAATGGCTTTTGAAACTCCTTCCACAATTAAATCTGCCGATTTTAAATACTTTTCTGAAGAAACTCCCAAGAGTGATCCTGCATGAACTCCTACAAAGGGCACCCAAGGCACTCTTGCTGTTTCTTGTAATGCAAATGCTTGCTTTAATAATTCTTTACCTCGCATTTTATTTTATTTTAATAATTTTATTTCTAAAAAAGCACCAATTTTCGTAATATAAATTCAAAATCTATCACTTGTTTCCCAATGCAAATAATCTCGGTGTTAGTCATTGTTTTCTCCACCGACGTCAATGTTGTTTTACCAAATACTGATTGTATCATAATCGCTTCATTATTATCCAACATCATATAACCCTTTAAACGATATACATCTTCGTTCAATTGGCTAATCAAATAATCAAGATTTTTTCTTTTTACAGCATAGGGAGTTCTATATACCTGAGTGCGAATATCTTTTATAACTCCTACCGGCTGACCATTTATTTTATCGCTCTTTTCGCTATCGACCTCATTTACTTCTATTTGACTGAAAGTAGTGAGAAAAACCGTTGCCAAAGGATTCATCCTTTTGATTTCTGATTCAATGACTAACTTCTTTTCATTATCAATCAAATCAGTTTTATTAATAATAATATTGTCCGCAATAACGATTTGATTTTTAACTGCGGGCAGGGTGCATACTTTTTCGTAATGGAGCGCATCTATTATCGTCCAAATTTGCGATAAATAAACTTGTTGCTGTAATTTTGTGTCCATCAGCAATTCGCTTATCGCTATCGGATCGGCTAATCCTGTGGCCTCAAGAAGTATGAGTTCAGGTTGGTGCTTTTCAACAAAATCAGCTAACTGAACTCTAAAATCGGAAAATAAACAAACGCAAAAAACGGAACCTTTATTTACTTCCAACAAATCAAAACGCCAACCACTGTTTTGTAATTCTTTCCCATCGATACCGGTTTCAGCAAATTCATTTTGAATGATTGCAATCTTCTTTTTATCAGCATATTGCAACAAAAAACTTTTCAGGAAAGTAGTTTTTCCACTTCCTAAAAATCCGGTTACAAGATGAAAGGGTATTTTAGACATAAAATTATCTTTATTGAACTTATGCTAAATTTTTCCTTTTATAGCAAGTTTGCATAGAACAAGTATCGCAACCATAAGGAGTTTCAACCACCTTTGAGCCCATTCCTACCATTCCACTCACCGATTTCACTGGATGCATAAGACAAGAATCATTCAGTAGTATTCCACATGGCTGAGTGGGGAAAAGGGAGAAAAGTTGAACTTGCTCCCTGATATTCCAACCACAATAACCAGGACTATAAGGCTTTGTGATTACATAATCCTTTTTTAAACCTTCTTCTTCAATCTTTTCATTCACATATCTTACAGCGGCTTCGGCAATTTCTGATCCAACTGCATCAGCCAAGAATTCCGCTACTATATCACCAGACAGTTTTGTTTCTTTCAGATAATTATCGTATTCCTCGCCAGCAGTAGCTACAAAAACAGCATATTGATCTGCTTGCTCTAAATAGCCGCTAATAATGCTGCCAATTTTCATCTTGACATCATTAAGCTCAATAAAACTTTGGCTTAATAATTTACCTTCACATACAATATAGGCTACTTGAGGTCGGCAAATTTGATATGCTTTATCAATCACACTTTCCAACAACTGGTTTATATGCTCGTCGGGTTCAGCTCCACCATAACCAAGATTTAAGTAAATATCTTCCCGATTTATCTCTAAATCCGACAATTGTAATTGGTAAGTTGTCATAAAAAATTAGATTGTCGCCATTAATTCTTTGGCTAATTGTACAGCGCTATTTGCATTATCACTAAAACCATCAGCACCAATTTGTTGAGAAAATTTGTCATTCACCGGCGCACCGCCAATCATTATTCGTACTTTTCCTTTCAGTCCTGCTTTTTCAACAGCATCAATTACTTCCCTCATATTCACCATAGTAGTTGTGAGCAAAGCCGACATACAAAGAATATTAGCATCATGCTCAATAAGGGCTTCCACAAATTTTTCTCTGGAAACATCTACGCCCAAATTAATTACTTCAAAACCACAACCTTCGAGCATGGAAGCTACTAAATTTTTGCCAATATCATGTAAGTCACCTTTTACGGTTCCAATTACGACTTTGCCCATGGAGTTGGAAGTATCTCCTTTCAACAAAGGTTTCAACAAATCCAATGAACCTTTCATGGCGCGTGCCGACATTAATAAGTTAGGAACATACGCACGACCATCTTGAAATCGTTGTCCCATTTCTTCCATTCCTTTTATCATGTAATCGTTTATAATGATCTGTGGACTAACACCTTCTGCTATTGCTTCTTTGGTTATAGCCACTGCGGCTTCTAATTTTCCGTTTACAATTGATTCATACAATACATTCAAATCTGCCATAATATTATTTTTAAAAATTTATTCTACATTATCAATAAACAGCATTTAAGACTTTAAAACTGTAATTTCCTGAACCTAAATTTAGGGTAATACTCTTCGAATTCTGGTCAACTATTTTCATATTGTCCTTTACTTTTAATGGTTTTCCATTATAAAGAATATTTGAAATGGAAGAGGTGGGCAAAGTGACATGTGCAGAAGAATTTGCAGGTATCGACACCGACCACAACAAATTATCATTCTCCTTATTCCATTCACTTTTTATTAATCCGTAAGGCGATTCGTGTGAAGCATTTACGAAATTCAACCCTATCGGAAAAATTGGATTCATAATAATCTTCTTGAAACCTACTTCTGTTTTATCCGTTTTAATGCCACCCAAATTTTCGTAATACCAACTCAGCAAATCACCTAAAAGCATTACGTGATTGCCCGAATTCATTGCAGGATCGGCCGTATTTCCGTTCCAAAGTTCCCATATTGTAGTAGCACCGTTATCAATCATGTAGCCCCAACTTGGATAGGTTCGATTGGTAGCAATTTTATACGCTAAATCGCCTCGACCATATTCGGTAAGTCCACGCATAAGAAACTGAATGCCAATGAGTCCGACACTTACATGTGAATTAAAATCATTCTCAATTCTTGAAGCAAGGTTTTCAAATACTTTTTGTTCGTAACCGGCAGGAACCAATCCTTGCATTAAAGATATAATGTTGGCTGTAACTGTATTATTTCCATATTGAGCCTTTTCAGGTTGGAAAAATTTAGCATTATAAGCGGTTTTTACTTTTTCGGCAAGTGCTAAAAACTCTTTTTTATCACTTTTATTTCCAACGATATCAGCATTTTTTGCCATAATATTCAGCAAACGATAGAAAAAAGTGGTGGAAAGAATCTCGTCATCGGTAATTCTTAAAGGATCTTTCGACCAAATAATATCCAAGGTTTCAGGCGGCATACACCAATCACCATATTGATCTTTGGTAATAATATAATCCTTCATATAATTGGTTTGCATGTAATTAAGCCATTTTTTCATCGTATCATAATGCTTAATTACTGACTTTGGATCGCCAAATTGCTCATAAAGCATATTATTAACATGAATATATGCTGATGGCCAAGTAATATTGTCCGAATAAAATTGCCAATAAGCCGGAGCAACATCCGGAAGACTACCACTTGGTAATTGTGAATCCTGAATATCATACGCCCATTTCGAATACAACAAATGATTGTTGAACATAAAACTTTCGCCAAAGCACCCAGTAGCACGATCGCCCAACCAACCCATGCGTTCATCGCGTTGTGGACAGTCAGTAGGCATGCTTCGATAATTACCCATAATACCCCAAACGGCATTACTATAAATCTGATTCAAAGTGGTATCCGAAGTTTCAAACGTTCCAATGTCAGACATTTGATCGTAATTTACCTTGCCAATAAAATCATTTACTGAGGGCAAATAATCGATACCAGTTATTTCGACATACCGAAAACCATGGTAAACAAAACGAGGTTCGTAAGTGAATTTTTCGTTGGACGAAGGAGTATAAATATCGGTTGTTATGGAACCACGCAAATTAGCGGTATATATATTTCCATCTTTTTGAGTGGTTTCGGCATAATGCAACTTAACAGGTTTATTTTTCTCCCCTTTCAAGCTTACCGCCAACCAACCGACCATATTCTGACCCATGTCCACCACATATTTACCTTTTTCAATTTCTTTTATGGCGATAGGTTTCAGCTCTCGCATGGTAACAAGATTCGGATTTAATTGTGCATTTAATTTTCCCGCAGGAGCTTCAACAAGCTCTACATTTCGCCAATTATTTTCATTAAAACCAAGTTCGTCCCAACCTTTCATTTCTAAATTTGCGTCATATACTTCACCATCAAACTCATTATTTGTCACAATGGGTCCGTTGGTATTAATTTTCCATGATTTATCGCTGACAATGGTTTTTGAGGTTCCATCATTGTATTTAATTTCCAACTGCATGAGCAATTTTGGAAAGCCGTAATGCACTTGTACCGGTGAATCGAGCGGATCACCACCCGGAACATTGTCGCGTCGCATCGAGAAAAAGCGACCATTACCAAGTATCACACCAATGGCATTTTCGTTGGAATTCAACAAGCTTTTTACGTCAAAAACATTGTAATAAACTCTTTTGGTATAATCAGATGCAGTTGGGGCAAAAATATCATTGCTAATTTTTTTACCGTTTATGTAACACTCATACAATCCCAGACCAGAAATATACAAAGTGGCATTTTCGATTTTTTTGTCTACTGAAAATTCTTTTCTTAGATAACGTGCCGAGAGCTTCGTTTTTGTGGTTAATTTGCCTGAATTCAGCATGCTATCCATCCCAATCCACTGTGCTTTTGACAAAGGATTATCCTGAAAAGCCATAGTAAAATGTGCCACATCACTCCAAGCAGTTTCGCCTTTATTGGTCCAAACTTTTACTTTACAATAATAGGTTTTTTGCGATTGCAAGGTTTTACCATTGTACACAATGAGCACGGACGAACCACTTTCCAATTTATCGGAATTCCACATTAAATCCTTTCCTGCTTTCAATTTATCAGGAGAGTCGGCCACCCAAATTTGCAATGCATTTTGCAATACATCCGTTTGTTTGGTGGTGAGTTGCCACGAAAAGCGTGGGTGCAACATATCCAAACCAAGCGGATTTTCGAGAGTTTCCGTTTTAAGACTACTAATTTTAATATTTTTACAATTAAACGCAGAAGTCGTTTGAATAATAGTAAAAAAGACAGCAATGAATAGAAATACTTTTTTCATAGCAACATATTTTTTATAAGTGAATTAATCCTTTTGCAGCAAAAGGCACCATCGTTTTATTGTTTTTATCTGTAATTTTATACCAACCTTTTGTTTGCGGTTGTAGATAAATCGTTTTTCCAGAAACCGAATAGTCGAGTTCCAAAATGCTAGTATCTGGAAGCACTTTATAAATTCTTAAATTATTCACATCCACTGATTTGTGGAATCTTAGCCCATTGAAATAGCCATTTATGAATATTTTATCCTTCAACAATTCAAAGTTTTTTAACTCTATATTCTCAAAGCTAAATAGTTTGTAAGCCATTTTATTCTCCTTGTCAACATAACATCCCACTTTTCCCACTCCATTGTGAAGCTTTATTTCTATCATTTTGGGAATTATGCTTTCCGCTATCGGAAGTACTATACTCTCAGCATCTCCTCCGATATAATACTGCTTTTGCGACGCCAATATTTCTTTTCCTTCATTTGCGAAAGTCACCGAAGCCATGATATCTGTTTTTGTTGCAAAATCCGAGTCACAATACACCAGCTCAACTTTGGCCAATGGTTCTTTGGTATTTAAAATGATTTTTCGAATAATATTATCCGATTTATCCTTCAGTAATGCCGTCCGGTTTGTAGATTCCTTTTGATCAACTAGCTTGGTTTTAAATGCATTTAACGATACAAAATCAAGTTCAATTTTACTGATTATTTCTTCGCCATCCTGATTGTCATCAATAATTATTTCGGGTTTTTCCTCTTTCCAATTGTCCCAAGCATCAAACTTATGCCCCAACGGAATGGATATAAGTTGGTAAACTCCCGTATTCTTTTTCTGTATTGCAGCTACATTTTCAACAACTCCGGAAGTTCTGTTCAAAACAGCTACTGTAAAACTATCGTTGCCCGAATCCTTGTATTGAATAGTTAATATTGGGTTCGACATGCCATTATACATTCCTCGATCGTCCAGATCAAAAAGGATTTTTGGATTTGAAGGATTGGTTTTTACCGCTTTTAAATTCGAAACACTATCTGTTATGTAGTTCACCGTTGCACCCGCAGCATTGTATTGTCTTATTCCTCTCCAAATATTATGATAGGAAATGGTATCCAACAAATGGAAATATCTTTTCTTTCGATTGGCCAATTTGTATTCTCCTAAATTTGAATAATATTTATTTTGGCTTTCAAATTGACTTATACTGTCAAAATAAGGAAAATATTTCTGAATATTAGGTTCTAAAATATCTGATTTATATAAATACAAATTTTTAACACCATCAATGGCTACCCGATTGAATAAGGCAACTGGATGCCCCATGGCTTGATGTCCATTATTAAAAATCTGAGCAGCAGTTTCGTAATAGGTTTTTACTGATTTATTATTCCGATACCGATTCATTATATAGGCTGGGTCAGAAACAGTTGTCCATGTATCAAATTTTTCGCTCATGCCATTTTGCTTAATCGAAACTCCTTTCGAAATAGCCATTGCAGCTGCTCTACGATAAATAAAATCCTCATTTTGATAGCCATTGTTCATGGGCGAAATTTGCAAAATGTGCTCTTTGTTGGGCATCAATTTTTTCGATAAATCCATCGACCATTCCACCACATTTTTCAAATAATTCACATCGCTATATCCATAAGCATTCCATTGCCGATAAATGGATTCCTGAACTCTCAAATCACCTTCCTCATTTGCATTCAACAACATTTCCTCCCAACGACCAATTCCACCTATTATAATTGCCTGCACCGTTGAATTGTTATTATATCTTTTTGCAACTTCTTGGAGAAATTTTTGGTAAGTTTGTTTGAAATTATTTGAGAAATAGTCGGGAAAACCCACTCTTCGCCTCCTACTGTTCGAAGATTCAATAATATTTACATTATCAATACTACAATCAGAGATATTATGAGCTTCAATAACTAAATTATAATCGTCAAAATCAGCCAATGAAATAACTTTGGTAAATAGACTTTTTTCTCCTTCCTTTACCAAAAATTCCTGCTCCACTTTTTGGTTCGGATTGCTTTTCGACTGAAAAACCGCCTTAAAGTAACCACGTTCGTTTGTATTAATAAAATGATTAACCGCAAAATCAAATTGAATTAAGTACTCAGAATTCTTTTTAAAAATTGTAGCATTTGAATTCCGAAGAAGGACAATATTTTCTTTCGTATTGTTATTAAGAGTCAATGTTTTGATGCTTTTTACGGATAAATTTGTATTGTCAATCTTACCATTTACAAGCTCAAAACCATCATCTGAGATATTTTTTTCAAAATCACAGAAAAATCCTTCGCTTACAATACGAATCCGTTGTTGATCAATGAGTTTTTCGGAAGTACAAAAAGTGGCATTGTTGGCAGTCATAAATCGCAGAATAACTGTTTTACCTGCCTTTTTCCACAACGCTATATTTTTATCTACAAAACTCCAATCGTATACACCATCACTACTATACACATCGTTCCATTCAATAGAAATTTCGGCTTTTTTGATATACGGAATTTCAGAGATTTCTTTAATTTCTTCTTCTGTATTAAAAGGATAGCCATAAAAATAAATAAGTGAGTTTTCCACGTATTTCTTTCCAAAAGCAGCAGAAAAACACATAATAAAAATTGACAACAAAACACAGTATTTCATCATAAGTCGAATTAATTTTTCTTAAAATGCAACTCGGAATCCTACCAAACTGAAACCGGCGTCAGGATAAAAAGCATTTCTACGCGTAACACGACTGTTTGAATCTACTTCGCGGTGCGAACCTCCTCTGAAAATACGGTAATCGCCAGTATCTGGACCTTTCGGATTAGCAACTGGTTTTTTAGGATAAACATCATACCAATCAGCACACCACTCATTTACATTCCCACTCATGTCGTAAATTCCTAATTCATTGGGCAATAAAGTAGCCACTTCGTTAGGGCGAGCAATACTGTTTAAACCAATCCATGCCACTTGCTTCACGTCGTTCGAGCCGGAGAATGTATAGTTTTTACTGAGTTTTCCGCCTTTGGCAGCATATTCCCATTCGGCTTCCGTTGGTAATCGTCCGCCCACCCATTTAGAAAACTCAACAGCTCCCGGCCAAGTAACATTAATCACTGGATAATTATCGTAGCCTTTTGTTACTTTCCAACCATTATCAACAAACTCTAATCTGTTTTGAGCTCCAGCAGCAAGAACCATTGACTTATTGTTAAACATGGTAGAAATATCAATTTTATTTGCATTTAAAAATGCTGCAAATTGATAATTGGTAACTTCGGTTGTCGATATTTCAAAATCAGAAAGAGTAACAACATGCATTGGTTGATCGCCATTATTGAAAGGATCGCCCATAATAAAACCTCCACCTTCTACTTTCACTTTTTCCAATTTACGAGGCGCTGAAAGGGTATTATTTGCTATTTTCTGTTCAACTGTTTCATATTTTAATTCCTCTACATTCATTGTTTTGAGCATTTTACGATAAAATGCACGAGCACTATTCAACCGCTTCACAATACCTGCATCAGTAGTTTCTGCTTCCACATCATCCATCATTTGCATGTGTCTGCTGATTATTTCAGCTGCATTTTCAGGACTCCAAGTAGGTTGATTGTCAACCACATAATAAACAGGAGTAGTGTGAGCCACCGCATCGTTATTGCAATATGCCACTGCTACTAACCATTGACTTTTATTGATCGGCAAATCAATATCCAATTTAACCGAATGCTTATTATCAAGATTTTTCACTTTCTGAACCAAGCCATCATTATTGTAAATAGCTACTCTGTGGATTGGTGCCACCGCATCTTGTCCCAAACCTTCCACACGCAATTTGGCAATTTTACCTTTCGCAATTTTCAATTCTGTTCCAGGCAATTTACCATCAGCTTCAAAGAATAACATTGGCCCATTGCTAACAAAGGTGTTGCCTTTTTTCATCCCTTTGAACCATTTGTCGGGCGTAAATCTTTTTCCGGTGTACACGTATGTTCTTACTTCACCGATCGTAGCTGCCCATGGTAAATCGCTTCCGGCAGCAGCAGTTATTCTAAATCCAAGATTCAAATAATCATAATATCCTAAGGCATTGATTTTTGTAAGTTGAAGTATTTCAATAAAATCAATTTCGTTGGTAGTAATAAACCAAGGCAAACCTTGCAAAACTTCGCAACCATTGAAAGCCAAATGCGCAAATCCAACCAAAGCACCCGGCTGTTTGTGTATATTTTCGAAAACGCGGTCGTAATAGTCATAATTTAAAGTATCACGCTCAAATTTAGAAAGATTCAACCCAATGATATGACCATACTTGCTTCGTGGATCTTCCTGTCCGGAAACCAACCAGTGATTGCCCGAACGTGTACGGAATTTTTTACCAAATCCTTCTTGTTCAAAATCAATTCCCGATTTTGAGTCGCCATATTGGTGATGATAGCCCATATTCAACACATTAGCCACGTGTAGATTCTCGGCTTTCGCAAAATTAATTAGGAAATCACGGTATTCAGGTTTAGTAGTTGGGTGGTGAACGTGCACATCGCCAGAAAACCAACCTCTTGAAGGCATATCAACCCAACGTTTTAAAGTATATTGAATATCAAAATTATGGTCGTCAGCTGGCACTACAAATTCCTCCATCAGAACGGGAATATATTCGTAACCATGCGAAATACTTATTAACCATTTTCCAGGTTTTAGATTAATGGAAAAGTTACCGGAGGTTTGATACAATGCAGGAGCTTTCCAAAAGGGAACGGGTTGCGCCAAATCATATTCGAAACTACGACGTTGATCAACAGCTCCTTTACCTGTAGTTTTACGTACCGGACCCACCCAATTAGGATCAGAACTAAACATAATGCCTGATACATAATCATCCACAGTAGAAAATTCTTTTACCACTTTACCATAAGGAGGCACGACCACTTCTTTTGTCTCAGCATTTTGAATACACATCATTACCGGAGTGACTTTTTTGGTATCCGCTTCCACAATTTTCATATTCACGGTTACCAGATTATGTGGTAAATCGTGCGCAACAACGGCGCAAGAAATAGCAAGCAAAAGGCTTATTATCACAATTCTAAAAGTTTTCATTTGAATCATTTTAGTAGATGTAATTATGAAATTTATTTGTAATAAAACGCTTTTGGATTTACGTATAACCAATCGTAAGCAATTTTTTTAGCGTCACTTTCGGTCATAACGCCTTTTTTGATTAAATCAGTAAAAGCAAAATAAATATTTTCTTTGGTAAATATCACATTACCATATATTTGCTGCGGAAACAGATAGTCGCCACCAAATGCATGAATCTTACTTGTAGGCAGCATTTCAATATATGTTTTCATTACATTGATTGCTTTTTCACGTTCAATAATATGATCCCAAGTCATGTTGATATATACATTTGGATAATATTTTGCCAATAATGTAGCCTCCTCAAAGAAAGGATAACCAGCATGAAGTATAACAAAATTTATTTTAGGGAAGTTTTTTATCACCCATTCCAAGCTGGAAGAATGACTGGTAGTTACCGAATTGAAATTCCATGCAAACGGTCCAACATGGAAAATTACATTCATTTTATATTTATCAGCTTGTTCAATCATGTGCACCGCTAAATAATCATCCAATGGAATGTGATAGTCTTTCAAAGCGTAGACATAATACTTATTGGGAACAACATTTGAATAATCAAAAGGCGTTGACATTACTTTTTTAAACGATTCTTCAGCTTCTTCGCGTGTGCGCCGGATATAATTTATTTCCCGATTGTAAGCACTGTTAAACTTTATATTTTTAATGCCGTGCTCAGCATAGAATTTAAACATTTTATCAATTCCGGCTAACAAATCATCGATATATTTAATGGGCATTTCAGTCATTATGGCAATTTTGTCCAAGCTGGATGCATCCAACACTGTCAATTCATTTACCGTAGGCACAAGGGCAATTTTGTTGTCGCCGTAGGTTCTGCGGACTTCAGCCAATGAGCAAGAACGAAAAGTTAGCATGGATTCAATTTTATTTTTATCCATGAATTTCTGCATAAATCCTTTGGTGGCAAAATCTTTTTTAAACAAGGGCGTCATTCTTTCGCATTCAGCCAAACTGAAATCTTTCAGCTGATATTGTTCGTTTAATGACCGTTGTAATGCCAATACATAAGTTGTGTTTTTCAAGGCTGGATAATACTTATTAAAAACTTCCCAACGACTTTTAAAAGTGGCTTGGCCATTTTTCATCAATGCCATTTCGCTCGCAGTTATTCCGGCAGATTCCAAATTATCCACTATGTAAGGAACAAATAAATCTAAGATATTGATTTCTAATCCTAATAATTCGGCTTCGCTGCTGATATGTTCGTGGGTATCAATAACAGTTAAACCTTCGATATATTTCCAAAGTGAGGAAGTTTTATCGGGAACGTAACTATTAATTTCCTGTTTTGCAACAGCCCTCTTAGCATTGGCAGCAGTAGTATTCATTGAACAAAACAGACCAAATGCCATTAGAAATAAGATAGAAAATTTTATGTGTTTCATATTTATAATTATTATTTCGTAATTTTTAATAGATTTTTAAAGTTGATTTTTAAAACCCGAAACAAAGATAAAACATTGGTAAGGCATAACAAATCGTAAACGTATCATTTTTATTGCTATTTTGTAACATGAAGTGCTTAATAGTCTATAAACACCAAAACTAAAATAGGTATTCAACATATTTTAGTTTTTGGAATAGAAAAATATTATAACTCAGAAACGAATAACACAACTTTTGAGAGCATCGATTTCAGTGTTTTTCAGAATAATTTTGCCAAATTTACAGCATCCACCTTTTCTTCTTCTCCTTGAATTGATAAAATTTTATCATCAATTACTTCGATTAGGCTTCCAGCTTCACGGTACATCGCCAAAATATTTTCCAAGGGCGATCCTGCTTGTATGGCATGTGAAGGTCCTAAAAAGAGTCCACCAGTTGGAAACAAATCCAACCTACGACGAACTTCTTTACGAACCTCATTCGGTGTGCCAAAAGCTATTTCTTTCTGAACATCCATCGAACCTTGAAAAAATAATTTATCTCCAAAATTCCGTTGCAATACGGCTATGTCCATATCGGGAGTGGTGGGCTGCACTACATCCTGAATATCGAGTCCAAGTTCAATTAATCTAGGAAGAAATTCATTCACAGTTCCACACATGTGCATCATGGCTTTTGCACCATATCGGTGTACCATATCAAAGTATTCCTTAAATTTCGGTGCAAAATAAGTTTCAAAAAGTTCCATGCTAATCATTGGGCCACGTTGATTACCAAGATCTTCGCCAATGTGCGTAAAATCAATTAAGCCTCTGGCAGCTTGCAAAACTCGTTCGTGCATGTCGTAATAAAACTTAAAGCGTTGATTCATTATTTCGATAAACGCTTCATTGTCAGTCATCATATCAATCATCACTTCCTCCATGCCTTTTGCACGAGAAATGCTATTAATAAAATCCATATCGCCAGCACCGCCAAAACACACAGCATATTCGCCATTAATTGCTTCACATTGTTCCCGAATTGTTGAGTAATCGAACCAATCGGCACTCGGAAAATGAGAACGGTCTAACTTATCCAGCGTGTCAATTCCTGCAAACGGTTGATAGCAGGATTCCATGTATTTGCCAGTGCCAAATTCCATGTATTTGTAGCGTTCGCCCCAGTAACCTTCAAAACTTCCATCTTCAAAGGTTTTCAATTCTGGTCCTATGTAAATCGCTTCTACATAACGAAAATCATCACCGACTACTTTTAGTAATTGATTCATGTTTGTTAATCCAAAATGTTCCATTATGAGGTGATTAACTTCAGGTGTTCCTTCGTGTTTAATAGGAATTCTATCATACCCTGTTCTTTTATAAGCACTTAATACTCTTTCTCGTGAATTCATAATATTATTTTTTTATAATGAAACAAAATTTTATTGAGATTAAAAAAATGAACACTTTATATTGTTTCCAATTCCTTTACTGCTTCGAATAAAGCCAGCACATTTTCTACGGGCGTATCGTCCTGAATATTATGGGCAGGAGCTAAAATATAGTTTCCTTTCTCACCCAACAAGGCAGCAATACGCTTCACTTCCGATTTAATATGCTCGGGAGTTCCGTTTGGTAATAAATCCTGAACACAGATAGCACCAAAGAAACCGATTTTACCTTCAAAATTTTTCTTAATATTTTCAGCATCCATATTTTTCGCCATTGGTTGCAGCGGGTTCATAAAATCGAGTCCTAAATCGATAAATTTGGGAATAATAGGAACAATAGAACCACAAGAATGCCATGCTAACTTGATATTCGGATTGGCAGCACGAAAAGCAGTAAACATTTTTCGGATGCGTGGTTCAAAATACCGATCGAACATTTCTGGGCTCATTATCAGACTATTTTGCGAACCAAAATCATCGCCAGCCCAAATCATGTCAACACCACACTCTATCAATCGAAGTCCAGTTTTGGTAGAGATATCAGTAACTTTATCCAACAGAGCATCCACATAAGGTTCTTCCATCATCATATCCATCAGCAGTTTTTCCAAACCCACGAGGTACCATGAAATTTCGTAAATGGCACATTCCAAATCGCCAATTATTCCGAAATCCTTTCCATATTTTGCTATTGTTTCTTCGGCAAATCTGAATCGTCCGGGCGCATCTACTTCGGGAAAAGGATAATTTTCAATTTCCTCCACCGTTTGAACATTTGCCAACGGATGAATGGCAAAATCATCGTACAAACCATGTGGTTTTGTGCCAATTCCCCATTCGTTTATCGTAATTCCATCTTCCCGCAAAACAGGCTGCCCATTATCGGGAAAACAAGCAGCCACACCAATAGCATCTACTCCCATTCCAGTAAGCATATTGTTGAATGAAATACGGCTCCCGAGCAATGACGAAACAGGTTCTTCGTAAGGAACACCCAAATGTGAACTCAACCTTTTTGCCAACTGAGGAACCAAGCTTACATATAGTGGTGGACGATCGGTTAATTCACCATTAATAGTTTTTACAAATCTTTCTCTATGCGACATATTAAACGTATTTTAAAGTGATTGTTTTTTCAAAATTCATGATAACGATCTTTTAATAAATCTTTCATCCAAAGATTCAATCGCCATTGCTCCTGTACAAAAGAAATGTACCTGTTCCCTTTAACCATATAAGGTGGCGGACCAAATTCGAGAGTTATTGATAAATATTGCCTGTTGTTTTGTTTTGCCAGTTTCACACATTTATCCCATATCAGCAAATGCTGTTTCAGGGCTTCTGCATATTCAACATTAGCAGGATCCCAAACTTGGGGACCCTCAGTATGACCTACTCTTGCATGGATATGACGGGTGTGAAGAATAGCTTTTTCAACAGCAGCTTGCTGATCTTCCAAATAACTCTCCGATACACAAAACCAGTGTGATATATCGAGGGTTAATTTTATATCCTTATTTCTTTCCAATACAGGACCAACCACATGTGCAGCATAGCTCCATTTATTTCGGTGCGTTTCCTGGTATATTGGAATGGAAAATTTTTCCTGAATATTATCGCAAACATTTAAACAGCCCAAAATTTGATCGTAACTAAAAAACTCTCTTCCAGTTTGTGCACTGACGAATAAGGGCGTTTTATTTTCATTGCGAATCTCCATCAATTTAAGCAGATCATTTTCGAGTGCGGCTATATAATCCGGGTAGTTTGTATAAGGCTGAATCACAGACATTAAAATGCTAAAATCAAGTTTGTAGTGATGCAACAGATCCAACACTTCCTGGTAATTATCTTCTTCTGCAAAAGGAAACCACTCTATTCCTGAATAGCCGGCTTGTTTTACAGAATTTAAAAATTCACTCCAAGGAATGGATTCAAAACCCCATCGGGGACACATGAATTTAAGTTGGAATTGCATCCGCAAATTTATGAATGATAGATTAAAGGATTTTGTTCGTCATTATTCAATGAATCACCGACCGATAAAGTTTTTAAATAAACTTCCGGCAAAATATTGGGCTCGCCGTTAAACATATTACCGTCAGGCATATACGCACAAGTCATTGCTCTTCGATACCCGTTGGTCATATTTGCACCAGCACCATGAATGGTTAAGCCATTGTGAAAAGAACAACTACCGGCCTTCATGGCGGCAGATACTGAGGCTACTTGGGCAAATTGAGGATAAGCTTCAAAAATACCATCCATATTTTTACCAATACCCTTGTTTTCGAAACTTGTTTCTTTAAAAGAGCCGGGAATAAAATACAGGCAACCGTTTTCCAAGGTAGCATCATCCAATGCCACCCAAATAGAAAGCGCCCTTCTGTCGGTAAAAGACCAGAAAGGTGTATCCAAATGCCAGGAAGTGGGATTAGCCCATGGACGTTTAAACAAAGCCTGATCATGCCAGATTCTGATACCTTCGGCACCTGAAAGCTGTGCAGCCATTTTTCCAATCCTTTCATCTAACATTATCTCCTTCACTTGGTCGTTGGTTTGCCAAAGGTTGAGCAACTGATCAAAGACTTTAGAGAAATACTCCGAGTCTTCGTTGATGCCGTCATCCTTACCTACTTGAACATCTTTGCCCGGCATTTTAAGTCCTTTTCGTTCCTTAACCGCCTGCATTACAGCGCTGCGCCATTTTTCTAACTCTTCCGGAGAGAGAAAATCTTCAATTACAATAAAACCGTTGGTTTGAAAATATTGTATTTGTTCCTGAGTGAGTTCACAATTCATATCGTAAAATTTTAATTTTCTGTTTCAATTTGAACCGGACCTAGTAATCCTGCTGGTTGGAGAGGTGCATCTTTTACCCAATCAGATGGAAAAGTCATCCATGTATAAGTTTTGGTTGCATTCGGTTGTTTGTCACCTACAATGCGGTTCAGCCAAGGATTCGTTACAAAAATTTCTATTGTATTTTCGCCTTTTTTTACTGCTTTTGAAATATCCAATCTATACGGATAGCACCAAACTGCACCAACTGATTTTCCATTGATATTTATGCGAGCTAATTTTTCTACTCTCCCTAAATTGAGATAAACAGGCGAAGAAAGACCGCCCGAATAATTAAATTTTGTAGTGTAAGTAGCTGTACCACTGTAATATTTAATTGCCGGATTGGCATTTGTGGTCCAATCAGTCAGTGTTTCAAAAACTATATTTGCAGGAGCATCCAATTTAGTGTTGAACGATACGTTCCACTTTCCGTCAAGTGTTTGAACAACAGAATTTTCTACAAAATTATTTCCTTCGGTCTTGTTGCCTGCTTTATTTCTAAAAACAACAAAGAATGCGTCTGTTTCGTTGAATTGCAAAGGAATAAAAGTCATCCCATTTCTTTCGGAAAATTCTGGTAATACTTTGATTTCAGCATTGACTGCATTCCATAATTCGGGTTGCATACCGCTTACATTAAAGCCAAACTCACCTTTATAGGCTTTCGTTGTTTGATTGGTAATATAATAAATATCTGTATTTCCATCCTTTCGGTGTGTATAATTAAACTGGTCAGGCAACACGATATCTGCATTTATTTTCAATCGATTAAAAGCTTCTACGAGACTAATATTGCGGAAAATTCGTCCATTGCCAACCTTTGCTTCGGTTATTTCTATTCCATCCACATTTCCCCATAGTTCCTTGGCCATTTGTTTCACTTGTTGGTCAGCTTGCGGATAATTCTGTAAACTTGGCGATTGCGTTGGAGGATTTCCTAAAACGGTAGCCCCAGCATTTACTAATTCACTGATTTTACGCAACACCTCAGGTCGCATTGTTTTCAATGCTGGCAATACTAGAATATTATAACTAATACCAGACTTCAACACAATTTTTCCATCCTTTACTTTTGCATCGCGCAACAGAATTTCAGCATTTACATAATCATAATCTCTTCCTTCGGGCAATGCTGGATTCAATGTACCCGATTGTTTAGGTGTATCCTCGCCCAAAAAGTACAGAATATCAGCTACATGCAAACCACTTTGCAATAAAGCACTGGAACGTTGAACATAATGAAAATACGGTTTGGCTTCGAAAAACCAAGTGTTATTTCTATTTAAATCCGTTCCGAACCAAGCATTTACACCCGGACCTTTATCATATGGTTGATGAATATATAAATGAAAAACAAAGTGGTTGATTCCTTGCGAAAACGACCAATCGCCCAATGATTTAAGATCGCGGGGCATTTGAGTATAGTTCCAATGCGAAGTAAATGCTTCGGCAGAGGTTTTGTTTTTTCCATAGATATTGGCGCAAGAAGAAGCAATTCTGCACTCCGAAGGACCGAGATCTAAGGAAGAGTTCCAAAACTCACCACCAACTTCATCCAACGCACCACCGTACATCAGCGACTCACCTGGATAACCGAAACCATAATTTTCGCCCCACAACTTCATTCCATCTTTATGTGCTTTTTCACGCAATCCGGTTACATATTCTGTGGCAATCATATTGGCTACTATTCGGCGTAAATCCCAAAGAAAACGATCTGATTTTTCTGCACTTTCCACTACTCGACCTGTTAGCACAGGAAACCAAGGTTCGGGATCATATCCGTACACTTTTTTCCAAATTTCAGTCATTCCATCCGTCCAGTTTTGCGGACCTTGTTCAAAACTATCCATCACCACATGACGCAAAGCAGTACGATCTTTTTTAGGAATACGTCTGATTATTTCGCCCACAAAATTATCATAATGAAATTCCGTGTGTTTTTTATTCATTTTATCAATCTCAAAACCTTCAGCTTCAGGAGTTACTGGACCATTTTTGGATCCTGTTGGAACCATTCCAGTTCGCACTATTGTCCAATCGCCTTCGGGAGCATCCCAAATTAAACGACCATTTTTATCCACTTTGTCGGTAATGTTAAGTACGGTTGATTGATTTACATTCAACTCTTTCGATTCGGGTTCAGTTGAATTTTTCCATAAATACGTATCCCATGAAATATTGGGAGTAGCACTCATTTTTGCCAATTGTTTTTCATTGTAATCTTCAATTAAAGCAGCACTTCCCAATTCAATTTCGGAAATACAACCAATGGCTTTATTTTTTGTCAAATCAATCCAACCTAACAACGGACCTCCATCGGTAATTACCACGCGGAGTTCATTTGTTTTAATCACTGGAAATGTTTCCACAATATCAGCAAACATCTTAGGGCCGCCCTTTTGATCCACAATTTGACGATCAATTTTTTTGCGAAATATTGTTTTCCAATATTTATTGTAATTTTTGTATTGTACTTCGATATAAGCATTCATGGGCACTTCCGAAGGCACAAGACGCATACTTCTAATTTCCTCCGTTTTATCTAGCAGAATATCAATAGTCACCGGATAGGAGTGGAACGAAACATAAGTTTCTTTTTTATCGTCAAAAAGCAACTCAGGTTGAGCCAGATTAGGAGTAGAAGTAACCGAACGAATAGATTTATTAATGTTGTGTTGATCGTTTTTAGGGGTTTTAAAGGCTTGTACTACTACTTGCTGAAAGTCTTTAAAGGGAGTTTCCAATTGAATGTTGATTTTTTGATTTCCTTTCACTTCGATTTCCGAACTGTTCAAATACCGCATTGTTTTATCCGCAGTTACCCACGGACCGCCAGACATGGACCATCCCGGACAATTAAACATCCCCACTTTAATGCCTATTCTTTTTGCTTCGCGGATAGCATGTTCCATTAATTGCCACCATTTTTCGCTTAACACCAACACGTCACCTTGCTTCACATTCTCATCGTTTACATTCGATATAAATGCCTCGCCTATACCTACTTTATGCATGGCTTCCAAATCTTTGGTAATTCCTTCTTTGGTAATATTGCCGCTTATCCAATACCAATAAACCCACGGCTTAGTAGCTTCTGGTGGATTTCTAAAATCTGCTTCAATATCTGCTGCCTTTATTGCAATAGTATTAAAAATAATGGCAATAAAAACGATTAAAAATTTCAATCCTCTTTTCATGATTTCTAGATATTTCATGTTCTATTATTTATATTTTATTCCTTAATTATTACTTTTTGATTTATTCCATTTTTATTCTCAACTTCAATCAAGTAAGCACCTTTGGCATAACAACTTAAATTCAAGGTGAAATTTCCATTTTCAACAGATTTTGAATAAATGATTCCTGTAATTGACATAATTGTAACGTTGAACTTTTCGCTTTCATCATCCGTACAGTCAAATTTTACGAAAGATTTCACCGGATTGGGATATGCGTTAAAGTGTTGTCGGGTAGATGCATCTAATTTATCAGTGGCGTTCTTATACATAATAGTGGCATTAACCGCTTTACTTTCGCTGAAATTATCTTTCACTTTAAAATATATTTTCTTTTGACCTGGGTTGGCACTTAAACTATATGAAAAATTTACATTATAATTTTGCCAACTGGCATCAGAGAAGTCCTCTTTTTCACTAATTATGAATGCTGTTGGAACTCGTCCCGCAACTTCATTTGTGACAGAAATAGTATTTTTTTCAGTAAACACATTTCCATTGTCCAGTTGAAAATTGGTAACTTCCAGATTCCCAAAAATACTAAAATCAGTATCAGTGGTCAACAATGGGTCGTCAAATTTTGTAGCCAAGGTTGTTCCTTTTCTTAAATCGAAGGCGTAAATATGAATTTTACCCGCATCGGTATGTCCAAAAACAGGCATGAATTTCAATTCCATAATTTTATCTCTCCACGTAGGTTCAATACCAATTGGATACGTATATTCACGGTATTGATCGTCGTTTGGTACAATCGGTAACAATATCGCATTAGTTTCTGTATAGTCGGTTTTGTCAGTTTTCCAATACAATTTTGCAAGCGACGAATTGGTTTCGTTTTTCATAACAAAATGCACTTGATGCAAATTGCTGAAATTCAAATTCATGGGTTTGCTTGTCATCAATACAGGATTTTCGTCCGTCAGTCTGGCATGAAAACCTAATTGGTCAACTACACATTTTTTCAACCCCGAAACCACAACCAATGCACTATCTGCTTTAAAATCAAAAACTTTTGTTCCATACTGATTTCTCATGGGTGTTCTCGGCACAGATAACCGTTTCAAATAAGTTGGAATTGCTTTTACCGTTTGATTATTGCCATCAACCAATCTGTACATTCCGCTCGGATGTGGTTCAAACATTGCTTTTCCTGAAGAATAAACAGTCACATCAGAAACCTCGAGATATGATCCGTCAGCAACACGTTTTTTTAATTTCAACGTACTGTTCGCTTGTCCTCCAACCGTAAGTATACAAAACGGTTTTAATGCCTCTATCTCTTCCATCTTTGGGTCAACATCCGCATCACCTGGCTCTGTAACAAAGGAATACATTCTACAAGCCGGTAAATTGTTAGTTCCTAAATTCACAAACGCACTTCCTGTTTTTGCTTTCAAAGTCAAGCGATATGAAGAGGCATTCATCGCATTAGCAATGGGAATATTGAACCAATCGTTATCTTGTGGCATGAAATACTCTTTGGTGGTAACTACCTTGTTTTGTCCAAAAACAGTAGCCGTAACAGTCGCTTCAATATTTACGTAACCCGTAGTTGCCGGGCTCACATTTACAGCAATGGAACTTAAGGGAGAACCATTAACGGGCGAAAAATCATAGGTGTAAATTGAACTTAAAGACGCTTTTTTATTGGCAGCCGTATCGTTGAACAAAGCCACTTTTTCTTGCCAATCGTTAGCTGGAACATAATTGATTTCCATTGATTTAAGTGTCTCTACACCATCTTTCATATCGGCAATTTCAATTTCAACCAAATCATCGGCTCCACTGTTGGCGGATTTAAAAGTCCAACCAGTATCTTTCAATGAAAATGTTTTCCATGCGCCTGTATTTGTTTTTTTTACAGTTGCAATTTCACTTAGTCCCGTAGATAATTTTCCATACACTTTAAATTGGTCTAATCCCTGATCCAGGTAATCGAAAGTCAAAACTGCACCATACATTCCATTGTATCTTAACCTATCATCAATACTTATGCTGATTCTATCTTTGGCAGAATTTGTTTGAACAGCTTTTTGACCGTTGATAGTTACGTAAGTATATTTCGTGCCCGGATAATCATCTTTTTGGTAAAGTCCTAGCCATACATTTTTCAATATAAACGTTTTCATGGCTTTAGGTGAATAATAATCGTTACGACTGAACTGATTATACAATTTAGTTATTAAGGCAGAACCAGCCATTTCGTTGGCATAATGTTGGTAACGATTGATATACGTTTGACTTAAATCGTTATCGTACATCCAAAAATAATCGACATTGTCGACAAGCAACCTGTTGAACAAACTAATGGGATGACCCATATATTCCGAAAAAGTGTCATTATTGATCTGAGCTTGCTCTTCATAATAAACACTCACATTCTTGTCGTATTTATGTCTATTGGCGATGTATTGGAAACCAGAATTTACAGATCCCCATTCGGTACTCATCGATTGCCAACCGTTGTATTTTATGGCAACACCATTATGTGCAGCATACGTTCCAACTTTCCAATCGATTAAATTTTGGTCGCGCCAAGCCTCAGTATTCCAACCTACAGCGCCTGTAAATAGTTTTTTTGTAGTGAAATGTTTTTTATACGTATCAATGCACCATTTAATATGATCGAAATAATTTTGATTAGAATAACCATAAGTTGTCCATTGATCTTCGAACATATTAGGATCATCGCCGCTGATAGTAATTTCTTCCCAACGTCCATAACCATTTATAGCAATTTCATTCAGCGTTTCTTCGTTTTTGTATCTTTCTGCAACAGCCTTTATAAACAATTCATATTTCTCCTTAAAAATGGGATCAAAATAGTTGGGGAAACACAAAGTTCCAATCCAATACCCAGTTACCATATCGCAGATATTAATATTATCTATCGTCAGGTTACCACTTTTAATAATAATCTCCACTTTGTAATCGTCCGAAAGAGGACTAAAAGTGAACGTCTTTGTTCCGCTTTCGCCAACATTTGCTGTCCAGATGGTTTCAATTGGCGCATTAGCAGGATTTGATTTTGAATACGCTTTTGCAGAAAAAGTTGTAGCAGCATTTGCTCTGTAAGAAAATTGCAGGCAAAAACTTGGTGAAGGACGATTCGGATAGAGTGGATTTGGTGGATTGTACGTAGGATTTGTAATGCCTTTGCTTCGATTAAACACTTGGTTTGTACCAGTTTCAATCATCACTTTTGGAGTAGTTGTACTCATTTGCAACGACTTACCACCTGAAATTGGATTTGTCGTACTTTTAGTTCCATATAAAATGTAACCTTTATCGGCAGTTGATTCAAAACTTTCCCAATATCCAGCAACAATGCGGCGAATGTTGTACTTAGAATACAAGTAATCCGGTGAATCGTTTATTGAAAAGTTAGCCGTTGTGGCAAGGAATGATACTTTTTTTCCAGCAGCTTTATAATCGGCAATCAATTTATCAACATACGACCAATCATAAACACCCTCACTCGTTTCAATGTCACCCCAAGAAGTGTGAATACTCGCTCCAAAAATTATATTGCTCGATAAAGCCGCATTGTTAAAGGTTGGATTTACTTCCGGAATTTTATAAAATGTTCCTTTACGCGCAAGTGGATCACTTTCACGATAAATCCTATCATCGGGATGCGTTTGAGCTGAGATAAATATAAAATTTAAAACAAGGAGAAAAATAGTAAGAAAAATATTATTGCGATTCATTCTGATTATTTTTAATAAATTTAAGGAATATAACTGCGTTGTTAATCAATAAAATGTTTTTCAAAACATGTAACAAAGATAATCAGAGAAAATTGATATCAAAATTGTAAATGTATCATATAAATGTCTTTTTGTAACATAGCAGTGATTTAAAAGGTTAAACAAAAAAAAGAAACCTAAAAATCAGTAAACAACTGATGTTTAGGTTTCATAACTTAATATTATTTGCTGTAATTAAAATGAATTAATCCAAATGAAAAACTTCGACAAGTGGTTCGGTCACGGGTGAATTATCAGGGTTTACGACTGAAATATCAGCCATATAGTCCCACCATTTCTGATTAATTGGGTTACTACCTAAGTCTTGAGAATTTCCGGTGCCATTTATTTTTTGAACGGCAAAAAGAACATTATTGGGCTCATCTAAAAAAGTAGAATATTCTGAAACTCCTTCGTTCGATAACAATTGTTTGATTTCCGGCCAAAGTGCATCATGTCGTTTTTTGTATTCGGCAATACAGCCAGACTTTAAATACATTTTAAACGCAATTCTTTCCATATAATATGATTTAATTGTTTACAAATAAACCATTAATCTTAGTTCTCTTCAATTTATTCTTCAATTTTAATATTGGAAGAATTAGTAATCATAAATGGCTTCAAATCTACATTTTTCATCCAATCACTCAATACATAATCATTATTTTTCTCAATTGTATTATTTCTAAACGTTAAATTATCGACTGAATACATACTTAAAATACAAGGATTGAAAACCCGAAATTTATTGTTCTCAATTAAGATATTCCGATTGTATCTGCTTTCGGCTCTTTTGCTTTCTTCGATACCCGAATTTACCTGAATCACTCCTAATCCTAACATAAAGCTATAATTACAATTATCAAAAACGTTATTTCTTATCGTTAAATCACGAACGCCCGATTGCTCGAACCAGAATCTACCATCTCCTTCTAAGTTAATGGCAGCACAATGTGTATGAAAATAACAATCTTCCACTACAATTTTACCGCGTGAACCTAATAAAAATCCTCTCGCCCTATTTTTTTGAAGTGTGCAATTTTTGATGTGAACATCTGGATATTCTTGTGTAGAAGCAACCACATCGCCCACTTTTACTTTTGGTGAAATGGGTTGTTCGAAAGTTACACGCGTATATTCTTTATTGATACGAACCGATTTTTTTACCTTATTCTCTTGGTAAGGTATTAGGCTTTCGGCTTCCGTAATTTCTACTTTTGTACCAGCAAACAGAAAATCATAACCAAATTGCTGATAATGAATAAGTTTTACAAGTGCCTCATTGGGAGAGATTAATTCAATAATCTTTACATATATGCCATGAATATTGGTGGCATCGTCCATCATACTTTCAAATTTGCAATTTTTCAAGCTAATTTCGCCGCCACAACCAATAAAATGAGTAGCATCGGCCACCAAGCTCAACATTCTACCTTTGGGCGCTATTACATTAAAATTATCCAGATATATATTTCTGCTGCGCTGCCCCACCACGCCCATACCTCCAGCATGTAATATATCGACGTTGTTCACATAAATATTTTCACTATCAGTAATCGTAATGGCCGAATTTATTCTGTCGCTTGCATTGAAAACCATAATATTACCAACGTTTCCTTTTAATCGTGGATAAAAAATGCGAACTATACCTGGACTAAGTTCTTTAACCACCATATTTTGGACATTGAGATAATCGCCAGCAAAAGGATGCGGCTCTCGTTTATTAATATCGAATTCGAGTAAATGCCAAAATGGGTAAATAACTCGTTTGGGTTCACCAGCATTGTCTTTGCCAATAATCTTATCGCCCGTGAAAGTGAGTTTGTTATTTTGAACAATGTATGGATAATCCTTTGAAAATTGGATGTCCAAACTATCAGTATAAGCACCAACAATAGTTCCTTCGGAATGGAATGTACGTTTGTAATCAATGCTAAGATTGCCAATGCGGATATTGGTGGATTTATCGCATAAAAATGGAGTTACGAAACCATCAAATATAAAAGCTGAACCTTGACCATCGACTTCGAAGTTTTTCATTCCTGTCAAATTAAAGACAATGCGTTTCAAGCCTTCATCGTTATTGCTGGTAAATAGGTATTTCTCCTCAGCAAATTCTGGTGTAAAATGATACGTTCCTTTTTCAAAAACCAATTTGGTTGCTTTTGAAGCTTTACACTTTTTTATGGCCTCCACGATGTATGGAGTTGCATCGATTCCACTTGGAAGGAGTTTTACATTAACTGTTTTTGCTTCAGCAAAAATAGTTAATAATACAAGCGCAATGCAGGTGACAATGAGGGGTCTTTTGTTCATAATGTTTTTCTGTTGAATTAAATAAAATCACGAAACAAAGATATTCAGAGGGTGTGGATATTAAAATTGCAGGTGTATCATTCTATATGTTTTTTTGTAACATCCCGCCGATTTCAAATTTAAGACCTAAAAAACTACTAATTTCAGTAAAACTACTGATAATGATAACACCAATTATCGTTTAGAGATGAAGGATTAGGTAAATTTGGGAGATTGTATACAAAAACCTCAGTTTCGGTGTAGTTTTTAAATACATATCGAATATCAATAAGGTTTTTAAACTTGGTTTTATGTTGAATCGATATACTATCACCTACCATTGAAGCGATTCTCAGTTGTGAATGCAAAAAAGAAGAAGAACAGTAGATAAAAAGTGATTAACATTCATAATCAGAAATTAAAATGCTGTAGAAATGCACATTGTGTTTTTGCAAACTAAAAAGGGTAACAAATTCATTTTGAATCTATTACCCTTATAATTAGATGAAAATAATTAGTTTTTAATTATCGACTTAACTATTTTTCCATTCTCTCCATGTATAATTACCATATAAGTTCCAGCTTGTTGATTGGTCAAATCAAGTTTTTGGTTCTTGCTTCCAATAACTCCACTAGTAACAAATTGTCCTAGCAAATTGGTTACTCGATATTCCTTACCAACAGCATCCGATGAAATAGTAAAATCACCTTTGCTAGGATTTGGATAGACACTTAATGAAGATTGAGTAGGTTGATTGAGACCTGTTGTTACACTAAAATTGGCAACCAACGTTCTTGCTGCAGTGGCTGAGAAAGTATAAGTTGCAGAAGTAGAAACTTCAACACCACCCTCTGTCCAGTTTACAAATTGATTTCCACCTGTTGCAGTTGCTACTAAAGTTACATCGGATGTTTTATCGTAAGTTCCAGCTCCGGTAACCGTTCCTTTTAATTCATCAATAGAAGTTGCAGCAATCGCATACGAATAGTTTGGAAAATAACTTTTTGCAACAGCACCTTTTTTAGCGATAACATTTTTGAATTTAAAGCCGGTTGCAAATGGAGCAACCATCACAAAAGTATTGGCAAGAACCGTTACATCAGCCTGATAAGTAGTAGGACAAACAAACGTTCCGAATTTCAAAGAAATAAGTCCCGTTGCACTAATATTTATTTCGTTATTTGCAATTAGACCACCTGCGCCTAAAACAGTTGTATAATCACCACCAGAACCCAACCAAGTCATACCGCTATAATCGAAGTTTTTCAATGCTCTAACTCCAAATTCAGTATATTCAATAACTATCCCTAGTCCACCCCACGTGGCATTAGATCCAAGTATAATAATTGTGCTTTTTCCCGAACCAGGAGCTGGCATTGTAGCATCAAACTTAATGCTCATATCAGCATAGGGAGCACCTATTGAACCAAGTGTTGTAGCACAGGCAGTTCCTGCAAAAATACTTCCTCCAAAATTCAAACTCTCATCGGAACCATCATAATACCAACCGTTAATAGCAGGTGGTGTTGTTCCCTGACCTGCTTGTGGCCACCAATCGCCTTGCATGGCTATAGGTGTGATAGGCATACTATATGTAAAATACTCCTTTGTTCCACCAGATACGTTTTGAGTAGAAGCATCTGAAGCAACAATTGTTCCTGCTTCCTTAACCACCACTACATTTTTAAGCTTGAAACCAGTAAAACTAGTGCAAATTAATGCAGGGCTTCCAGCTGGTGCAGTTGCAACCAATACACTTAATCCACTTGCTCCTGGATAATTAGCTGGGCATTGATAACCATTAATAGTTACAGTTATTGTACCATCGGCGGTAACTTTAATTATGAATGAATTATATGCACCTGCAATTACTTTGCTTGCATAAGTTGCATCGTCCGTCGATAATTTTACTGGTGTACCCATATTAGTACGAGCTTGCACAGTAGTATTACTTACTTGTACCATAACACCTTTATTTCCACTATAAATCAATGCAGGATCAGCACTACCTTTAGCACGAAGAACAACACTTGTCCAATCAGTACCCACGCTCGAAATATAGGCATCAAATGAAAGGGTTAAACCAGCATAGCAATTCCAGTTTGGAACAGTTGCGCCATTTGAAGTCAGACCACCAAAAGTTGTCGCAATATATGCTGGTGCAGCTGGAGTTGCGGTTCCCGTAAAACTTAACTCATGTGTCGCTGCGTCTGATGACCAACCAGTAACCACTTTTGTCCAGTCAGTTTCCGGATCAATTGCCATCATCGAAACACTCAGTGCCAAAGCAAAGATAGAGAGAATAATTTTTTTCATGAAGAGTAAATTTTAAAGTTAGTATTGTTTATAGATAAAAAAAATGGGTAGAAAAATACGAATATACTTTACTACCCATTCTTAAAAATTAGGGTTTTTTTATTAATTAGTTTTTAATAATCGATTTAACGATTTTTCCGTTTTTACCTTGAATTGAGATAAAGTAAGTACCTGCATTTTCGTTTTTCAAATTCAACAGTTGAGTATTACTATTGATAATACCTTTTTGAATTTCTTGTCCCAAAACGTTTGTAATCTGATAGCTTTGTCCAACAGACTCATTGCTAAGTGTAACACTTCCTTTGGTTGGATTTGGATATACACGGGTATTTTCCTGTGAAACTTGATCAACACCTGCAGCAGGATCTGAAAAATACTTATTAGTCACATCGCCTTTTGTAATTGAAAGGTTCTTCATTTTCCAGTTTGTAAATCCATTTGTCCAAACCGAATAGTATGTTGCTATGGCAGTAGGTTTTAACGTAGCTAATGGAGCTTGATAGGGCACATCACAAACATATCCATTTACTTTACACGAGATTAATCCTGTAGCACTTACATTAACTTCAATAGTGTTATAACCATTTTTTACTATTGCTGCCTGATAAGTAGAAGGCGTGGTAATCAGCCATTTGGTAACTTCAGGAGCATACGAAAAATCGACTGTTGCCTGACAAAGCCATTGATTAAACTCAAGGATTACACCTTTGCCACCCCAAGTACCATCATAGCCCAAAAGAAATTGCGTGTTGGTTGGTTGGTCAAAAATAAAAGCGTCAAACTTGATATCGACTCCGGTAAAATCGTTACCACCAATTCCATCAGACACCAAACCTTCGAAAGTGGTGGCAATTGCCGCATTAGGAGCGGGAGCAATGACTCCGGTAAAAACCAATTCAAATTGTTCATTTACGCTCCATTGAGCATCTTGTCCAAATTGTGGAAAGAATCCATCAACTTGAGCATTTACTGTCATAACCAATGACAATACTAGGATTGAGAGACTAATTTTTTTCATAACTGTAATTTTTTAAAGTGTAAAAATTTAATTCATATTAATATTGATTTAATGAAAGGAATTTATTTGTAATCAATTAAAATTGTATTTACAGAGTATTGTTCCTTTTTTATGATGTCAAAATTACAACATTTCATTTTTTTCTTATTATACGCACGTATCATTTGTAACTCTTTTTGTAACATAAAAAAAATAGCATTATTATAATGCTATTTTTTTTTAAAATGATCATTTATAAACCCAATAAATGAGATTTCATCTTGAATTTCATAGCACCATGCTTGTTAATTTGATGGGATATTTAGTATACATAACACGTTGGGTTTATGATTCATTCCTTCAAGAATAAGTTATGAATTATAGAAAAAGCTATCTTTCCAAATAATATTTTTTTTCTGGTAAAGGATAAATTTGAATTTTTGGTTCTAGAGATGTTACTCTAAAATATTTTGTTGGATATTTTGAAGAATTCACAGCACTCAACGTTGTATTATTTTGTTGAGGCAACACAAAATCTTTCCATTCTAACCAGTGAGTATTATTCAACAAATCGGCAGGAATAGAACCTGTAAGTTTGTTTTGTTGTAAATATAATTTCAATAAAGAATTTATACTGCCAATGCCCGCAGGAATTTCGCCGGTTAGTTGATTATAGTCTAATGCTAATGATTCCAATTTTGAAAATGAAGCTATATAAGCAGGTATTGTACCGCTCAACAAATTGCCATATAAATAAAAATATCTGAGTTTCGTCAACGTACTCCATTCAGCTGGTATAGAACCAGTTAAATCATTTAATCCCAGATCAAAAACCATTAACCCAGTCAAATCTTTAATTTGTAATGGCAACGCTCCCGATAAGTTATTCTGACCAAAACTAATATATGCCAAGGAAATTGGTAATGTTGGAATTACGCCGGTCAATTTATTATTCTTCAAATCAATTACTATCAATTTATTTAAAGTTACCAACGAAGGTATCGAATTGGTAAGATTGTTGCCTGATAAATCAAGGTAAAGCAATTCTGTAAGGTTCTTAATCGAATCGGAAAAAGCTCCAGTAATGAATCCGGCAGAAGGTACATTCAATTCAGTAACCCGACGCACGCCATCTATCATTTCAACTTTTACTCCGCTCCAACTATTCATCGACACGGTCTTATCCCATTTCGTTTCGCCAGTATTTAAGGCTATCAAAGCCATACTATCGCGTTTAGTTTTTGTATAAACCGGAGCTTCCGCAGCTGCTTGCGTCACAGAAACAAATGCCGTTTTTGTACCTGCCGTTACCGTTATCTTTGCTTTTCGGGATATGGTTAATTCGTTTTTTGAAACAACAATAGTGATATTTTTCTTAGAAATATCGGAACTTACAGCACACCAATCTGCATCAGAAAGAGCTGTAAAATCACTCACAGTGGTTGTTACATTTACTTGATATGTATTGGCATCGGCAGATGCAATAATGGAAGCAACAGAGAGTGAAAGACTGTCTTCTGGTTCGGGTTGTTTACAGCTTACGGCAAGTAAAACGATTGACAACATCAAAAAAAGTCTATAGATATATTTATTTTTCATTTACAAATAGATTTAGTGCTCAATTATTTTTTTATAACTTTTTTAGTAAAGGTATTTTTTAATCCAACCATTCTTACAAATAATGTCCCTTGTGGTAAATCGCTAAAATCGAGCGTGAATTCTTTACCGGATTGAGAACTTTGTTTTAATACTTTTCCATCAATCGATGTTACAGTCACCTGATAAACGTCTTCATTTGCAACGGCATTATTTAAGTTGCTTTCAACATCAGTATTTACAAACGAGAATTTAGCTTGAGAAATAACGGGATTTGGAGCAACAATAACATGTGTACGACCTACAGCATCCAATTTTTCGGGAACTGGTTTAAATGCCAAATTAACTCTTGCCATGGAAGATTCACCGGCTAGATTCTTGACTTTAAAATAAATGGTTTTAAGCCCTACGGTTGATGATAATTGAAAAGGAACGTTTACATTATAGAGTACCCAATCAGCGTTTGAAAAATCATTTTTTTCACTTATTTTATAATAAGCAGGTGCTCCTTTTGTCACATTGCTGGCAAGTTGAACTGCTGTTTTATCGGTGAGCAAGTTACCATCATTTACAGTTAATGTATTTATTACCGGAATAGCTACAACACTGCCGATAGCTTTATAGGTATACGGATTTCCCATAAAACTCACGGTTACAGGCTGTGCAGAATCATCCAAATAATACACTTCATTGTCGGTGGCAGTTACATACGTACGGGTAGGATCAATTAAACCAACATCTTTATTTTCTTTGTTTTTCTTAGGTAAAAAACTAATATTATTATTAACTCTGACATTTGTATGTCCATCTTCCTTACGTGAGAAATAAAAATCCCAAACAGAAGTGCTACTTTTGATGTTACCGGCAAATATGTTTTTTTGTATCACAATTTTCGAACAACCACCAAAAGCACCGCCATCCATCATTAATATGGCATGTCCATCATTATTGAAAAACTTAGAATTCTGAATTGTCACTTGATAGACGTTTGTTTCAAAATCGAAACCACAACCATCAGGATTGCCTTGATTTAAAATATTGGAGAACTCACATTCGTTAAATAAAAAATTTTGACAATTCGAGAGAATCACTCCAGTTGTTCCATTTGGCCAGGTTCTGCCGGGTTCTGCCGAACCTCGGGTCACCGCCATATTTTGGATCAGTCCCCAACCATCAGCATCGGGTTGCATCACTCCATCGGCATTGGGAATTGCGCCCCCGTTTACACCATCAAAAGCAATGGCACCATTCACAGCACCTGTAGCTGTACAATTTGTAACACGCACTTTATGAATTACTTGTCGCCAAACATTAGAGCCACCACCCGCAACAAAAGGCCAATAAAACACACTCATTATTGAAGCCATACATTCGTTAAATTGGCAATCAGACACTTCAAATTCAGTTAATACGGTAGTGTGATTACCCGTTACAGTTTGGTTACCGAATGTTGATCCTCCAACAAATATTGCTGCAGGAAAAATATATTCGTTGCTTCCCCCATTTGAATCACCATAAACCGTTTGCAAATTTCCTTTTACAACTCGCATCTCAGCATTTATTTGAGCATTTTTCTCAGTCATGTTGGCACCTGTATTGCAAATTGTCATCACTGTATCGCAATTTATGTTGTTGAAAATAACATTTTGCACTTTAAACCCTGTATTTACAGTACCTGTTACACTTCGATAGTAAATTCCCAATCGGGTATTGGCAATTTCTAAGTCTTTAATTTGAATATAACTTATATTTTGAGACTTTGCAGAGCCTGATGTTTTGTCTAAATCACAAATAAGCAATGCAATATCGTTTCTGGCATTTGTCAACGATATTTTAGGACGAACTTCACCTGAACCATAAGCGCCGACAGAAATCCAGCTTGAAGCTATACCTGACCCTCTGATTTCTAAACGTTTATTCCAAACCGAACCACGTTTTAGCATAATCTTAGTACCGGCTGTAAGTAAATTGGCATTAATTTTATCGAAGGATTTTAAAGGAGCGTCTTCTGTCTTTCCTGAATATGTATCGTTACCATTCACGGCATCAATATAATAAGTACCACTTAAATAACCGGCATAAACTGATTGAAGCGAGAAAATCAAGAGAAACAAAAACAGTCCGATAAACTTTTGTGTAAAGTTTAAAGGTAGTATTTTAATTTTTTGGATTGAAATCATGGTATTTGAGTTGACATGTAATGTATTTGAAACAAAAGTAAGTTATTTAAGTTGCAGATAAAATTATACATGTATCATTCTGTTTGTCTAATTGTAACAAATTGTTCGTACATCTTATTACAATGTAAATTTAGGAAATCACTTTCAATACAAAAGATTCATTATTCGTAATCGATAATATTAGTCAAGTTAAAAAATCGTTATTTTCTGTTATTTCTTATTTGCATTAAACGAATATGGAATTCCAAGAAAATGTATGGTTTGTAAAGGAGCTTTTTCATCCAAATAATAGATTTCATTATTTGTGGCTGTAATGTATTTCCGATCTGGATTTACAAAACCGATAGGCTTGTCCTCTTTATTGAATGGTCTCAAAAAACTTATATTGTTTCTTACTTTCACATTTTTATTTCCATCCCAATCTAACGAGAATAATAAATCGAATTCCGAATCGCTGCTTTTTAGGTTATTCGAAAACAGATTGTTCTGTATTGTTATATCGCTGTTTCCCCCAACAGCGCCACCATTCATAAGTAAAATGGCATGTCCATCGTTATTGAAAAACTTGGAATTTTGCAGGGTTACCTGATGATTATTTGTTTCAAAATCGAAACCGCAGCCATCTGGATTTCCCTGATTTAGTATTCCTGAAAATTCGCATTTATCTATTAGAAAGTTTTGTGTACTGGAAAAGATAACTCCAGTTGTACCGTTTGGCCAGGTTCTGCCGGGTAATGATGCGCCCCTGGTAACTGCCAAATTTTCAATTAATCCCCAACCATCCTTATCGGGACGCATAACCCCATTTGAGTCTGGAATGGCACCTCCGTTTACACCATCAAAAGCAAGTGCACCATTCACAGCTCCTGTAGCTGTACAGTTTGTAATTCTAACTTTACTGACGATTTGTCGCCAAGCATTGGCTCCATCATTTTGTCTAAAAGGCCAATAAAAAAAGGACATAACTCCTGCAATTGCTTCGTTAAATTGGCAATTTGTGACTTCAAACTCAGATAAAACCGTTGAGTGAGATCCATTCACCAATTGTCGATCAAGTGTTTTACCGCCTACAAAAATAGCGGCAGGAAAAATAAATTCATTAATTCCTCCATTGAAATTCTCGCAAACGGTTTGTAAATTTCCTTTTGGCACTTTTAGCTGAAGAGATATTTGTCTGTTTTTTAAATGTTTATCAGTGCCTGCATTACAAGGTATCATCACTTCGTCACAATTTATATTATTAAATATTACGTTCGAAACCCTGAATCCAATATTTGAAGTATTCATTACCGAGCGATAATAAATTCCTAAACGTGTGTTCTCTATTTCCAAATCTTTAATTTCAATGTAACTTATCGGTTGAGCTTTGGCTTCTCCAGTCGTTTTATCTAAATCACAGATTAAAATTGCAATATCATCCCGATTATTTTTTAACGATATTTTTGGGCGAACTACAGCATTTCCGTACGAGCCAACTGAAATCCAGTTATTAACAGTTCCTGATCCTCTTATTTCCAAACGTTTATTCCACACAGAACCTCGTTGCAGAAGAATTTTCGTTCCGGCAGAAAGCACACTTTTATTGATATTACTGAATGATTTCCATGCATCAGCCTCAGATTTTCCGGTACGTATATCATTTCCATTGACTGCATCGATATAAAAAGTGCCTTTTAAAATCGCAGCATTTATCAGTGAATTATTTGGCAGATTGAAAAGAATCATTCCCACCAATATCAGTTTTAATAAATTTCGTTTTCTCATACTCTTATTTTTTATTAGTAAAAATGGGTGACATAAGCCACCCAATTAATTTTATTGTTGTCAAGACTGTCTTAAAAAGCTACATTCAACGTTTTATCACTTTCTGAGTAAACGATTGTGTATCATTTTTCACTTTTACAATTAAAACTCCTGAAGGGCACTGACTTAAATCGATACTGAATGAGTTTCCTTTTTCTAAACTGCTGTGTAAAACACTGCCAGTTATAGAAATAACAGAAACATTATATCTCGTATTTTCAAATATTGAGTTTTCTGTATTCTTAATATGAATCCGTGCTATTGACTTAACCGGATTCGGTTGAATATCGAGCAATGAACTTCCATAGATATTTTTATCCAGAGAGGTAGAGTTAAGACTCAATGTGATTGAAGTAGAATAGGAAGGTGATGTGCCTGCCACATTCTTAGTTTTGAAGTAGACTATTTTACCACCATCGCCAGCAGAAAGTTGAAAACTGAAATTAGATGTATATAGAACCCAACTTGCACCGGTAAAATTAGAATTTTCACTCACCATATAGCTTGCAGGGGTTCCATTGTTCAATGAATATTCATTGTAAACATTTATCGTTCTGCTATTTGTAACAAGTGCGCCATTATTCAGCAATAAGTTAGAAACCTGCGGAGCAGCCACTGAACTTACTACTGCTTTAAAAGTATAAGGTTGGCTCAAAAAGCTGATGGTAATATCGGGCTGTGTATCATCCAAATAGTACAAATCGTTGCTTATATTTGTTAAATAACTGAGATTTGGAAGAAAAGTAATATTTTGGTTTAACTTATTTTTTCTTCGCATAAACACTTGATTATTTCGTACTTTTACATTGCTGTGCATTGGATCATTTGTAAAGCGAAATTCATACACATTATCACCGTTTTTTACATTTTTGGCAAAAAGGTTTTTTTGTATGTTGATATTTGAATTGCCGCCAAAACCACCACTTCTCATCAATAGAATGGAATGACCATCATTATTGATAAATTTAGTATTTTGAATGGTGATCTGATGATTATTTGTCTCAAAATCGAAACCGCAACCATCAGGATTATTTTGATTTAGAAGTTCAGAGAATTCACAACTGTCCACCAACATGTTCTTACAATTAGACAGAATTACTCCTGTTGTACCTTCGGGCCAAGATCTGCCTGGAGCAGATGCGCCCATTGTCACATTTACATTTTTAAATACCCCCCAACCATTTGCATCGGGTTGCATCACTCCATTAGCATCGGCAACTGCACCACCATTTGTACAATCTAATCCAATTACACCATTTATAATTCCAGTTGATGTACAATTTGTCATTTTTACTTTATTCACGAGTTGTTGCCATACATTCGTTCCATCAGTATTTGCCACAGGCCAGTAAAATATTGACATTAGACCTGCAATTGCTTCGTTGAACTGGCAATTGGAGACTTCCAATTCTGTCAGAACCGTTGTATGGTTTCCCGTAATTGTTTGACCTCCGAAGGTTTGACCTCCAACTAATATGCCAGCTGGAAAAAGATATTCGCGTACTCCTCCATCCGAATTGCCTGTCAGAGTTTCCAGATTTCCTTTTATGGCTGCAAGTTGAGCTCCGATTTCGGCAGTATAGTTAGGCATAGCATTAAGGATAGCCGTTAATACAGGGTCGCAGTTTATGTTGTTAAAAGTAACATTGTTTACATTAAAACCTGTATTTTCTGTTCCTGCTACACAACGGTAATAAATTCCCAATCGTGTATTGGCAATTTCTAAGTTCTGGATTTTTATATAGCTAATCGAT
The DNA here is from genome assembly GCA_010365115.1 of Paludibacter sp. Classification (GTDB taxonomy): domain Bacteria; phylum Bacteroidota; class Bacteroidia; order Bacteroidales; family Paludibacteraceae; genus Paludibacter. Next base: position 38,643 of record JAAFGX010000011.1, read on the forward strand.
TGAGCTTTTGGCGTTCCTGAGGTTTTATCTAAATCGCAAATCAGTATTCCGATATCATTTGCATTATTTGTCAACGAAATTTTGGGCTTATCGGGACTTGTACCGTAACTATCCACCTGAATCCAATTAGATGCAGTTCCAGCTCCTCGTATTTCCAACCGTTGGTTCCAAACACTACCTTTTTTAAGTAAAATTTCAGTTCCTGCTGCAAGTGTTGTTTTATTTACATTCGCAAAAGTTTTCCATGCTTGAGCTTCTGATTTGCCAGTAGCCACATCACTTCCATTGACGGCATCGATATAATATGTACCGCTAAGTTGTACAACAGGCACATAGGTAGTAAAGTATTGTTTTGAGTTAACTCCTTTTGTAGCTATTAAATTTTTCAATTTAAAGCCAGTAAATCCGGTACAAAAATACGCAAAACGAGGAACTGGACTTGCTGCTTGAAGTACTGAAAGTGGAGCAGAATATGTTGTAGGACATACGTATCCGTTTATTTTAACAGTAATGATTCCGGCAGCACTAACATCCAAAATAAATGAATTGTACATGCCCGTTTTTACAATCGTGTTTTGATAGGTAGATACATCGGTACTTAACATCGTACCTGGATAGGTAAAATTTGCTACCCCTTGAATGGAATATTTATTCATCTCAATCAGAATACCTTTACTCCCCCAAGTACCATTTGAACTTAAAACAACAGTTGTACTCTGGCCACTGGCAGAAATATAAGCATCGAACATGATTTTTAAACCAGTATAATCATTGGAAACTAATCCACCAAAAGTGGTGGCAACAGTAGCTGGACCAAACCCTGGCTGAGTACCATCGAAGCACAATTCGTTGTTCACATTAACAGTCCACTGAGCAGTTTGTCCGGCTTGTGGCCAAATATCGGTTGGGAATGCCGCAAAAACTTTTGTAGCAGCAAAAGAAAGGATAATGATCAGTGTTTTAAGAAATCTTGTATTTGAGTAGTGTGTCTTCATTGTATTTTGTATTTGATTTAACAGATAAAATTTATTGAAGCAATACTAAGATATGTCAAAATGATAACAACTAAATTTAGATTTTGGTTACCTTAAACCTTGCAAATACCCTTTGAAGTCGATAAACTGTTTGTCGGAATTTTGATATGTAATTGGTTTAGGATTTAACCAATTCACTAATTTTTCTTTGATAGAGAAAGCGAAAAACAAATTGCCCGCAGGATCATAATGTCCATTGAAGAATTTTGAATAATACTCACTTATTGTTAATTTTCTCTTTCTAAAATCCTCGGCATGAACAACATTCATGTCAAAGTAATTAATTTTTTCTTTGGTGAGGTATTTAACCATGTCCTGATCTGCGCGGGGTTGGTCTTGCATTAATGCCCCAGTTACTATATATGGATCGAAAATAACAACCATCAAGTTTTTTCCGTTTTTTTCTGCGTATTTTTTTAATTTTTCCAATATGTAAATGTTGGCAGCATAACCGTATTTATCTAGCAGATTTTCTACATTTTTCATCAAATTGGTCTTGTCATTGAAGTCAATTTCCATTTTCATCCATTTTGCCAACAAAGTCATTTTTGGCACATCAAAATCTTTGGTATATCCTTGAATATAAAGTAAAGCTTGGAGAGCCAGATTATCCTTTAAGTTTTCGTACATCCATGCCGAATCGGTCATTTTATAGAGCAATTTGGGCGTATTGAGCTTGTTATCATGTTCGGTAAATTGCCCGGTTTGCAAATCAAAATCCATATAAGGCCAAAAATTACCATGAAAACTCAACCCCGGTTCCATTTTGTCGTTCCAGACTTTTATTGCCATATATCGGCATTGCAATAAACTTCGTTGATGGTCGTCGCCCCAAATATAGAAAATAATATTTTTTGCATTACTTTTCGTGGCTTCTTCTTTCAACATTCGCTGGTACGACTGATAAGTTCCGTAGCCACCCATACCAAAATTACGAATGGGTTCGCCAAACCTAGCTGCCAAAACTTCTTCCCAAGTTTCACCATCCGAAACCTGATGACATTGAGCAAAACTATCGCCGTAAACATTAATTCGGCATTTTTTTTCTTTGAAATTTACTTGTGTACGTGCACCATTGGCTTGAACACTGGAAATTGTAAAACTTTTATCATGAGCGTCATGTGGCATCGAATTACCCAGAATATAACCTAAATCGGGACTAAATTGAGCCCATGTTCCTTTATTGCTTAAAAAAACATCAATTTCTACTTTTTTTGCAATATTTTGTTTTATATATTGCTCATAAGAGATTTGTCTTTGTCCATAAATGGAAATAGAAATCAAAAAAAGTAAAATTGAGACTTTGAGAAGTTTCATTCTTTATTCTTAGTTAGGAATTATCAATTGTCAATTATCAATTGTCAATTATCAATTACTGAATTGTAATTGTAAACATTTTTGTAGCTTCATTTCCAGCTACATCATTTACAACCAGCATAATTTCAGTATTGCTTTTTGGGAAAAACACACCTTTAACCGTTTGAGTGGTTGCATTAATTTGTCCGCCTACTATAAACTCTTTCGATACTCTTTTAGCCGGGTCTTTTATGTCCGTAATTACCGTTTTTACATCTGCAATTGTAGTAGATGCATTTATTTCAAACCGATATTCGACACGTGTTCCAGAACTAACTGTTATAGAAGGTGCTGCTGTTATGTCATCGTTGTTCACAAAAACTGTCAAAACTGGCGGTGCACTTATTTCATCGGTTTTACAAGCACTCATTGTAAAAGTTGCAAGCAATATTACCAGTATAATTAGTTGCTGAATCTGAAACTTTTTCATTTTACTATTATTTATTTTCATACTATCAATTATTTGTACTGAGTTTTTTTTCAACAACCATGGCAAAATTCATTTTTTGAGTATTTTTATCAGACCCGCTTTTTGGATCGACAAACGTTACCTGAATTAAACCATATCTTCCATCAGCAGTTTTGAAACAAATGACATCTTTCGATTTGATATTTAACGCTACTTTGCTATCAGGAAAAAGTGGAAGAATACTTGGGTAATTGCTGGCAGCATCGAAAAGAGTTTTTAAATCAGCCGAATTTTTCACTTTGTCTTTTATCCACGTGGTGCTTGTAGATGTAGCTACTGTTGATTTCTTAAATACTGTAGGTTGATTCAGGTTATTCACCAACGAGGAATAATTTCCTGTATTCCAATACTCATCGAACGAAACCAAACAAGCCAAAACAGTTGGTTGATTTTCCAGATAAGCAAATCCAAAATCTATACCTGTAGGATCACCAATAGTATTAGCAATAAAGAATGTTCTTCCTGATTCTACATTCATAAAGGTTTTTGAAGTTCCATTAGGTAAACCATCGTAAAGTGTTTGTGTTAAGTATCTAGAAATATCTAAATAAGCATTCACTTGCAGGGTTTTGTATTGTCTGTTGTTATCCTCAATGTAAACAGAATACCGCATATCCGTTTGGATATTTTTTATTGTATCCACCAACGTCCATGTTGTACCATTCAGACTTTCAACTTTTGATAAAACAACCGGAGCCTTTTGGTTCACACCTACACCTTCGAAGTTTGAAAACTCTACTTTTGCAATACCATTGGGTGAGTTAACCTCGAATTTATAAACAATAGTATCGCCTAACTGAAATTGTTTTTCTGTATTGTCCAATACTTGTCCAATTTTTGCAATTCCTGCTGTTATAACAATTGGATTCTCCACTGCATTGGGAGTGCAACCAACCATTACAAAAGCTGTAGTGAGTATTATTAATGATATAAACTTATTTTTTTTCATAACTAAAATATATTATATTATTGGTCAATTGATTAAGCTTTTCAAGAGAAATTTTATTACCACCAATTCTGTATCCATGAAGGATAAAGATGCATTTCGGTATAAGGAATAGGGAATAATTCCATGCCGGCAACAAATTTTCTATTTTCCACCACGTAGGATGGATCATAGGTTTTGATTCCGCTATTCAATGTTATATTCATTCCTCGAAGTGGTTTATTTTCGGTAGTATTGGCAATATTCCAACGACGTACATCCCAAAAACGATGTCCTTCAAATGCAAGTTCAACCTGTCGTTCTCTGCGAATCAAATCATTCGTAAGTGGAGTTTCAATTGGAATATTTCCAATATTCTTTCCATCTCTGAGGCGAACAATATTGATAGCCTCTTCGGGGCTCAAATCACTTCCACTGGTAATATAACCCTTCTGCACATTTCCATAAGCATTAAATACGGCTTCGGCATAGTTCAATAATACTTCTGAATACCTGAAAATGTACCAAACATGCGGAGCTGTAGATCCAACAGGCAATGAAACGGTATCGTTTACAAATTTTTTGAGGTAATAACCGGTAGTTGTTGAATTTTTATCTCCAATTCCATCCTTTCCTCCACGGTAACTCTCTATGAAACTGCCATTTTCCAAGTCGCCATCGCAATAAATGGTTTGTTTAAAACGTACATCTCTATTTTCAAATGGAGCAGCATCCGAGTAACCTGAAAGTTTATCATAGGCATCCACTAAATTCTGTGACGGACAAGTAGCATTGGAACAAACACCAGGCACATTTACATATTTTGCCAAACCGCCTTTTGGATAATTGCTGTATTCCATAAAATTATTGTTCAATATATCCGCCCGGTTATCGAGAATATTTTCGGGGTTAGTAGCAGTTCTGTTAAATTGAAGTTTTCGATACCCTATACTTACGCTATATACATTTGAATTAATAATGCTGGCAGCAGCTTTTGCTGCACTATCACAATAAGCTTTGTTGTAAGATCCTTCGTTGTGTAATGGACTTGCAGCATATAAAAACAGTCGGCATTTCAGTGCAAGTGCAGCACCTTTAGTAATTCTACCCAAATTATTGCCATCCCATTTGCCACTTTTATATGCCGAACCGGGTGTATTTTCTAACCCATCATATTCTGCAATAATTTCGTTCAATAATCCCGAAATATAACTTACCATTTCGGTTGTACTTGCTTGTTGAAGATTCTTCGCTTCTTCGGCTGTAATTACTTTATCAACAATAGGGACATTTCCATACATTTTCCACAGTTGAAAATGGAAATAGGCTTTAAAAAATTTTGAATCCATTCTATAGGATTTCAAATTCGCTAAAAACTTATTATATTTTGCCCTGTTGTCGGGATAATTTTTATATTCATGGTAAAAATTAAAATCTTTATTAGTTGTGGTGTCAGAAATTTGTAGAAAATAAGCAGCATTGTTTACACCCTGATACTGGAAAGCCCAACTCTTATTATAAGGCGTATTGTATGAGTTCCAGCTTCCTTCGTTGAAAAAAGAGGTAGCTCCAAAAGGCACATTGCTATCGGCTTCATCGGAAGCATTAGCTAGCATCGTAGAACCAACTTCTTGAAATCCATTGTTGAGTGAATGATATAAATTGCTCCAAAGTCCAGTCATAAATTCTTCGTTTGCAACTACCAAATCACGTCCGATAAGTTCTTTATCATTGACTTGAAAAAAGTCTTCGCACGACGTAAATAACACTAGAAACAGTGTTGAAAATCCTATTATTTTATATTTTATTTTCATATCAGCAATTATTAGCAATAATTTTAATTAAAATGTAAAGCTTACGCCCAAATTATACGATTTCAATGCAGGATACATACTTAAGGTCTCAGGATCAATATGTTTAATATCTTTAGAAAAGGTAAATAAATCGATTCCGCTTACAAAAATTCGTGCCGTATTGAAGTTTATGCTTTTTAATATAGTTTGAGGTATTTCGTATCCAATTTGCAAATTACGGATTTTGAAATAATCACCTGACAGTAACCATATTGAACTTGATTGAATATTATTAGAGTTTGAGGTGGTTGATAATCGAGGATATTTAGCATTTGTTGAGTTTGCTGGCGACCAGCTATTTTCAACAAAAGTGCTGTATGCGTTGCCCTGTGTACTGAAAGGAACTGCGTATCCACCCAGCATTATAGAACTATTCATCGTACCTTGTCCCATTGCAGAAAGAAAAACATTTTTATATTTCAATTCAAACGAGAAAGTATAGGTGTATTGTGGTATGAATGAATAGCCTAATGGCACCATATCCGAAATATCAATTTTACCATCGCCGGTATTATCTTTGTAAATAACATCGCCGGCTTGTGTATTTCCAAATGTTTGTTTTACAGTGGCATTTTTAGCATCGTCATCAGTTGCATAAAAACCGATAGCTTCATATCCAAAATATTGTCCAACAGGCATTCCAATTCCGCTACGGTTATCAACTCCGGGTAATGGAATAACGTCGGGTTTCTTCACAATTTTACTTTTATTGTACCAGATACCACCATTGACCAGATAACTAAAATCGTCTTTCTGTCCAAAATAATCAATACTCAATTCGTATCCCTGATTATTAACTTCACCGCCGTTGGCATACGATAACCGACCGCCAAAACCCATGGTTGCTGGCATTAAATTGTTATAAGCTAAAATATTGGTTCTAGTATCGTTGAAATAATCAAATTTTATATTAAAGTGATTCAATAAAGTGGCTTCAAAACCAACGTTCAATTTATGGGATAAATCACTGGAGATATTCGGGTTGGCCAAATTGCCAAGTTGATAAGAAGCAGATCCGGGCGCAAACGAATTGGTTTCACCAAAACTTACACCACCCAGTTTTTGGTAGAATTGTGAGTACATCAATCTGGTTTTTACATCATATCCCGGGAAAAGTTGACCACTTCCACCCCCAACTATACCGTAAGAAGCTCTGAATTTAAGGTAATCAATTTGTGGAATATCATTAATAAAATCTTCTTTTGATGCTACCCAAGCTGCCGAAGCAGTAGGAAAAAACTTGTATCGGTTAGATGCTTTGTATTGTTCTTGTCCGTAATAACTAGCAGCAATTTCAGCAAAGTATTTATCGCTATATCCATAAGCCATTCTAAATCCTAATCCTGCATTGTCGTAATTATATGGATTTGAAGTTATCTGTTGCACAAACCTATCGGCATGGTACATAACCAAAGCATTGATACTGTGGTTTCCAAACGTGCGATTATAGGTTGCATTTGCTTCAAAAGTCATTCGTTTATAAGCAATTACATCCGTTGACCAAACCAAATTCGTACTATCGCCATGTTGTGTGTAGGTGGTAGTGGCTAAATCAGCAGGGTTGTCGATTGAATAAGTTGCATAGTTTCGTGTTTTATTGTCCCACAAAACCATCCAGGTGGAAGATGAACCAGCAATACCCACTTTTAATCCTTTAAGCGATTTCTCAAAATTATAATCTAATCGAAGATTGACATCGAGTTTTCGTTGTAAATAGGTTTGATAACCCGATTGTGAAATCATACCCAACGGATTTGTTTTATACGTGGAAGAGCCGCCTAAGGTTCCATTTGGATTTTTTATCGGGAAAGCCTGTGATGGCAATTGCATGAGCGTACCCATGATACCATCCACACTATTGCCAGGGTAATTTCGGTTATCAAAAGCTAATGCAACATCTATTGCAGCAGTTAAACCTTTCATTACATTGACATCCAAATTGGTTCGGATGTTTATTTTATCCATTTCCATTTGGGTCGAAAATTTATTTAAATCGCTAAATTTCAATAAACCTTCATTTGCCAAATATCCTATGGCAACCATGTATTTCGATTTGTCGTTACCGCCACTTAAATTTATTCCACCTGTCATGATAGGGGCACTACTTTTCAGATAATCGTTGATATAATTATTGTCGGGATGTGTGTATTGATAATTTCCACCTTGACCGTAAAATGGAATATCGTTTGTAACATCATATTTAACAGGAAGTCCATCATTTACGCGGGCTTGATTATAATACGTTGCATATTGTGTTGCATTGAGTAATTCAGGCAATTGATTGGGTTGTTGTATCCCATAATTATAATTTATATCCACTTTTAGTTTACCAACATTTCCTCTTTTGGTTGTAACCAGCAATACGCCATTGGCAGCATCCATGCCGTACAAAACAGTAGCAGCCGCATCTTTTAATACAGAAATACTTTCAATTTCATAGATGGAGAGTTGATTATAATCGGCTCTGAAACCATCCACAATTATAAGCGGCTGAGTACCATTGAATGTTCCTTGTCCACGAATGATAATATTCGCAAAATTACCTAAATTTCCACCAGTCTTGCGTACAATAAGACCAGGCAATCTGCCGGCTAATGCATCGCTAACAGTTGGCACAATTTGATTTGTCAACGTGCTTGAATAAACTGAGCTCATTGCCGAAGTAACTGAATTGTATGATTGCTGTCCAAAAGCTATATCAACTTTTTTCGTTTGGGTTGAATCAATAGTTGAAGTTGGCTGAGTTGGCATTTCTTGAGCTTGCAAAGCAGCAGCCAGTCCAAATAAATACAAAGCGATAATTGAAATGAAGAATCTTATTTTCTGTTTTTTCATAATAGTAGAATCTTTATATTGTTTTAATTACCACCCCGGATTTTGAAGCATTTTGGATTTCTGAACTTCCTCAAGAGGCATAGGGTATAAATAAAATTTATTTGAGAAGAAGCGAGGATCACCCATTGGTTTCTTAGTGTAAATCGGAGATGCAGCCGATCCGGTTACGTCCATCATATACATTTGGCCACCAATATAACCATCTCCCATCTTCCAACGTTTCAGGTCGAAATAACGATGTTCTTCAAAAGCAAGTTCAACAGCTCGTTCTCGTTTAATACGATCACGCATAAATGATTGCGTATCTTGAAATCCAGGAATTGATTCGATATTTGGTTGACCGGCTCTATTTCGAACAGCATTTATCATGGTGCGGATATATTGTTTATGACCATTGGGGTCGTATTCGTTCCATGCTTCGGCCGACATTAAATACAACTCGGCAAGGCGGATGTAAGGCCAAAAACAATTATGGAAAGAAAGTTCGCCTGTTACTTCCTGATCTTTTATGAATTTTGAATAATAATATCCTGTAAAATTACCAAAATTTCCAGCTGGTGGTCTATTATTTCCTTTGTCATCAGCTGTTCTGAAAGTCATATCAACGGTAGGTTTAGAATTCCCTTCGAGTTTGTAATTATGATAAAACATGCTTCCCGAAAAACGTGCATCCAAATTGTCATAAGGATTTGGTGTATCAAAGAGGGTAGGTGATTGGTCAGATCCGTTGGTCATTTCATAATTATCCACGAAGTTTTGTAAGGGTATGGTGGAGCATTGCACCGAAGCTAATAAGCCTGTACCCACTTTTCCCCAAGGAATTCGGAAATAAACTCCCCAATTGTTTTCGTTCCAAGTTTTAGTTAAACGAGTGCCCCATATGATCTCGGTATTTTTGATCGGATCGTTAGGAAAATAATACACACTGGCTTTATAGGCATCTTTAAAACTATTTACTCCATTATCTCCTTTTTGAATTAGTTTGTATCCATTTGCCAATGCCAAATTTAGTGCTTCGTCGGTTGCTTCGGCAGCTGTTTTCCATCTTTCTTTGCTATAAGTTGGATATTTTATCAAGTCCTGATTACTGAAAGCAGGAAAATAAGATTGATTATCTTCGGGGTTAAACAGCGGACTCGCAGCCCACAACAACGTACGTGCTTTTAACGTCATAGCTGCAATTTTATTAATTCGTCCAAATTCCAGCCCTTCGGATTTAATTGGGAGGTCGGGTATAGCTTTATCCAACAGACTGTTGATTGAATCCACCGATTGCGAAATGGTCAATCGTTCGGTTGAATACGTTTCACCAAGTTTAGTATAGCCTGGTACCCAAGCTAGGCCACCGTAGCGTTTAAAATTCTCATATTGTTTGGTTGCAACAAACGCCCTGGCTTCTGCTTTTCTTATTCTAATAATTTCAGGTGTTCCATCTTTTACTCTATCCACTTTATCGATATAAAGGTATGCACTTCGAATAGCCTGATAATTAAACATCCATTTATCTTCCAGATATGGATATTGTAAATTAGACGACAAAGTACCTTTCGTATAAAACTCAAGAGCTTCTCTATCCCAAGTATTTGATTGCGTTTCGGCCTCATCACAAATGTTGCTTGTATTGTGATTCATTAAACGGATAGCATAATTCCAGTTACCATCGCTTGACATGTAAGTAGAAAAACCCCAAGGGGCAAATGCGTAAGCAGCAGCAAGTACTTTGTCAGCCTCCTTCATTGATCCAAATACAACATCTTCGGTAAGTCCACTTGCATCGGGTCTTTCCAAAAAATCGTTGCACCCTGCAATGGCTACAATAAAACTAATTAAAGTTATTTTTGCAATTTTATGTTTCATAATATCTATTATTTATCGACTTATTTTGTGGTTAACTTTTTTACAATTTTGTTTTTTGATTTTAAATTGTATCCAATCATTTAAAATTATTTGAACTAAAATGTAACATCAATTCCTAAATTAAATATTTTCATAATCGGATAATAGGATTCTACTCCACCGCCTCCCGACCATGCTTCCGGATCGTAATTTTTCATACGATCATCCAGTGTCCATGTTGCGAGATTTTGTGCGGTGATTGAAACACGTAAATTACTAATAGCTAACTTCGATGTTATTTGTTTTGGAATCACATATCCTACCTGAACATTTTTTAGACGAACATAGGTATCATCGTAAGCCCAATAAGTGGAAGGTACAAAATTTGACGAACTTGCAGAAAATGTATGCAGAACCGGATAATTTCCGTTTCTATTATTTGGAGTCCACCTATCGGATATCCAATCGAATACAGCTCCACGAGCACCTAACTTCTGCGAATATCCACTTGGCATATATATCATTCCGGTTACACCTTGGAACAATAACGAAACATCGAAACCTTTATACGAGAAACCAAACGACCCGGCAAAATTTGTTCGTGGAGTTACCGCACTATAATCTAATGGAACTAAATCGTTATTGTCAATTTTCATGTCTCCATTAATATCTTTGTATTTTACATCACCCGGAATTGGATTTGGACCATAGGTATTGTAAGGATTGTTCAAATTATTAATCTCAGCATAACTATTCCAGTATCCTTCTGCTATTAAGCCTCTTGTCATTTGTAATGGTAAGCCCTGATTGTATAACCATGGATAGTCTTTACGAGATTCCGACAACAAAACAGCTTTATTTTTGGAATAAGCCATTGTAAGTTTTCCAAAATAATTGAAATCTTTTCCAATGAAATCATTCCATCCCAATTCAATCTCTATACCTCTATTTTGTACTTTTGCATAATTTACAGGAGTTGTGTAGGATTTGGTGAGTGGTGAAGGACCCCAGGAATCAGGAAAATTTGGAAATAAGAAACCAGGTAATGTCTCCATATTTGTCAAGATATTATCGCGGTCTTCTTGAAATAAATCTAGCACAAGGCTTAATCTATCTTTAAAAAACTTGCTATCGAAACCGATATTTGTTTTCCTTGCGGTTTCCCATGTCACATTCTGATTAGCGGCAGATCCTTCTTGAACTCCTCGTATTCCGTTCGAACCGCCATAAATATTATTTCCTTCTCCAAAAAGACCTACATATTGTTCTGGGAAGTTAACATAATTTCCTGGGATATATAAAAACCTATTATTACCTATTCTATCACTACCCACTTCGCCGTATGAAGCCCTAAATTTAAACGAGCTTATAGCTTTCACGTTTTTCATAAATGGTTCATCGGTCAATAACCAACCTGCTGAGAATGCTGGAAAAGTTCCAAAACGTTGACCTACCGGAAAATTTTCAGACCCATTTATACCCAAATTAAATTCAGCAAAATACCTACTTTTATAATCATAAGTTAACCTGCTCACAAACCCTATGTATGCTACTGGAACATCGGGAAATGAAGTTTCAAAATAATGTCGTTTTTCCTGATTGTAAAGTGCCAGTGCAGTTACATTGTGATTGCCAAAAGTTCGGGAATAATTCAATGAAGTTTCAAAATAATATTTTTTCCGTTTATCAGGTGCTTGTCTGTTAATTATCATCTCGCCATCAAATCCAGATTTAATGGATATGGGTTCATTGGTTACCGGATCACGGCCGATATCAACTCTGGCATGTGCTTGAGTAGTGTTAAACCAGCTTTCGGAATATGAATCAAAAGAAAAACGAGAAGCTACCGAAAGACCTTTTGTAATTTGATCTAAATCGTATTTTGCTGAGAACAAAGTATTTGCAGTTATTTGCTCACGTTTATACATTCCACCACTTTGTATGGCAACAAAAATTGGATAACCATCGGCTGTAGGTGTATTTGAAATAATCATATGTCCGTTTTCATTAAAACCTGGTGATGTCCAAGGCAGTGACATATACATTTGTGTCCAGAAAATATTGTTTCCCGGATTTCGAGCACCCTGTCTTTCTTCGTATCGAGCATCAATATTTATACTGGCCGAAAGACGTTTTGTAAATTGAAAGTCAAGATTCGAACGAACATTTGTACGATTGTATTTATTATTGGGATCAAAACCATAGGCGGAATTTTGCTTTACCAAACCCGACTCATCATAATACCCTGCAGAACAAAAATATTTTACTAACTCGCTACCACCACTAATGCTGAAATTATGAGATGATTTAGGTGAATAATCCAAAAGCATATACTTATTGATATTCATATCTGGATACAATAAATCGTTTGTATGATATCTATAATTATTCATATCATCGTAACTCTTAATTTGCGGTAAACCATCATTGGAATTTGCCTCGTTTGAATACCTTATGGTCTCATAGGAATTAAGGGTTTGCTTTAGACTGGTTGGATTCGATAATCCATAATTAAATGAATAGGAAACCACAGGTTTGCCGGTTTTTCCTCTCTTAGTGGTTATAATTATAACACCATTGGCTCCTTTCACACCATACACAGCAGTAGCCGAAGCATCTTTCAATACAGAGATGGATTCAACATCATTGGGATTAATTGCTTCCCAACCAGACACATTTCCCATTGTACCGCCCGAAATATCTTTTGGGTCTCCACTAGCTCTACCTCCACCGGTACGCTCTACGCCATCCACAATTACTAGTGGGCTTGCATTATTCAGTGTACTTACACCTCGAATATTGATACGAGGAGTTTCACCACCGGGAATGCCAGTTTCCTGAACCGAAACCAATCCATTCAGACGACCAACCATAGCATTTCCTAAACTCCCTTGTGGCGATTTTACCAAATCCTTCCCAGATGTGGTTGAAATGGAACCTACAACCGAAACCTTTTTTTGTTGACCATATCCTACTACTACGACTTCGCTCAATGTTTTAGAATCTTCTTCTAATTGAATTTTCATCAACTTATTTTCTTCTACTTTTATTTCTTGGTCTAAATATCCAATGTACGAAATTTTCAAAACAGATCCAATCGTGGCTTTCAGTTGAAAATTTCCTTCAACATTTGTTATCGTACCCAAAGTAGTTCCTTTAATTGTAATATTTGCACCAATTACGGCCTGTCCCTTTTCATCTATCACAATTCCTTCAACATTAACAGTTGAGGATTGAGCCTGAATTTGAAAAATTACAAAGCACGAAAAAAGCAATACAAAAAATGGCTTCCAACTAAAATACATTTTTTTCCTGTTAATCGAGAAAGATGACAGGTCATTTAAGTAATGATTCATAGCTTATATTATTTATTTTTAAAATACGCCTATAAATTAATTTTCAAAAAAAATTTATCTAAGATTACGACACAAAGATAATGTCGCCATTATGAATTAAAAATTCCAGATGTATCATTCGAAATGTCTTTTTGTAACATAACTATACTAACTTAGATATAAAGAGTATTGCAAAGAATTATTGGTCAACAAAATAAAAAAATAATTTTTGAATTAACAATATAGATTTAAAACTATTTTCATCCTACTAAACGATTTGATTTATTTTATAAGAGTGTTTTTTTTAAATGAAATGAATTTAGTCATTTTGCTGGACTACAAATAAAGGTTTATTGATTTCTCAATAAACCTTTATTTGTAATAGTTATCAATCAATTAATCAGTTTTATTCAAGCTTCGTATAAATTCATGAATAGTCATTCCAAATCTTGCTTTGAAGTTTTTGTTAAAATGAAAACTGCTGTTTAAACCAATCATAAGCATTACGCTTTCAATATCTCTTTCTCCTTTTTCAAAGTACCGTTTAGCTTCGTCTAATTTTATTTCACGAATATATTCTGAAGTAGATTTTCCTAATAAAGCTCCAATTTTCCGATGAAGTTGCATACGACTTATACTTATTTTTTCACAAATAAAGTCGATACTAAATATCGGATTTTCTAAATTATCAAGTATTATCTGATTCATTTGATTTAAAAACTGCTGTTCTCTATCTACAATTTTCACCTCTTTTGACTCACTTTCTGTTTGTTTTTTTCCTGATAAATTGCGAACATAATTATTTACTTTCAAAACAAGTGATTTAGTTGAAAAAGGTTTTGAAATAAAGTCTTCGGCACCAGCTTCCAACGCTTTTATTTCTTCATAATCATCAGCTTTAGCAGTTAAAACAATAATTGGAATATGACTTGTTCGATAGTCATTCCTTATTAATCTAATCAAAGCAATACCATCTACTTGCGGCATCATCACATCTGTCAGAATAACATCCGGTGTATAGCGCAATGCTTTATCAAAACCATCCTGACCATTTATAGCTTGAATTACAGTGTAATTATTTTTAAAACTTTTAACAAGATACGAACGTAAATCATCATCATCCTCCACTACCAAAACAATTGCTTTTTTACCTTCATTTACTGTATTAACTGTATCTTCTACTTCCTTTTCCTGCTCAATTTCCTCAGTCATTTCGGTATGAAATACTTCTGTTGGTATTTCACATGGTAATAAAACTACAAACTCAGTGCCCTCATTTAATTCCGATTTTGCCTCGATCTTGCCTTTACATAAATCAACCAACTGCTTCACAAGGGCCAAGCCAATGCCAGTGCCCGAAGCTGATACCGATGAGGTAGACTGGAAAAACCGATCAAAAATATGAGGAAGGTCTTGATTTGAGATACCACAGCCTGTATCCTGCACTTTTATAACCAACATATTATTGTTTTGCTCTACAAAAACAAAGACATCACCTCCATTATCAGTATATTTAAAAGCATTTGAAATTAAATTATATAAAATCTTCGTAAATTTATCTACATCGAAAATTAAAAATTTATCGCTAATATCTATTATAAATTCGAAGTGTATTTTTTTAGATGCAGCAATGCCATCGAATGATTTTTTTATATCATTGAAAACACTTGACACCACATGAACGTCTGGATGTAATACACTACCATCGTTCAATAACCTTCGAAAATCTAAGAATTGATTTACTAAATAAAGCAACCGGGTTACATTTTTGTCGACTATGCCAATTCGATCATTCAAAAAAGGATTTGTCACAATAATACTATTGTGTTTAATATCTTCCAATGGGCCAGCAATAAGTGTAAGCGGAGTTCTAATATCATGAGCTATATTGGTATGAAATCGAAGACGAATATTATTTATTTCGGTTTCATGTTGGTTTTCAAGCTCTTTAATTACTAATTGTTGTTTCAATTTTGTTTCACGACTTAAATAGCGATATACAACATACATAATCCCTAGAATCAATAAAAAATAGGCAGAATATGCCCAAATAGTTAACCAAGGAGCAGACTTTACGACAATAGTTAAGTATCGTTTTTCACCTCCCCAAACATTTTCGTTGTTCGATGCTTTAACCCAAAAACGATATTTGCCTGGTGGCAACCGATTGTATATAACAGTTCTGTTTTTACTATCTGTCGTTATTGAATCTTTATCAAATCCTTCCAACTGATATTCATAAGCATTTTCATCAAAATCGTTATATTGAGTCGCTAAAAAATGTATGTTTATATTATTTTCATTATATTTTAATACAATTTTTTTTGTTTCGGTAAGTGGCTCAGATAATTTTTTTGATAAATTAGGGTCACTTTTAATAGAACGACCTGAAATTGTAATATCAGTAATCTGTACGTTCGAAAGAAATGGATTATGTGGTTGTGGGCTAGTATTGATAACATTGAGTCCATTGATAGTGCCCACGTAAAGCAAACCGCTATCCATATACATACCTTCGAGGGCTGCATTGGCATATAAACCATTCGAAATGGTGTATTTTTTTTCTTTACCAGTTTTATAATTATAACTAAACAACGCTTGCGAAGTACCTGCCCACAAACTATTTGATTTATCTTCTATCAACGACATTACTTTGTTGTTCCCAATTTTTTGTAACTCGTTAAGTGGACTAACAATTAAATTATTTCCTGAAACAACACATTTATTCAACCCTGAGTCAGAACCAAACCAAACCGAAGAATCGGAAGCTACAATTACCGACCATACATGATTGCTGCTCAAGGAGTTTTCTTTTTTATTGTGTTGAAGGTATTTGATTTTCTGAACTTTACCCGATTTGTTTAAAAAAATGGCTGCTACACCATTATCTTTAGTACAAGCCCAAATCATATTATGAATTTTATCATATTTAATACGACTTATTTGCTCTGATGAAAGCATATCCGACAAGTTTCCAATAGAAATAAATTCGTTTTTAAACTTTTTATCATTCAGGTATATTCGTATCAAACCGTTTGCACAACCAATCCAAATACTATTATAAGCGTCTATTTCCAACGAAAACGGACTGTTTAGTTTAATACTTTTAGGGTAAAGTTGCTCGAAAGGAATAAGCTGATTCGAAGTATAATCGTAACAGAAAATCCTGGAATTTATTGAGAACCAGATTTTACCGGTTTTGTCTTCTACAATAGAAGGTGAAATAAGTATAAATTGCGGTGGTATTCCCGGCACAACTATCGATTTTATAATACCATTTGTATCATAATAGAACAACCCCTGATAGTTAGTACCAACCCAAACTCTTTCATGGCTATCTTTGAAAACCGATTTTACAAACATACCCTCGGTCCCTGGTATTTTACTAATAATTTTAGGTATCTGATGTAAATCTAATTTTGCAATGCCTTTTTGTTGTGAAGCAATCCAAACATTTTTAGTTTTATCAACTAAAGTAGAATTAACCATATTGTTGTTAAAAAAAGAATAGTTCGAAAACTTTAGTTCTTTAATTATTTTTGTTGGCAAATGTAGAATATAAACCTTTTGCATTGAGAATACAATATAATTATTAGGATCAACTTCTGTAATCGTTCTTATATTCCTTTCGCTAAAACCATTAAACAATATTAAATCAGTCGGTTTCACTACACCTTTTAGGTTTAAATTGTCGTTCGACAAATAAAAAAGACCTTCAGTGCTGCAAATCCAAATTGTTTGATTGTGATCCTTAAATACAAGATTAATCACCAAATTGCTTAAGAATTTATAGGGCGAAAAGACTTGTCCACCTTTGTTCGTTAATAAAATTGCACCTGAAGTTGTTCCTACAATTAAACCCTGTTTACTATTTTCAACTACAGAAGTAACATAATTTTCTAAACCAGGGTTACTCGAATTTAAAAAAACACTTTCAACTTCGAATCGATTTTCTTTTTTTGAAGTTTTATACAAACCATTAGTTGTTCCAATCCAATAGTTATTATTAGTATCGTTGTAGAATACAGTAACTATGGAATATTTTAGAGGGTCAAATTCAAAATGCTCAAACTGGTCGGTTCTATAATTATACTTATCAACAGCACCATTCTCCGTTACTACCCATAAATTTTCATCTTTATCAATATACAATTCTATAACTCTGTTACCACTTATCGATGATTTAACGTATGGATTATGACGATACTTTACAAAATCATTACCATCGAATCTATTTAAACCATCGTAAGTACTAACCCAAATAAAACCATACCGATCTTGCACAACCTTACTTGTAGTAAATTGAGACAATCCTTCGTTTACAGAAAAAGTCTTTATATTAAATGTTTGATCGAAATTAATTGCATTACAGTATAGTGATATAATGACATTTACAAATAATATGACGTTTTTTTTCATAATGATTGATTAATACATAGTATGTTGCAAATATACAAATATAAATAAATCAGATACAGCCCAAACGTAACATAATTTTTTAATTAATGTAACATTTAGTAGTTATACTTTTATTTTTTCATAAATGTCAGACGAAATATTGGCAAGTTTCTTTATTCATCAATTTAACTTTTATGAGTATAGGGTGTTGTACCTTAAGTTTAAAATAAAAAAATATAAACGTTTGCAATACACTAATCCTCTCATATTAATTCTATTTTAAATTGTTTTTTGCACAATGTTGCTTTTACGACCGACCTCGTCCGGTGAGCCGAAAAATGGAGTGAAGTAGGCGTAGAAAACTTTTGTGTTTGAGTGCCAACGTATTTCGTTGGTGTGAGTTTAAAAGTTTTCAGCCTACGAACGACTAATTTTTCGAGCGAAGCGGCATAAACGTCTTTATCCACTTTCCCTCTGCATTTGGAGAAGGTTTCCGAAAGACGGGTGAGGTTACTTAATTTTTAATGACTATCGGCTTTTGCACCCAATGTTCATCTTTGCTAATTGCTAATTTCAAATATTATTAATATAATTGAATTTGATTATTCTAAAACAAATTATTTTGTAAATGTAAAATCTTACAAAATTCTTAAAAAAAATAAGTGAAAAGAATAGATTCATCAAGTGTTTTTTAATATACTAACTTTAGAGTTGAATTTATTTCAATTCATTGGGTGCAAAAACGGATAGTCATTTACTTTTTTGCGTCAAAGCAAAAAAGTAAGTGGAGTTTTAGGGGCAAAGCCGCTATTTTTAAAATTTAAAGGTTTTGTGTTCAACACCCGATAATCATTTTAACTTTATACTTTCCGAAGATGATGATGAAAAGTTAGATTCTACTTGTTTAGAAAAAACGTGCAGTTAAAACATTTTAATGGAGTTTAACGGTTTATATATAGTTAAGACTATTATCTATATCTATTGAAAACCTTTTAGTACGATTGAGTAGAAGCATTAAAGTGGTACCTCCTTTGAATATGAACTCCAGTTCCGATTCTTTCAGACCTTCTAATAGCAATAATGCCCTAATTAGCTTCTGAAGGACATTTGGGGACGAAAATTAATTTTTCAATTTTTGGCTGAAAAGAGAATTTTCTTTTTCCTCAATTAACTCTTCTACTGTTTGGACACGGTTGGTTAATAACCATTCTAAAATCTCACTTTTTTTGAAAATAACCTTGGCATTTCTCTTGTAAAAAAAAATGGCTTTCTCACAAATCATTTTACTTATTGTGTTCACGGCGTATCCTGTTAACTGACTACATTCATTTTTACCGAATGTTTCGGGGAAATCGGAGTTTGTTGATTGTTGAATTGACTGCGGTGAAATCATTTCGCCAAGTAATTCTTTGAACTGGCCAATGGTAAGAGCTGCTAATGGAGTTTCGTTTGTTGGTTTGGTATTTTGTTTCCATGACTGTATGTTTTTGAATTTTTTGAATCCAATAGCTGCGCAGTCTATCGTATTCTTGAGTGCAAATGTATCATCAGAATATAAGAAACTGTTTAAAAATAAACGTTAATCCAGTATTTCTTCTGGTTTTCAGTTGTATATAAAATTTTCAGTTTTTGCAAGCTGAAACTATCTTATTTTTAAACAGTTTCTAAGGATATATCATGAAATCAACCCTAAAAACAGGGTCGTTAACGAATCGGAACAGGTCGGGAATTGGGTCGGGAAATTAGCTGTTTTTTTGTTTCGAAATAGTAATAATCTGTTCTAATTATTTATATATTTTGCTTGCTTCATATTCATTTCGGGTTGGTTTGACCGAATTTTTATATAAAATGCTGTTTTTACAGTTTCCGATAGATTATAGCTGGCAAAAGGCTTACATTAACAACAAATATCGTTTTTTTAAGCCTGTTTTTCAACGTGTAGTTGACCGGTTTCATAGCTTGCCACTTTTATTTTCGTCCCTTTGTCGATAAATCCTTCTTCTGATACAGCATCAAATATTACTCCATCAACACTAACTTTTCCAGATGGTCTTAAAACGGTATAAGCGAAACCAGTTTTTCCTACCAGTTTAAGTTCATCCATTGAAACACCTACATACCCTTTTTCCGTATCCATAGTAGTTTCCAGTGCCATTTTTCTAAAAAGACCTTTTGATCCTATTTTACTACTTAAATATATAATGAACCCGAAAGCTAATACAATACCTGCTATGACGGTTAACAGAGCTTTTCCGGCATCATCGGTTTTAACTCCTTCAAAATTAAAATCTACATTGTTAATTAAACTTAAGGTAAGTCCGGCCACAATCAGTGTTATACCGGAAATGCCTGCAATTCCAAAGCCGGGTATAACAAATAATTCGAGTCCCAACAGTACCAGTCCAATTATAAACAACAGAATTTCCCAGTTAGAAGCCAATCCGTCCATATAAAGTGGTGCAAAATATAAAATTGCGGCTGTTATGGCTACTCCTAGCGGGAAACCTATTCCGGGTGTTTGTAATTCAAAATAAATTCCACCAATTATCAACATGATTAAAAGACTCTGAATTATCGAACTCATTAGAAAACCTTTAATATTATCCCACGAACTAGGCTTATAAGCAACAATTTCGTAATTATCGTATTTTAATTGCATATCAATTACCTCATCTACAGTTTGAGCAATTCCATCACAATAGCCATATTTTAGGGCTTCCTGAGCGGTAAATGTTAGTGTTTTTCCTGAATCAATTATATTGGGTATTACAGTTCTATCATCCACCATTGCTTCAGCTATGAGTGGATCTCGCTTCCATTTGAATGTTGTATCAGTTGCGTTTATTATGGTATCTTTCCCATGAGCTTCGGCGGTGGCACGCATAGTTGCACGCATATACGACTGGTATTTGTCGGGCATTTGTGCGCCGGTTTCGTTCACTACTGTGGCTGCACCAATACTTGCCCCTTGACGCATGAAAATTTTATCGCATGCTATTGCAATTAAGGCACCGGCTGATGCAGCATTGTTATCTACGAAAACAAAAACAGGTGTTTTGTTGTTTAATATTTTAGTTCGAATAGAATCGGCATACAATACTTCACCTCCATACGTATTCATGTGAATTAAAATTGCATCGGCATGTAAAGTATCAGCTTGTGCAAAACCTTTTTGAATATATATCCAGGTGGTGCTTCCAATTTCTTTTTTCAGGTCAATTTTAAAGACAATTTTTTTATTGTTTTCGACCCCGAAAACCGGCAAAAAACCATTTGTAATGATTACAAATATTAAAAGATTATAAATTATTCTCATTTGTTTAATATTTTTTGTCAAATATACGAAAGATTAAAAAACAATTCATATATTTGTCACGAAAATCTAGAACAAAATTTTCGAGAGAGTTCTTTTTAATTTCATTCTTCAGTATAGACAACTGACAATCACAAATATATTTCAAAAACAGAAATATATTTCAAAAAAAAACGATTCGTTTTAGATGAGCAATTGCTAGCGTAGTGAAATATCACTAGGTTTTAATTTATTCACACATAAAACTTCAAAGTTATGAAAAACGTTCAATTTGAAAATGATTTAGTTGCTTTACAAAGTAATATGCGAAATTTCGCATTCTCACTAACATTAAACCGTGACGATGCAGAAGATTTATTACAAGACACAACGCTTAAGGTGTTGGATAATCAGGAAAAATTTACTGACAATGTAAATTTCAAAGGTTGGGTTCTTACAATAATGAAGAATATCTTCATAAATAATTACAGAAAAATTGTTCGCAATCAGACTGTAGTAGACAAAACTGAAGATTTACATCATCTTAATTTACCACAAAACTCTGGATTCGATAGTCCCGAAGGTTCATATGCCATTGGCGAAATTACCAATAGTATTGCTTCATTTACAGATGAATATAGGGTTCCTTTCTCCATGCATATACAAGGTTTCAAATACGAGGAAATTGCGCAATCAATGAATCTACCAATAGGAACTGTAAAAAGCAGAATATTTTTAGCGAGAAAAAGACTTCAGGAACAATTAAAAGATTACCGTTATTAATTGGGGATTAAAAATAACACATTAACTTTTCAAAATAAAGCCGGAGAATTTTTCACTTCGGCTTTTTTTCACTTTAAACCAATACTGACATACTAAATTTAAAAACTATGAATACTGCTATCGTAATGTTAGGAAGTAATTTTAATCCTGAGCAGAACCTGGAAATTGCAAAAGATAAACTCTCGGAATATTTTGAGCTGGTTACCCAAAGCTCGCATATTATCAGCAAGCCCGTGGGGAAAAAATACAAATATGACTTTCACAATGAATCGGTTAAATTACTTTCGGCAGATACAGCTGAGGAAACAAAGATCATTTTTAAACAAATTGAAAAGGATTTGGGAAGAACTCCCGAAAGCAAACAATTGGGAGTAATGCCCATTGATATTGATTTGATTTTTTGGAATGAAACCTTAATTGATGATGATTATAACAAGTTTGATTTCGTAAAAACCTGTGTGGATGAGATTAAATGATTTGAATAAACATATCATAAAGTATAGGAAAAGAATTAGTTTATAGAAAAATAGTACTTCATTTATTTATCAGACCTAACATCGGTCACAGACGTAGAAGCCGAACAACAACTTTATGCGGTTTGTAGGATGAAGCATAATTAATATAAACTAATATAAATCATTTATTTAGTACTAACAAATATCCTTTGTTTTTATACCGCGCTTTATCGTGGAGCTACAACCGGCTAACTTTCGTTCAACAAAGATGGCTTATTTAATTTTCTATATTTCTTTGTATCTGATTTTTGAATTGTAAATTTTTAAATTATAAATGAGTATATTTGTAGTCCTTTTTATAAAAATTCACACTGCTCATATTAATACTTTATAAGTTATGAAACATTTCCCCCCATCAGAATTAATTATAAACAGCGATGGAAGTATTTTCCATTTGCACCTGAAACCCGAACAACTGGCAGATAATGTGATTTTGGTAGGCGATCCAGGACGTGTGGAATTAATTGCGGCTTATTTCGATTCAAGAGAATATTCGGTTTCCAGCCGCGAGTTCAATACCATCACAGGGACCTACAAAGGCAAGCGCATTTCAGTTATTTCTACGGGTATTGGCACCGATAATATTGATATTGTAATGAATGAGCTGGATGCATTATCGAATATTGACTTTGAAACTCGTACAGAAAATTCCCAATTTCGCCAGTTGACAATCATTAGAATTGGCACTTCGGGAGGTATGCAACCTGATATTCCTCTGGGTTGTTTTCTTATTTCTGAAAAATCAATCGGGTTTGATGGTATGTTGAATTTTTATGCCGGCAGGGATAAAGTGAGTGACCTAAAGTTTGAAGAAGCCATGAAAAAGCATCTAAACTGGAATAAACAACTGGCAGCCCCTTATGTTGTAGAAGCAGATGTGGAGTTAGTAAACCGAATAGGGAAGGATGATATGTTGCGCGGCGTTACCATTTCTGCCAATGGTTTTTACGGACCTCAGGGACGTGTTTTACGCATCGATTTAGCAGATATGCATTTGAATGATAAAATTGAATCGTTCCGGTATGATAATTATAAAATTACAAACTACGAAATGGAAGGTTCGGCCATTGCAGGTCTTTCGAAATTGATGGGACACAAAGCAATGACTGTGTGTTGTATTATTGCAAATAGACGTGTAGAAGCTGCAAATACAGACTATAAATCGTATATTGAGAAATTAGTGACAACGGTTTTGGATAGAATTTGAAAGCGATGATTAGTGATTAACGATTAGTGATTAACAGAAAACAGCATAAGTCATTACATAAAATATAGCAATGATTACAGACAAGGCATCCTATACGTATTATTTAGAACGTGATTTAAAGGCCTATCAGCTCGATAAATTATCATTCTATAATTATTGTTGGATGGATTGTGTGAGGTTTCAGCGCCGGTTAAGAAAAATTGAATACATTCACAACGTCCGGCGCAAGAATATTTTCTGTCGTATTTATCTTATATTACTTGAAGTAATGAATCATCGACTGGCAACCCGACTTGGATTATCCATCCCGAAAAATGTTTTTGGTGCAGGTTTGTGCATAGTGCATTATGGCACGCTGATAGTGAGTCCGAAAGCAAGAATTGGAGAAAACTGCCGCATTCATCCTTCCACATCCATTGGTGAATATAACGGAACACCTGTAATTGGCAACAATGTATATATTGGTCCCGGAGCCAAGTTGTTTGGAAATATTAAAATTGGCAACAATGTTACCATCGGGGCGAATGCGGTAGTGAACAGGGATGTGCCGGATAATGTTACAGTAGGTGGAATTCCTGCAAAAATTATTTCGAACAAGTCTTCCATTGAAAATGATTTTTACCCTAAAAACTTTATCAAATGATACATGAATCAACCATAACCGCCATCTCCACTGCGCCCGGTATAGGCGGAATAGCAGTGATTCGTGTGTCTGGATCCGACGCTCTGAAAATATCTGATTCCATTTTCGAACCTCAAAAAAAAGGATCTTCAGTACTCACCCAAGAGGCTAATACAATTAGTTTTGGACGAATTACAAATGGTGGCAATGAAGTACTTGACGAGGTGTTACTGGCCGTTTTCCGTGCTCCACATTCGTTTACAGGTGAGGATGTAGTTGAGATATCCTGTCATGGTTCCATTTATATTCAACAACAAATTCTACACGTTTTGCTTAAAAACGGATGCGTTTTGGCTCAGCCGGGCGAGTTTACCCAACGTGCTTTTATGAATGGCAAAATGGATCTTTCGCAAGCGGAAGCAGTGGCTGATTTAATTTCATCAACTTCAAAAGCATCGCATCGCATGGCTATGAGCCAAATGAGGGGTGGATTTTCGAATGAATTGATGAAACTCCGCACCCAATTGCTCAATTTTGTATCGTTAGTAGAACTGGAACTGGACTTCAACGAAGAAGATGTGGAATTTGCCGACCGCACACAACTCAAATCGTTGGCAACCACTATACAGCGATTGATAGAAAGGCTTTCTGATTCATTCAGAGTGGGAAATGCACTTAAAAACGGCATTCCGGTAGCATTGGTAGGTGAAACAAATGTTGGAAAATCAACTTTACTAAATGTATTGCTCAACGAAGAAAAAGCTATTGTTTCAGACATTCATGGCACAACGCGCGATGTGATTGAAGATTCGATAAATATTAATGGAATCCATTTTCGATTTATTGACACGGCAGGCATCCGCGACACGAAAGATAAAATTGAAAGTATGGGTATTGAACGTACCTATAAAAAAATAGAACAGGCATCCATCGTCCTATGGATACTGGATTGCACACAACTGAGCGAGCATATGGAATGGCTCACCGAAAGAATTTCACAACGTTCGGTTGGTAAAAAAGTAATTCTTGTTTTCAATAAAATTGATAAAATTGCGATGGAAGAACGCGAAGTACTCAACCAGCTTTTCGAGAATTTTGAAGGGGAACGAATTTATATTTCGGCGCGTGACCGCATAAATACTGACGGACTTCAAAAAGCACTCATAAATGCAGCTCAATTACCGGACATTCACCCTGGAGATGTGGTTGTAAATAACATCCGCCATTACGAAGCATTACAAAACGCTCACTCCTCTATTTGCAGAGTAATTGATGGACTGGATTCAGGCATTTCGGGCGATTTCTTGTCGCAGGACATTAGGGAATGCATGCATTTTTTGGGCGAGATTACCGGACAAATATCTAACGACGAGATACTTGGGAATATATTCGGAAAATTCTGTATCGGAAAGTAAATGATAGAGAACAAAAAAGAAGTAATAATTCGGGAAATAAAGTGCAATTCTGAAGAGTACAGAAATGAACTGAAGTTAAGAGACGAGGTACTCAGAAAACCGTTGGGCATGTGTCTGTATGACGAAAACATGGAGGCTGAGAAGAATGATATTCACATTGGAGCCTACCTCAATAATAGTTTAGTTGGTGTACTTATACTGACAAAATTGAATTCAAATGATTTAAAAATGAGACAGGTTGCTGTGAAAGGAACAATGCAATCGAAGAAGATTGGCAGTAAAATGGTTTGTTATGCCGAAGATTTTGCTAAAAATTCAGGGTATAAAAACATGATGTTGAATGCCCGCAAGACAGCAGTAGCGTTTTACGAGAAACAAGGATACAAAAGGATTAGTGACGAGTTTTTGGAAATTAATTTACCTCATTATAAAATGTCGAAGTGCATTGGTTGAGGACAAGTAGAAATTCATTTCAACAATAATATATCATTTAATACACCAACTCACCTGCTCCTTGCCTTATTATTTCCGGTTCGTCATTGGTACAATCTACTATGGTTGAGTGTATAGTTCCACCGTATCCACCATCAATTACCAAGTCCACCTGATTGCCATAATATTCATCAATCAATTCGGGATCGGTGATGTATTCAGTAGTATCTTCGTGGGTAAAAATAGAACTGGTCATCAGTGGGTTGCCAAGTTCACGAACAATAGCCAATGCAATGGCATTATTTGGCATACGTATACCTACTGTTTTTTTATTTTTGAAGAGTTTAGGAAGTTTGCTGCTTCCATTCAGAATAAAAGTAAACGGTCCGGGTAAATTTTGCTTCATCAACATAAACGACACATCATCCATTTTGGCGTATTCGCTAATTTCACGTAATTCATGGCAAATAAACGACAAATCTGCACGTCGCATATCATGATTTTTCAGTTTCGAAATAAATTCCACACCAACTGTATTAAAAATATCGCAACCAAAAGCATACACTCCATCTGTAGGGAAAATAATGACTCCCTTATTGCGCAGCACTTCGGCAATATGACGAATTTGTGCAGGATTTGGATTTGTATCGTAAATTTTTAAAAGCATAACCCTAAAGCTCCGGAATGGGGATGTTTAGATGAATTTTTGACAAAAGTATAAAAAAATTCCTGCAAATATTCATTACAGGAATTTTTAATGGATTCACTTTACACAAAGTCCCCCATTTGGGGGATTCAGGGGGTCTTAAAATGCGTCGATAATAGCTTTGAAATCGGCTACTTTCAATGAAGCGCCACCAATTAGACCACCATCGATATCAGGTTGAGAGAACAATTCTGCAGCATTTTTAGCATTACAGCTACCACCATAAAGAATTGACGTATTTTCAGCAATTTCTTGTCCGAATTTTTCGGCAATACTACCACGCATAAATGCCAACATATCCTGTGCTTGCTCGGTAGAAGCTGTTACACCAGTTCCAATTGCCCAGATTGGTTCATAAGCAATAACGATTTTTTTGAAATCTTCGGCATTCAAATTGAATACAGTTTCTTCTAATTGATTTTTCACATATGCATTTTGTTCGTTAGCATTACGAATATCCAACGCTTCTCCACAGCAATAGATCGGAGTCAAGCCATTGGCCAGAGTCAACGCAACTTTATCGTTCAGGATTGCACTTGTTTCACCATAGTACTCGCGACGTTCGGAGTGACCAACAATAATGTATGCTGCACCAGTAGATTTTACCATAGAAGCACTGATTTCGCCAGTATAAGCACCCGATTCTTTATTTGCACAGTTTTGTGCTGCCACGCCAATCACTTTTGTGTCGATTGCGGCTGCTACGCTTGCCAAATGGACAAACGGAGTTCCGATTACCACATCGCAATTTAATTTTGCACCAGCTAACGCTTCGTTCAATTCTGTAGCTAATGCCAACCCTTCCTGAAGGGTTTTGTTCATTTTCCAGTTTCCTGCAACAATGTTCTTTCTCATCTTTTTTACTTTAAAATATTAATTTTGAAATTTATTTTTTTTCTTACAAATTACACCAAAAATCATTTTAGAAACTAAATGTTTTCGTGTTTTGTTTCAATAAATTATTACTGAGTTTTAATCAATTTGAAACTACGAGGTACTAACTAACAAATACGATTCCTAACCCCTGAAGGGGAATTAATACCAAATGAATTTTTATTTAAGCCCAAAGTCAACTTTGGTATAATGCCGATCGAGTATTTCGAGATTCCGCTTGCGGAAGGCATATCGTATAGCGGAGATTCTGTTATACGGGAGAAATAAAGTACAATCCCGTTACACGGGATGTTCCATTAGACGCACTTGCCTGCGGCAGGCAGGGTCTACATTGGACTGAATTATTTCTGCAATCGGTATAAATTAGCTTCGTCTCATATTTTGTTAGATTACATTTTTACTAAATTTATGTAGAAAAAGTCTTAAAGTCCCCTATCGGGGGATTTAGGGGGCTACTACAAACTATTAGTAGTTTCTCCAGTTCCATTTACCCGTAATGGTTCCGTTTTTGATCAAAACTAATCCGGGATTGGCACGAATAATTGTTTTCAGTGTTATGGGATCGGTTTTGCAAAATGGATAACTAACTCCTGTTTTCTCTTTAAAGTTTTGAATATCGTCATCGGATGAAGCAGTTAAAGCATAGAATTTTGTTCCGTTTAAGAGCGCTTCCTGGTATTTTTGCTCTGCCTTTATTGCCCCTTTTTGAGATGTTTTTTCCAAATCGTACATGACCAGTAAATAGGTACTGCCGGAATCGTAAATTACGCTTTCGGTGATGTCATTATATTGGGCATCTACAATGGAGAAATTATGTATTGGGGCTTTGAATCCTTCGGTGACAAGTATTGATTTCTGATCGACAAATTTCCATGTTGAATCGCCTTTCGGGTAATTTTCTAATGTAAATACTTTTTGCAAACCGTCTTTTTCGTAAATGAAAGTAGTTTCGTACACATCGGACGGAGCATCTTCGGGAACCGCCATGGCATTGGCGATATTTACTCCCAATTTATAAGGTCGGAAATCGATTAATGGTAAATGACGATAACAGTAAACCGACAACCCTACTCCAATTACCGCAAATAATATCAATGCAACGTGTTGTATTTTCTTAGTGAAATAAGGAATCGTACGATTTTGATAAATGAGTAATAAAGCAACTAGTGCAATCAGTACCAGGTTTTTATAGAAAGTTGCCCAATTGCTGATAACCAATGCATCGCCAAAACATCCGCAGTCGGTAACTAAATTTTTTTTGAGCGCAATGAAAAGCGTCAACAGAGTCATTACCAACATAAACAACAAAGCTGCAATGTTAGTAATGCGAATATGGACTTTAAAAATAAGATTGAGACCAATAATTAATTCAAGAGTGGAAAGGAATATGGCCAGGGGAAAGGAAATGGCGGTAAACGATTCGAATATGCCACTAAAAGCACGAAAATAATCATCAAATTTATAGGTAGAACCTAAAGGATCAATGGCTTTTACAAATCCAGAAAAAACAAAAACACCGCCTAATAAAACGCGACTTATTTCCAATAAAATGCTTCCGGCTTTTTCAATTACCCGATTCTTTTTTAAATCCTTATTGTCTGTTTTCATATTTGTTGTTTTTAAAATTATAATGTCAATCAATTCATCCAATTCACGAATCAACCAATTGTCTCCTCCATCTTTATCAAACCAAACACTGCATAATTAATCATATCGAAATAATTGGCATCAATACCTTCCGAAATGAGTGTTTTACCTGAATTATCCTCAATTTGTTTGGTACGGTAAATCTTCATAAGGATCAAATCGGTATATGATTCCATGCGCATGGTGCGCCACGCTTCGTCGTAATCATGGTTTTTGTCCATCATCAACTTTTTGGCTTCATTCAAGTACTTGATATAAAGTTCCGCACCTTGCTGGTAGGTCAAATCATCCGATTCAGAGAAACCAAGTTCAAGTTGTATAAGTCCTACAATTCCATAATTTACGATGGCAATCAATTCAGAACGAATTCCTTCATCAATTTTGGAAATGCCCTTGGTTTCGATGCTTCGAATGCGATTGGCTTTGATAAAAATTTGGTCGGTAACCGATTTCGGACGCAAAATACGCCACGAACATCCGTAATCTTTCATCTTTTTTAAGAAAATATCACTGCAAATTGCGGCAACCTGATCGAATTGTTGGGCGGTATGGTTCATAAAGAAATGTAGTTTTTTAAGAGCCACAAAGGTACAATTTTTTGTTGAAACGAACAATTGAAGTGACGCAATATGCTCATTTTGCATACATAATGTGTACTTAGAAAGGTTAAACTTATTGACTAAAAAATTTTACTATGGTTGAAATTTGCTATATTTGTAATTAATAAAAAGCTTTTTGTAAAAAAAAATGATTGAAAAGTACTGAAAACAAGCTTATTCTGAACATTCACAAACTACTTTTAAAATGAAAAAAATAATTCAACTCATCGTATTTATACTATTCTTGACATTCACTTCAACCGTTGCCCAAAAAACCGGAAAAGCTTCATTTTACAGTTCTAAACTTCAAGGTCGTCACACTTCTGATGGTGGAAAATACCACCCCGACAGTTTGACGTGTGCACACCTCACCTACCCTTTCGGGACATTGCTGAAAGTGCGCAATCCAAAAAACGATAAAGAAGTGATTGTAAAAGTAACCGACCGTGGACCACACACCCGCAACCGACTAATTGACCTTTCGTATTCTGCTGCCAAACAACTGGATATTGTGCGCAACGGAATTGCAACGGTAGAAATCACAAAATTGGATTATTATCCAATACTTCTCTCGCTAATTCCTATCCCCAGAGTTTTATTAAGCGTACAAGATATTTATGAAGTAACTGATCTTATTAACTCAAAATACCGATAATAATAATAATACTGCTAATAATTTGATAAATATTAGTAGACTAACAATACAAAAAATCCGGATGAATCTCTTTACAGAGAATCAGCCGGATTTAATTTTCAACTAACTTTTCCAAGGTTTTAAACTTTGGAAAAGTTAGTTCTAAAAAATCATTTTTCTTTCAATTTCGCAAAATACATAGCAAACGAACGGTACAGAAAGTGACTCCATTTACCAAAAGGAACGATGATTAATGCCCATTGAACCAATACTGTCAGGTGGAAAACGTATAACCATTTATTCATTTCCAGAATGTCGAGGTCGATAAACAGGCGAACCATAAAAGCGGTTAAGCCCATTAGGAACAACCAAACCACAAAGAAAATATCCGAAGGTTGCGAGTGTTTGCTCACTTCTTTTTTCTTCTTCATGCGGCTCAAAACGAAATCAATGGTTACCACAAAAACAATGGCACTCATTACGTAACCCAGAATGATAACGAACAGGTATTCCGATGCAAACCAGTCGAGAACCACTGTGGTGAAAAGCAACGATAAATAACCGATTACGAGGATAAAGTGTTCGAACCAGCGGAATTGATTATCGTCGCAACCCAGCGCACGTTTCTGTGTGAACATGTGAACGAATAATTCGCCCATACTCTTCACATACTTCATAAACGGCACTTTCACTTTGGGTTTTAGGATGGTAAAGTACCACATCCGCGCCACATTTGGCAGCAATATCAGCACTCCCACTGTTCCAATGGCTATCATTTCGAACATGTGACCGAAATGAATCATTTTCTCCAGTTCAAAGCCAACCGAAACCACAAACGCCATTACGCCGACAAAAGTCAAGATAAATGCTGCAATACTTAGTGGTAACGATTTATATAACAAACCCGAAAGTCCTGTCCAGTCGTACTGGGCGGTAAGATAACGGCGAAGTGACATCATCAACTCGCCGGGACTTGCTTCACGTGGACATTCCGAAGAACATTCGCCACAATAGTAACATTCCCATGGTTTCAATGAAGCTTTTATTTCATCTTCCAACCCCAGGGTGGTATAACGAATCATTTCACGTGGAAACGAACTGTCGGCAGTCGATAGCGAACAGGTTGCCGTACAGTTTCCGCAATTGAAACAGGCATTGAAGTCGCTCGACCCATATTTTGATAATTCAGTTGCAAATTTTGGATTTACTCTTGACATTTTATTTGATTTTAGATGTTAGAGCCAAGAGTCAAGACATCATATTTCTTGGTTCTTGACTCTTGGTTCTTGACTCTTGGTTCTTGACTCTTGGTTCTTGACTCTATTTCACT
Organism: Paludibacter sp.; assembly: GCA_010365115.1. GTDB lineage: Bacteria > Bacteroidota > Bacteroidia > Bacteroidales > Paludibacteraceae > Paludibacter. The sequence continues at coordinate 70,760 of JAAFGX010000011.1, forward strand.
TTATAATAATAATATTCTTGTTTTTCATCCATACCAGACGCTACCACAACTCCATAACGATTCATAGTCATTAGGTGATAAGTAACTACTTCGCTTTTCAGTTTAGTATTCAGTGTAATCTGAGGAATGGTATTTTTTCCGTCGGTTATTCCGGCCATAATTTCTTTCCACACCTGCGGATATTCTTTCATACCAACTGTAGCTTCTTCCTGAACTTCCTCGGCATTCACATCCTTTTCTTTGATCTGAACATCCTTCATAAATCCATCAATCATCGATTCGATTTCATTGTCAGTATATTGAGCAATTTCTATAGCGTTTACAGGACAAACAGGAGCGCAAATTCCACAACCGGTACAAACCGCTTTGTTGACTGCAGCTACTTTTTTACCATCAATTTCCACTACTTTCAAAGCACCATAATCACACACATCGGCACATTTGCCGCACCAGGTACAAGCGTCAGTATCAACACGCGCAATAATCGGGTCAACCGAAATCGTTCCAGTTTTCAACAATGCTGTGATTTTTGAAGCACCTGCCAATGATGATTGAACTGATTCACTTACATTTTTTGGTCCCTGGCATGTACCACCTATGTATACACCTTTGATTACGGTTTCTACCGGTTTAAGTTTTGGGTGAATTTCGTTGAAGAATTTATCACGACCAATCGGAATTTTGAACATCTCAGAAATATGAGTAGCATCTTCGCGTGCTACCATTCCAGTAACCAAAACTACCAAGTCAGCTTCTATTTCCAAATCCTTACGGTCTGTAAGGGAATCTTTCACTTTTACAATGGTTGACTTTCCAACTTTCTCAACTACAGGGAAATCTTTATCTTTATCTTCATATTTGAAGTATAAATCACCTTGTTTTGAAGACTGAGTGTATAAAATTTCCTGCTTCCCGTAGGTGCGGATATCGCGATACACGTGATAAGTCTGAAACTCTTTGTATTTCTCTTTTAATTGAAGTGAAGTATTGATGGTAGAAGTACAGCACTGACGAGAACAATATTTGTTATCTCCTTTTTTCTGACGACTTCCAACACAATAAATAAAAGCTACACTGTTAATCTGCTTACCATTATGAACCAGTTTGTCAGGGTTCAATTCAATCAAGCGATTCAATTCAGGTAAAGTTAGCACATTATCGATAGTTTTGTAACCTAATTCACCTTCTTTGGGTTGATAATTATCGTAGCCTGTAGTCACCAAAACTGAACCTACAATTAACGAAATAGTTTCTTCCTGTTCGTTCAAATTGAGTGTTGAAGCAAATTTTGCAATAAAATCAGTTTCGTCTTTCAACAATTCGGCATAAACAACCGGAACATCTGGCAAAGCTTCTGCGTAATTTTTATAAATGGCTTTGCGTTTTGTCAAACCAAGATTAAAATCATCGTCAACCAATACAGGACATTCTTCCATCGCACGTTTTACAGCCTGTTTATCCGCCTTTCCATTGATATAACGAGGTTTAACAGCAACATCAACGTTGAAATTCCCTAAACTACCCGAAACCTTACTAATTGTTGTTCCTGTAAAAATGGTAATATTCGGATATTTTTTTATTTCATTGTAAAGTGATGTAATAATTTCTTTACCACTTTGACCGGTTGTGAAAAGTTTGTCCTTTTGAGCAATACGTCCACCCACGAAATAATCTTTTTCAATAAGAAAAACCTCATTACCTGAACGGGCCAAATCAATAGCAGCTTTCATTCCGGCAACTCCGGCTCCTACTACCATCACCGATTTTTTAACCGTCAGTTCAATATTTTCAAGCGATTCAGAAAACGAAACGCGGTTGATACCTGCACGGATTAATCCTGCTGCTTTTACAGTTGCTTCGCGCGGACGATCACTGTGTGGCCATGAACATTGCTCACGGATATTTACCTGAACATAATTTGATGGATTCAATCCTGCACGGGCTGCCACATTTTTAAATGTGTGTAAATGCAATTTTGGCGAGCATGAGCAAACCACAATAGCATCCAGCTTATTATCCTGAATATCTTTCACCATTTCTATCTGATTCGAATCAGCACAAGCGAACATTACATCCTTTGAAATAACGACGTTTTCTTCCTTGTGAAACATCTTGCCCAATTCTACAACATCTACGTAATCGGAAATATTCCCTCCGCAGTGACAAATATATACACCTATTCTTTCTTTCATATTTTTTAGATTTTTAGATTTTAGAGCCAAGAATCAAGACTAATAGTCAATTATCTTTGATCTAAATTAATTTACGACTCTAAATCCTTTATGCAATTGAAAAATCCCTTTTCTTGTCTTGACTCTTGGTTCTTGATTCTTGGTTCTTAGAAAGGTATGCATCAACTTCCGAAGCTGCACATCCTGCTGACAATATTGAATCCGGAATATCTTTAGGGCCAGAAGCAGCTCCTGCCACAAATACACCATCAATACTGGTCAATGAAGGACTGATTAATTCATCTGTTTGTTTTACGAAATTAAAGTCGTCTAATTCCAATAACTGATTTTTGAACATTTGTGGAACTTCCTTATTAGGAACTACGCCCACTGAAAGTACAACAACATCATGTTTGGCTTCTTTAACCACTCCCTTAATAATATCTTCATAACGAATAATCAAATCGCCGCTGCCATTTTCATTTTCACGGATTTTAGCTACTTTTCCTTTAATAAATGTCACACCCATTGATTTTGCTTCCTGGAAGAATTCTTCGTAACCTTTACCAAATGCACGTATATCAATGTAATAAATAGTGATATCGGCCATTGGTAATGCACCCATCAACAACTGAGCTTGTTTGATAGAATACATACAGCAGATTTGCGAACAAATTGGATTATTTTCACAATCGGCACCACAACCTGAGTTTTCTATTGCTGAATCGCGTGAACCGGTACAAAGTACATAAGCAATATTGTCCGGAGCTTTTCCATCGCTTGGCCTTAGTACATTGTTGAACGGACGTGTAGGAGCAATTAAACGATCCATTTGCATGGAATCAATCACATTCGCATATTTTGTATAACCATATTTTGGTTTCCCTGCGGGTGGAAACAATTTGTAACCTGTTGTAACAACTACCGATTTTACGGTTGTACTTATTGTTTGATCTTTTTGCTTGAAGTCGATAGCATCTGAAGGACAAGCAGTCACACATTGATGACATTCTCTACAGTTACTGCAATCCAAACAACGTTCTGTATTGGCTTTTACTTCTGCTTCGGTATAAGTTTGTTCCACTTCTTCCCAACTTCTTGCACGTTGAGCCAAAGGCATCATTGCACTAGGAACAACTGGTTTAATACCGCCTTTATAATTATTGATGATAGAAGTCTTTTCAATTGCAGGCAATTTGTCGCCATCTTCAAAATCAAGCATATTCAAATCTCGAAGGTATTTATCCATATAGAAAGCAGCCTTTTTACCTTGTCCGGCAGCTTCAATCAAAGTTGTTGCTCCTGTTACGGTATCACCACCAGCAAAAATAAATTCTACGGAAGTTTGAAGTGTTTTCTTGTCAGCTATAATTGTTCCGTTTTTATTCAAATCTACTTGACCAACAAATGGTTTTGTTGAAGGTTTCAAACCAATAGCTTCAATTACGAAATCAACATTTTCGATATATTCTGATCCTTTCACTGGTTCTGGACTACGACGGCCACTGGCATCTTTTTCGCCCAATTGCATTTTCACCAACTGAACCTGTTTGATATTACCATTTTCGCCAATATATTTCACCGGATTGCGGAGAATCATTATTTCTACTCCTTCTTCTTCAGCTTCCTCAATTTCAGGAGCAAAACAAGGCATTTCTTCGCGACTACGACGATAAACCACAATTACTTTCTCAGCACCCAGACGCAACGAAGTACGGGCAGCATCGATAGCAGTATTACCACCACCAATTACCATTACACGTTTTCCGGTAAGGTCTTCTTTTTTACCTATATTCGATTCACGAAGGAATTCGAGGCAATCAACAATACCTTTCAATTCTGAACCTTCCGTTTTTGAAGTGACTGCATCGTGTGTACCCACCGAAACAAATACAGCATCAAAACCGTCAGCTTTCAATGCATTTAGGTCAGTAATTTTTTTATTTACTTCTATTTCAACACCAAGAACAGTAATATTTTTCAAATCTCTGTCCACTACACTTTTTGGTGCACGGAATTCGGGTAGTGCAAGGCGCAACATACCTCCTGCACTGGGGGCAGCTTCGAATATCTTTACAGTATGACCTTTCAACGCCAAATGATAGGCAGCAGTGATTCCGGCTGGCCCTGAACCAACTACAGCTATTTTCTTTCCTGTTTTGTTTTTAATTTCTACGGCTGGAGCTTCTGGGTATTTTTCGTAATACCATTCAGCAAAAAACCGTTTTGTTTTACGAATATCCACTGATCCTTCGAGGCTTGAACGTGTACAAGCATTTTGACATGGAGCATAACAAGCACGTCCTAAACTTCCTGGAAAAGGAATATCTTCGAGATGGAGTTTCATAGCCTCTTCGTACTGACCGTTGCGTGCCAATGTAATGTAACCGTAGGGTTTCACACCACCCGGACATTCATTAATACAGGGTGCTGAATGACCCATGCGCTCAATGGTGGCAATTCGTGGATTGGCGAGATTGAAAGGAATGTAAGCTACTTTCCTTCCGGCAAGATTAGCGTTATATTCATCGTTGCGAATTTCCGGACAAACGGCTTCGCATTCGGCACATCCGGTACAATCTTCCTGAATAATGTATCGTGCCTTTTTAGATATTTCTACATTGAAATCATCATCAACTTTATTTATTGCTTCGATTTCACTGTTTAGTAGTAATGTAATGTTCGGATGACGAGCGGTTTCCGACATTTTAGGAGTAGTTATACAGGCAGCACAATCAAGAGTAGGAAAAACCTTACTCAACTGAATCATCTTTCCGCCAATAGAAAGTGCTTTGTCAACCAGCAATACCTGATGACCCATATCAGCAAGACTTAGAGCCGCTTCTTGTCCGGCAATACCTCCACCAACAATTAAAGCATCATAATTTTTATTTTTTTCCATAATATTTAATCTTCTAATTCTGCTAAAATTTTCCCGTAATTTTCCATGTGATTTTTAAATGGTTCGGCACATACTGAACATAGAGCAGCCATTCTCACACGACGTGTGTTTATATTTTTTGCTTTCATTAATACCTGAGAAGCCTCAACAATCGTATTCGTATGATCTGCACACCTTGAACTGTATGAACATTCGTGTCCATCAGCAGCAATGAAAACACCATCAAATCCATTTTCCAGCGCATGTAAAATCCATTTTGGTTTTATCCCCGAAGAACAGGGAACACTAATGACATATACAGATGGGGCATAATGAATTTTTCTTAATCCAGCCTGATCAATTCCAGGATCGGATATTATATCGGTAGAGAAAACCAAAATTTTTGGAGATTTGGTTTCGGAAGATTTAATTTCGGTTGTTGACATAACATTAGAATTTACCTCACCCCAACCCTCTCCAAAAGAGAGGGAGTAGCTGGGATAAGAAGTTTATTTTCCCCTTTCGGGGGGGGGTATGATGCTTATTATTCCTTGATTAAAAATAAGCGGCTGAAGCTATCTTCGTCGAAAAAACCAAGATATTCATGTCCTATTTTATCACACCAGCGTGGAATATCATTTTTTGTACCTTCGTCTGCCGAAAGTATTTCCATAATTTCACCTGATTCAATATCACCAATTGCTTTTTTTGCGGCCAAAAGTGGACCGGGACAAGCTGTCCCACGGGCGTCAACTACTAAATTCGATTTTACGTTTTTTAATTCTTCGGTTGTCATAATGATAAGTTTAAAACACTGCCCCCTAACCCCCTAAAGGGGGAATAAAGAGAAAGGTTTGGATTAATGATTCTATTTAATACCTGCCCTCTAACCCCCTGAAGGGGGAATGAAGACCAAGTTTATTTTTTATTATTTTGTTTTTAATTCATAATTCATACTGTAACCGCTCTTATTCCCCCTTCAGGGGGTTAGGGGGCAGTTCTATATAAACATTTGCATTGAACTTTCACCGGCATCTGCAACGAATGTACCAGCTCCTGCAAAGCGCATATGAGGATAATCGATTAATTCTTCTCTTTTGAATCCCATCAAATCCATTGACATTTCGCAAACGGTGATTTCAATACCGAGTTCACCTGCTTGTTTGAACATTTCTTGTAATGACATAACATTTTGCTTTTTCATCAACATTTTTATCATCATTGGACCCATTCCGCCCATGTTCATGTTCGACAATTTCAGGTTGTCTTTTCCTTTTGGTAACATCATACCGAACATTTTTGAAATGAAATCTTTTCCTTTCTGATTTTTTTTCGGGTCGCGCAATGCTGATATTGACCAAAACGAGAAGAATAATTTCACCTGAGTATCCATTGCCGCTGCTGCTAATGAAATGATCATTGTGGCAAGGATTTTATCCATATCGCCTGAAACCACAGCCATTGATAACTGATCTTTGCGATTTTTTTCCAGTTTTCCAACTTTCTTTTTTAATGTGTCCAATTGCATTTGCAATTCAACCATTGTGATTTCCTGAGTTGCCTCCATATTAACTAAATTATAAATTGAACCTGATTAGAGAATTATTTCTGCAAATGTATTGAAGAAAAATATATTTAATGATAATTAAGACGTGCGAGTGCATACATTATTTTGTGATATGCATCACATTATCTATATTTGCAAATTATTCATCTAATATTAAGTGTAAAATGCAAACCGATTGTAGAAACTGTCTTTTTAAAACCACGGCAACCTCAATGCTAAGTGATTGTAGTTTAGAGCAGCTAACTACAAACCACCTTGAATTAAAGTTAAAGAAAGGCGATGCGATAATTAAGGAAGGAACTTATTCTACTAATGTAGTGTTTTTGCGGACAGGATTAGCCAAAATCCATTTAGCCGGTCCTTATACTGAGCAAATTGTAAAAGTGGTTAATGCACCGAGTTATTTAGGTTTACCAACAACATTTGGAAGTAAGATAAATCAGTATTCCATAACAGCAATAACCGAGGCTGAAGTTTGTTACATCGATTTGGAAGTATTTCAAAACATCTTAGATGAAAACAAAGAATTTACACGTGAAATCATACAGGAATTTTGTAAGAACGAATTAGAATCTTTCCGTAGATGTGCAAACCGAACACAAAAACTGATTCGTGGGAATATGGCGGATGCTTTATTGGAATTTTCGGATAATATTTTTAAATCAAACACCTTTCAACTCCCCATATCACAATCAGAATTTGCAAATCTGGTTGATACCAGTCGCGAGAGTGTAAGTCGAGTACTCGGTGAGTTCGATAAAGATGGAATAATTAAAATAATAGGAAAAGAAATTACAATACTCAATAAACAGTCTTTAATTTTGATTAGTCAAAACGGATAAACACGAGCAACCTTTTAAGTTTAAACAGAAAAGGTTTGTCTCATTAAATCCTTTTTAATTAGCCATAATCACTAATTTTTTGTAATTTTTCGAGATCAAGTATTCTGATTGTTTTACCTTCCATTTCAATGATTTTATCGTGTTTGAATTTTGATAAAATCCTTACCACGCTTTCAGGAGTTAGTCCGGTTAATTCGGCTAATTCTTTACGAGTTAAATGAAAATCGAAATAAGAGGCTTTAAAAATATTACATGAAAGACAAATGAGCGTGTCAGCCAATCGCCCGTAAGATTGTTTTTGGGTATATGAGAAAAATCTAGTTTGCGTCTGAATCAGATTTTCACATAACAAATTGATGATTTCGTTTGCAAAAGCGGAATTTTGTAGAATCAATTTTTTAAAAATACTTATATCAATCATTCTTACTTTACAATCCTGATAGGCATAGGCTGAATATCGAAAAATATTTGAACCATCCAGTAATGCTGTTAGACCCACCATGTTACCTGAAGGTAATACCTTAAGAATGAGACTACTTTTTTCATTCTCCATATAAACTTTCACCAATCCGCAACAAATAAACATTATATGCGAAGCCAGGGTGCCTTGTTTGCATAGCGTTTCGCCCTTTTTATAACTTACCATTATATTGTTGTTTTCTAACAACAATAATTCTTCATCAGTAAGCTTTTCGAAACTATCCGCTATTTCTTTGCTTAAGGTGCAACTATTGTGAATGTGTTTTTCGATTTTCATTCAATACGATGTTAATTATTTAAGGCTTTTATGATTGAATATTCAATAAATATTCAGTTTCATTCCGACAATTCTGATTAAAATAAATTGCTGCTAAAAGTAATCAAAAGTTTCGAATGTAATAATATTCTGAAATATTATTTTCAGATGAGTCATTTCACATAGATTTTCTGTAATCATTCTCATTATAAAACCATCCTATCTTATTGAATAAAAACAATATAGTTCAAACTAAACACATTATTGAAATCGACAACAATTTAATCAAATTGATATTGTATTGTATTTTTATTGATATACATCATATTTTTGACTGACTTGAAAGTGCGATTGAGTTGTATTATATCAAGTCCGTTTACTTGGAAAGATATCATATTTTATAAATCTTTGCCATCGTAAATTTAAAACAAAATATGTTATGGAAATTAAAATGACTTTAGATTGTAAAGGGCTCTCTTGTCCAATGCCCATGATGAAAGTGGCAAAAGCAATGAAAGAATTAAATGTTGGCGAAGTATTGGAAATGTTTGGAACCGATCCCGGAACAAAAACAGACTTGCCCAATTGGTGTGAAAAAACGGGTAACCAATTAATTGAGTGTACTGACCTTGAAGGTGGCATAACAAAAATGTTGATTCAAAAAGCATAGGAGAAAACACCATGTCCGTAACAAAAAACAAAAATCCATTGGTTGAACTTTTCCAACTTGGTTTTGGCAAACATTGGCCGGTGTGGGTTGGTGGTATTGTATTGGGAATTCTTAATACACTTTTATTTGCAATACAAAGTCCTTGGGGTGCTACCGGTGGTATTACCAATTGGGGTGATAACTTTTTCGCTCTATTTGGAATCTTTACTGAGAAAAGCATCACGCCGGTAACCGATAATCTTTACGGAATGCTTGTATTACTTCTGGTAATGGGTGCATTTGTGGGTGCATTATTTTCAAAAGAATTTGCTATACGCGTTCCGCCAAAAGGCGAAATGATAAAAGGTTTTTTGGGTGGCGGATTAATGGCCGTTGGTGCATCAATTGGAATTGGGTGTTCCATCAGCTCATTTTTCAGTGGTGTGCCGGCATTATCGGGCGGAGCAATTATATTCTCAATAACAATGTTCGCAGGAGTTATTATAGCTTTGAAATACTTGTTGTGGGAAATGGAAGCTCGTCCAAACTGGAGTTCAGGGAAAAGCTATACCTATTTAGCTGCATCGCCAAATAAAGGCAACTGGCAAATTATTACCGGAATTATTGTGCTCATTGGTATAATTATTATAGCGTACATATACATGAAAAGTAATCCAATAATGTCGTGGTTTATAATCATTGCAGCATTAATGGGATTAATTTCTCAACGATCCAGATTTTGCATTGTAAAAGCTTTTAGAGATCCATTCATGAGCGGAGAGTCGCATGGTTCGGTTGGTGTAATGGCAGGGTTATTAATTTGTCTTATTGGTTTCACAGTAATTAAGTATTTTGGCATTGGAGTGATTGATAATGCATCGTTGCGTGCACGTGAACTAACTTGGGTATTCCCGCATTTCTGGGCTAAAGGAGCTATTGGTGGATTTATCTTCGGCATCGGAATGACGATAGCAGGAGGTTGTGCTGTGGGTACACTTTGGAGAGTTGGCGAAGGACAAGTAAAACTATGGTTCTCATTATTGGGATTATTCTTACTCTCTCCCATTTCAAATGCATTCTTAGCTCCGGCTTTCGATAAAATTCTTCCGCAAAGTGCAAAATTCAGAAATTACTTACCCGATTACATAGGTTATGATGGTGCATTTGCACTGGTATTGGCTATTATCATCGGATGGTATGTGTTCGTTAAATGGAATGAAAGAACCGGCCGTTTCAGCGCTTTTTAAAAATTATAAATTATGCAAAAAACAATTATAAAATTAATACTTTGTATAGCAGTAGTATTAACAAGTTGCAAAGGAATATATGAGGATACGGCTGAAATGGCGGCTGATTATAAATCGGATATTGTTTCTATAACAGTAGATTCCTTAAAAGCAAAGACTGAAAAAGGTGCAGATTTCGTCCTAATTGATGTACGTCAGTCAAATGAATACTACACTGAAAATATTCCTGGATCAGTATCAATTCCTAGAGGTGTGCTCGAATTCCAAATTGGGTCAGAAGATTTTTGGTCTTCACAATACATGTACCCTCCTGAAAAAAATGTGGAAATAATCATTTATTGTAAAGCAGGAAACAGAGGAATATTAGCTACAAAATCATTAATGCAGTTGGGATACAGCAATGTCAAAAACCTCGAAGGCGGTTATGATGCATTCAATCCAAATCAAGATCCCAATGCAAAACCAAAACCCTCAGGTGGCGGTTGCGGAGGGTGAAAAAAAATTATTTCAATAATCATAATTAAATCATTAAAAACTAAAATGTCATGAAAAAACTAAATTTATTTAAATTACTATTATTAAGCATCACTTTTTCTGTTCTTGGACTTAGCAGTTGTATCGATCCTGTTGTTGAGCCGGCAGTTGATCATTACAAAGTTATGTCTGAATACATGAAAGCTAACAACATGGATTTAAACAAAATGGCTGAAACTTGGGTAGTTGATGCACTAACAGTAAATAATACAGGTATAAGCACTTACCATATAATGGATTTACGTACGGCTACGGATTTTGCATTAGGACATATTCCGGGAGCAGTAAATGTTACTTTAACAAATGTAGTTACAGCTGCACAAGGTGTAACTAAACCTATTTTAATAGTTTGTTATACCGGTCAAACATCAGCTGTGGCACATGTGGCACTTCGCCTGAGTGGCTTCAGTACCTGTAAAATTCTGAAATGGGGAATGAGTAGTTGGAATCCAGTATTCGATAAATGGACTGCCAATGTTGCAAATATTGGTAAGGGACACGCCAATTGGTCGACAACTAATTCCGTTAAAACACCGGTACTTTTCTCACTTCCTATGTTAGCTAAAGCAGATTTTACGGCAGCCGACACAACCGGTGCAAAGATTCTTGCCAAACGTGTAACTTACATGTTGAGCCAAGGATTTAAAGGTGTAAATGCTTCAGATGTACTTTTAACTCCTGCCAATTATTTTATAGTTAATTACTGGACCGATGCTGATGTAACTACTTACGGTCATATTAAAGGCGCATACCGTTTAAACGAAACATTACTACTTGGAGATGGAATGAAAAATCTTGATTCTGCATCAAAAGTTACAGTTTATTGCTGGACAGGTCAAACATCTTCTCTGGTTGCGGCTTACCTTACAGTGCTTGGATACGATGCAAGTGGTATCAAATTTGGCACAAATGCAATGATTAATGCCGATTTACTTAAAAATAAATGGTCGGCAAGTCAGATTGGCACATATGCCTATGTAACAGGCAATTAATATTCTGATATTTTTTATAAAATCATACTGCATTCTGTTTCTGTAGAAAGAAACAGAATGCAGTAATAAAACACTTTTTTATGAGAAGATTAATTATATCAGTTATGGCATTCGTCGGTATCGCGTTAACTTTCACAACTGCATCACAAGGTTGTATGGGTGGCGGAGGCGATTTAATAGGAGTTCATGGATTTATCCAACCACAATACAACTACTTTATGAATGGTACTGATGCTAACGGAAAAAGTCTTGATCAGAATAATTTCACTTTTAATCGGGCTCGTATTGGAGTAGTAGGTTCTATCCCTTATGATATCGATTATTATCTGATGCTTGAATTCAGTCCCTATAAAACGGCTCAAAAAACGCCTCATTTATTGGATGGATATGTATCGTATACTCGTTTTGGTAAATGGGCAAAATTTACTTTAGGTCAGTTTAAATCACCTTTCAGTTTGGAGCAAAATACTGCATGCTCGGGACTTTATACCGTTAATCGTTCAGAAGTTGTCAATCAACTTGCAGGTCCCCAAAGAGATCTGGGTGTTCTGATAAGTGGAGGACATGATTCATTATTTGTACAATACAGTTTTGGCTTGATGAACGGCTCGGGAATGAATGCAGTGGATGACAATAAAACAAAGGATATTGTGGGACGTGTGGTTTTCAATCCTTTTAAAAATCTTAAAGTCGGTGGAAGTTTAAAACTTGGAAAAATAAATCCAACTGACCCGATTCAAAAGTTAAACAACATTTATCGTTACGGAGCTGAAATTCAATACAAACTGGAAAACCTTCTCATTCAATCTGAATTTATTTACGGACAGGATGAATTATTCTCAGCTTCACAAATTCCAATTTATGGTGGCTGTGGTGGAATTATTGGTTTTGACACTAAACAACCCGGAACTTATCACAAAAGTGGGTTCTTGGCAATGGCTTCGTATATGACCAACTGGAATCTGGAGCCTGTTATCAAGTTTGATACCTATAACTCCGATCATGCAACTGCCGGTAAAAGAACCAATTACATTACTGTTGGTTTAAATTACTATGTTAATGATTATTCGAGAATACAGATTAACTATGTAAACGTTACAGAATCGAATCCAACAGTTAATGACATGATTATGGTTCAATTACAAGCCAAATTTTAAATCAAAAAAAAAGATCATGAAAAAAAATATAGTATTTATTTTATTTATTATGTTGGTGATGTCTGCCAATGCTCAGTTGATAAGTGTTGATGCATTATCAAAAATAATAAAAGATCCAAATGTAGTGGTGATTGATGCAAGACCGGCAGCTGACTACCTAAAAACCCATATAGATGGAGCAATAGGGTTGGATGCTTCTGCCTTAAGCAACAATACACCTGTTGAAGGAACATTGAAAAGCAGTTCTGAAATGGCTACTATATTAGGCAAAAATGGCGTTTCAAATAAGAATAAAATTGTAGTTTATTGCAAAACAGGGGTAAATGCAGGTCGTATGTACTGGATTTTAAAATACCTGGGATGCGACGATGTAAGTGTGCTCGATGGACAAATGGATGCATGGTTTGCTGCCCGTAAACCCATTACAAAAAATCCAAAGAAATTGACCCCAACTAACTTTTCAGCATCTGTAAATTCTTCTATGTTAGTTGATAAAGCTTATGTAAAATCAAAATTATCTTCGTCAAGCACCATTATTGTGGATTCACGTAAAAAAGCAGATTATGATGCGGGACACATAGGTAATGCTGTAAATATTCCAAGCGAAATAATGTTGACAGGTTCAAAACTAAAACCAGTAGCTGATTTAACTTCAATCTATTCCGGAGTTTCAAAAGATAAAGAAATTATACTTTATTGTAAAACGGGCTACACTGCAAGTTTTACTTATTTTGTTCTGAAATCATTGTTGAAATATCCAAATGTAAAGGTTTATGATGGAGCTTATCTTGACTGGACACAAAAATAGGAGAAATATGAAAAAAGTATTTGTATATGTATCTTTGATACTTCTCATTGTCAGTTCATTTAGTTGCACAGAATCAAAAACAAAAACATTCAATAGTGTTACTGAACTAATCGAAGCAAAAAAAAGCGAAGTCAATTTTATTAATGCCAGTGAATTAAAATCAATTATTACATCCGGCGAAAAAATTCAGTTAATTGATTGCAGAGAGACAATAGAATTCGATTCGGTTTGTATTAAAGGTGCTATAAACATACCTCGTGGTTTGTTGGAATCGGAAATATCCAATAAAGCTCCAAAACACCGACAAACAATTTATGTATATTGTTCCGATGGTAATCGGTCTATACTGGCGGCTTCAGTTTTACCAAAACTTAAATATGCAGACGTGAGGGTTTTAAAAGGCGGATTTGAAAACTGGAAAAATGAATGTAAAGATTTAGTTGAACTTCACCCTGTGCGGGGAGGTAAAAAAACAGAAACTACAGCTAAACCTTCGGGTAGTTGTGGAGGCTGATTGGATTAAAATCATAAAAAACAGAATTTACTAAAAGAAAAATATGGCAAAAATGGTAATCGGACTTTCGTCCGGAAGTATAGATAAACTGGTGGGTGCAGGTGTAATAATGAGTGGTGCTGCTGCCGACGATATGGATATTGAAGTGTATGTATTGCTTACAGCTGCACGAGCATTTCTGAAAGGAAATGAAGAATTGCAGGATTCCTTAGTGGAATATCCTCATATTCAAGATGAATTCTTCGCAAGAATGAAAGAACTGAATCTTCCAACATGGATTGAATCTTTCAAACAAGTAAAAGAATTTACAAACTTGAAAATTTATATTTGCAGTTTAGCCGGTAAAATGTGGGGTGGTGAATCGTTAGATCAATTCAACGATTTGGTGGACGACTTCAGTGGAATTTTTCAATATATAGATGCAGCACAAAATGCTGATTTACATATTAATATATAAATATATTGATATTAATTTAGATTGAATTTATTCTGAAAAAAATTGATTATAAACCATAAATTTACATTTAGCAAAAAGCAGATGAATCTATAAAAGATTTATCTGCTTTTTCTTTTAAGATTTAATTCAGCAAATTATAATTAATTTTGTACAAATTTTTAGATGGCATATGGAAACCTGAATGTCTTTCAAATTTATGATAGAAAAATTTGTCAAAACAGAAGTCATAGAGTCAGACAATTTCATCTCGCATGCTGGTTATTATCGCTTATTATTAGTAAATTGAAAATAAATTAATGGGAATTGAGAAGGGAATTTTCCAACGCACTGAATTGCTTTTGGGGAAAAATTTCATTGAAAAAACGTTGGAAAAACGGGTTATTATTTTTGGAATTGGTGGCGTTGGAAGTTGGTGTGCCGAAAGTTTAGTCCGATCAGGAATTAAACATATAACCATTGTAGATTCAGACAGGGTTTGTGTTACCAATGTGAACCGACAACTGATGGCTACTACAAAAACGGTTGGAAAAGTAAAGACTGAGGTTTTAAAAGAGCGTTTGCTGGAAATTAATCCAACAGCTGAAATCACCGCATTACAAAAAATATACAGCCCGGAAACTTTCGAATCATTCGAACTTGATAAATACGATTTTATCATTGATGGAATTGATAGTTTGTCGAATAAAATTCATCTTATACAAGAAGCAACAAAAACCAATGCAGTTTTCTTTTCGTCGATGGGAGCTGCGCTAAAAATGGATCCTACACGCATCAAAGTAGCTGAATTTTGGAAAGTTGAAGGTTGCCCACTTGGAGCAATACTGCGAAAAAGATTGAAAAGACTGGGTGGAACGAGTAAAAAATTCATGTGTGTTTACAGCGATGAACTTTTGAAAAATCAGGGCGAAAATGCAGCTTGCGGAACAGAAAGATGCATGTGCCCCAGAGCCACAGAAGGTCCTGGCGATCCGGATTTAGTAAATCACGAATGGTGCAGTATGAAAGCACAGGTAAATGGAACCACATCCTATATGCCTGCTATGTTTGGAATGACTATTGCAGGATTGGTGGTTCAGTCAATACATAAAACAGATTGATTTTTACTACAAAAGCCTCACGGAAATTGGAGGCTTTTGCATTATAGTAAGCTAAAGTTGATTTTTTATTCTTTATTTTCTTTTTAGCCAATTCACGAAATTCACCGGATTTTCATCGAACGAATAAACTTTATTAATTGGTTTTCCATTATTATCCAGCATTACATAAAAAGGCTGTGCGTTTGCTCCAAATTTTGTTCGTTGTAAATAACT
The DNA here is from genome assembly GCA_010365115.1 of Paludibacter sp. Taxonomy (GTDB): domain Bacteria; phylum Bacteroidota; class Bacteroidia; order Bacteroidales; family Paludibacteraceae; genus Paludibacter. Next base: position 86,625 of record JAAFGX010000011.1, read on the forward strand.
CCATTTATCGCCAATAGTTTCTATTGTAAACATCTTACCATTTTCTGTTACTTCATAAGGTTTGGCAAGTGGCGATTTATCGTCAACAAATAATGATATTAGGACAAAATCATTATTCAGCAGGTTTTTTACAGTAGCGTCAGTCCAAACCGAAGCCTCCATTTTTCGGCAATTAACACATCCAAATCCAGTAAAATCAACAATCACCGGTAGCTTTTTATCTGCAGCAAATGACATACCCTGATCGTAATCGGTAAAAGCAGGATGAACTTCATCTTCAAACAAACTAAAATCCTGCGTGTATAATGGCGGTGCAAATGCACTAATTGCTTTAAGCGGTGCGCCCCACAACCCGGGAATCATATAAACCGTAAAAGCAAACGAAATCATTGCCAAAAACAAGCCAAATACGGATGTGTGTTTTGATTCGCTATCATGAGCAAATCGAAGTTTTCCGAGTAAATACATTCCTAATAAAGCAAAAATAACAATCCAGATAGAAAGAAACACTTCACGGTCGAGAATGCGCCAACCATACGCTAAATCTGCAACTGAAAGGAATTTGAAGGCTAATGCCAACTCCAGAAATGCCAACACCACTTTCACTGAATTGAGCCATCCGCCCGAACGTGGCATAGATTTGAGCCACGAAGGAAATAAAGCAAACAAACTGAACGGGATAGACAATGCCACAGCAAAACCCAACATGCCAATGGCGGGAGCTAAAATAGAACCACTGGCTGAAACCTGAACCAGCAAAGTGCCTATAATTGGACCGGTACACGAGAAAGAAACTAAAACCAGTGTAAATGCCATAAACAAAATGCTTACAAATCCGGCAGTTGAATCTGCTTTAGCATCCAGTTTTGTAGACCACGAAGCGGGTAGTGTAATTTCGAATGCCCCGAAAAACGAAATGGCAAAAACGACTAATAATCCAAAGAAAAGCAGATTAAAAAATGCGTTTGTGGATAAACTATTTAATGCACTAGCTCCAAAAATAAGCGTTATGAGAATTCCTAAAAATACATAGATAAAAATTATAGCTATTCCATACAGAATGGCATCTCGTCTTCCCCGTTTCTTGTTATCCGATCGTTTCAGAAAAAAACTGACAGTCATAGGAATTATTGGCCAGACACAAGGCGTAAACAATGCCAAAAAACCTCCCAGCAAACCACCAATAAAAATAATCCAAAGCGAAGTAGCACCAGCAGAACCCTGAGAATTTCCAAAAGCTTTTAATTCATCAATAACTGGAATCCAATAATCAGATTGTTGAACGATAGAATCTTTATCGATTTTTTCTACTGGTACTTTTACATCAGTAATCCCCAAATTAAATGGACTTTTGGTTGGAGGCAAACAACTTTGATCGTTGCAAACCATAAACTCAACATACCCTTTAATGCTTACTTTTGATGCATCGGTGAATTTAATTTTCTGAATAAAAATCGCTTCGTTGGCATACCAGTTTAATTCCATATCGAAATTAGCATCGTATGCTTTCAGCAATTTTGATGGAGTTTGAATGTTCCCCACTTTTTCTGCATTTTCAATTTTTTCAAAAACTACTGAAGTTGAAATTGGTCCGCCCTTTGGCAAATTCAATCCATACATGTGCCAGCCCTCATCGATAGTAGCTTTAATAACAATATTGGCAGTGGTTTCACTTGTCGATTTTAAATTCTGCGACCATTTAACCGGTTCGTAAATTTGAGCAAAAGTGGATGCTGCTGCAAATACGAAGAGGAATATTAATAAGATTTTATTCTTCATAATTTTATTTTTTTTCAAAAGTATCATGTTTGTATGAATAAATGAATAACCTTTCATTTGTTTTTAGAATTTTTAACAGAATACAGAGAAATCGTGCAAGAAATTCATGCAGCCGTTTATCGTGTGAGCATAAATTTAAAGCTCATCCCAAAATTAGTAGAAGAAACCGGAAACGATGATGAAATAAGTGGCGAACTCATTTGCCGGTCGTAGAATAACTGCACATTCACTTTTGAACTGAATACATAGTCAGCTATTATTTTCAAGGTGAAAACTTTATTTCCACTCGAAGCCTGAGTTATATTTTCATCCACTTTGCGCAGCAAGGTTTTAATGTCTTTGTAGGACAAATCGGCATTTAATTTCAAATCGTTTTTAATTGTTGACTGTTTATTAGACTTCAATTTAAGTATAACATCGAAATCTTTCAGTAAATAGCCCATTCCGACTACAAACTCATCCGATGCGGCTTCTACCAATTGAGTGCTGGACAGGTTGAGCGATAAGTTACGCTGTTTCCGGTACTCAAGCTTTCCAGTCATACTGTTTTTCATTGCAACATTTACACCAACGAGCGGACTGAATTGTTCCATAAGCGAAACTGTTGAAATATCGAAAGGTGAAGATGGTATAGGATTATCATTCTTTACATCACGAACATAACCCAATGAATTATTTCCATCATCCATAGCAACCCATGTAGAAAATGAAGTATATGATCCAATACTGTATTTACAGGTATAGGCATGAGTAATACTTATCGATTTGAATATATCTTTTATCCAGTCTATTTGTGAAAGTCCATCATAATTTATTCTCCAATTTGGCAGAATACTTAATAATGACAAGAATGGATTTGTATCAATTGAATTTACATCGCGTCCGGTATAAGCGGCAAGAAAAGCAGGTATAAGCACATCGGCGGAGTTAAGTTTATACGCTCCGTTTGCGGGATCAAAGTCTTTTGAAGCGTAAGGCGTATCTTTCAAAAATCCGGCATCCGGATAACGAGTATAACTCTGAGTCAACCTATTGGCAATAGTTTGTCGATTATTACGGAAATTTTCAAAAAGTTCGGAATTATAATTTTGTTCTGCAGTGCCAATTGGTTTAAATGCGGTAGATATTGCCATCATTGTAATATTATAACTTCCATTAAAAGTAGAAGGCATAGTTTCGGTTATAGGATCTTTAAACATATATTGAACAGAAGTGTTGGATGCCAAATATCTTTTTGCACTCAAATCAATTTTTAAACCCGGTATCGGCTCAATAGATGCCTTCAAATCTAAATCGGAAGTAAATGCGCTTGTAGCAGGAGTAACAATTGAATCGCTGATGTATAACCAATTATTATTAATAGCATTATTAATGGTATTATCATCAGTAAAACCAAAAGAAAAAGCATAACCAGGCGCATAAATTCCATTCACTTTTTGTTGACCAATAAATCCGGGTTCTTGTTTAAAGCCAGGCAAAACCATGCTATTCGATTCTCGATAGGTAATGGACGCCCTTCGAACCATCATTAAGGTACGCACAACAAAATCAACCGTAGTTTTAGCAGCACTTTGAATATTCGGATCGAGACTGACTATTGTCAACAAAACGCTGTCGGCATCCATTTTGGGTGTTATTTCGATAGTGGTTGCATTTTTTGTTTTAAATAAAACCGTAATCGGCTTACCAGATTTATCGACTGCTTTGAAATTAAACTTTTCGCTTCCCAACCGATGATTAATAGTTATTAATTTGTTTTTTTCTAAACTAATAGTTTGTGTATATGTTTTCGGTTGAAATTTAGGACTATTACTGTTATTCTGGGTAGAAAATCTTCGGTTAACATCTTTTAGATATTTCGATTTATTATACAAATTTTCAAAATTAAATTGCCCATCAACTTGCCATGCTCCCATAGAAGTTGCGATGTTACCTATTTGATTATTTCCTTCTATTTTCGCAGTTCTATTCCAGTTATAAGTTGAATTATACGAAGCATTGGAAGTAATCCAATCGAACAATGGAATTTTGTTGATGGGTAAATTCCAGGAAGCACTGAAAACCTGTTGATAGGTATATGGAGTTCCTAATTTACGAATACTTGACCATACAGAATCGCGCCATTCATTATAATAATCCGGATTTATTTCGGGCGATTTGTAAGGTTCTTCGATATTCGAGTTCATTGCTGTTTGAAAACTGAATTTAATTGCACGTGTTAAATCGTATTTAATATCAAATTGTCTGTTCCACATAAAATCTTTACTGAAAGTCAAATCGAGCGTTTCGTCCGGGCTTGGTTCAGTCAATGACATATTAAGATCACGCAATTTTATTTGCGAATATTGTCTATTCATATTCGTATTAAAGCTTAAGGATGTTGGCAAATAGTAAAAATTGAAGTCTTTTACAATTTTAAATAACGGTTTATCCAAGGCTTTCACACTTTTGAACGGTTCGAACGGAAGAGGATTGAACGAAAAATTATAATCTACAGATGCACGTTGATCTTTCGTCATATTTTGTTCCACTTCGGCGCTATGTTGATTTGTTTGATTATAAGCATACGTAAAAGTCAGATTGGCAGGATCATAGAACTGAGGTTTTTTGCTTTTAATATTGACTTTAGCACTTGAAATATTGAAACTTTTTGATGTATTTACCGATTGCGAAACTGACAATAACGAGTCACGTTGTATCTGATTTGATGTATTATCCAATGCTTCAGAAAGTAATACATCCTGATCGAGGGGATTGTACTTAGGTGAAAGCGACTCATTGGTATAAGAGAAATAAGCAGGGATTTGCAATTTTGCTTTCTCAGGCAAAAATCGCCCTAATTCCAGAGCTGTAGAAAAATTCATTTGATACAAATCATCCAACCTTCTGTCCATTATATTACTTTCCAGTCCGCCATAACCTGCCGTTTCAATTCTACCTGATAAATTCACTGAACCAATATCGGATAATCCAACAGCCATATTAGCCATTGCAGCCCACCCACCCGACTCGTCAAATTCGGACATGCGCAATTCGTTTACCCAAATTTCTCCTGATTTAATTCCATTACTGGCATTACGAACACCTATCATAATATTCTGTACATCTGAGATGGAAGGATTTCCAACAATGGAGATTTTGTTTAATGGTTTATCAGGATCATACACGATATACGGAATTAAGTTTGAAACATTGAAAGTACCACTTTGTTTGGCTTTGTTACGTTTCAATTTGGCATCGGTTAAAGTCGCAAATGAAAAATCGAACAAATTATCGGGATTCCAGACAATATATCTGTCAGGATGTTCCTGTTGTGGAGAAATTGAACCAATATAATTTCCTGCAGGAGTAAGTCTCAGCGGGATTTCATATTCATAGTAATTATTTACCATATCAGAACCGATACGCACAAAACAGGTCAAATTATAATCATTCAATTCGCGAGTATCTTCCAACATTTTTTCGGCATGAACAAACATTTGCAAACGTTTGTACTGGCGCATATCAAAAGAAGTATTTTTATAAACACCCCGTGCATCACCTGGAGCCAGATCTGTAACACGCAATGCCATTGATTGCTCGTTTTGTTGTAACAATTGTGGTTGACCAGGATCAGTTTCACGCGAAACGCCAGGAGGCAAAATATAATTTACCGGAGTCTTATCAGCATTTTCTTCAACATTCACAGCCTGAACATCCAGCTTTCCGTCAGACACAGGCACAGTTGTGCTCGAGTACAATGGTTTGTTGAAATTGCGCCATTCACCACGCACTAAATCGAGTGTAGCAAAACGTAAATGAGTTTCTTTCTCGAAACCGGTAAGAAACATACGAATAAACCGAATGGACTTGAAATTTCTTATACTGCCGATTTTTTTATCGAATTGCCGAATTGGAATTTTAAACTGATACCATGTAACTGGTTCCACATTTTTATTTTCCAACGTTACATCCGAGGTTATCTTATCTGTAATAAAATTCTCCCCAATGTTCATCCTTTCAGGATTTAATTTCACACGATATTGAAAATATTTTTCATATTCATTCAATGTATTATCGCCATTAATATCCTCATTATCGGGCAATGAAGTAGCAGTTGTAGTATATTTTTCGGCAACATTATTGGCATCGGGCGAATTTCCTTCAGTACCGTTATAATGCTTATATCTTGTCAGAATATCTAATTTCTGATTATCGTAATCTGTTCCTCTGTAGAAATGATAATTATCGCCCGATGGGTCATTTAATGGTGAAAATGGATCATCTTCCATTTTCTGGCGAGCATCAGGTGTAATCAATGCATTTAACTGATCAAGATATTTTTTATACGTTGGATAAACAAATTCACTTTCATTAATCAAACCATCCAACCCTACATCCTGATTTTTACGATCACCCGAAAAAGCCGTTACAGTGGACTGTATTTTTGGTACGCGTCCCCAGGTTGTAGTATCCGTTTTTGTAACATCTCCATCGAAAGGCAAACCATGTTCAAACATTTTTTTGCCATCTTTCAAAACATCTTCGCTTATATCGCCTAAATTGAAGTACAAATCCCCACCTTTGTCAGTTCCGGTTTTATCATTAATAAATGGATCCATCATCCAAAATTCAAGGTACTCAATGTTCGAAGTTTCAAAATCGGTAGCATCCAGTTTTCGCATAATTCCACCCCATCGTTTTGTTGGATCTTTAAGGGAACCATCAGGATTCATTCCTGAAACATCTAAATTAAAAGGACCACGTTCAGTAGGATAATAGGACAAATTCATTATTGTCAAACTGGAACTTTCACCAATTCTGGTTTCACGGTTTGGGAAAATTTCCTGTTCATAAACCCTGCGAGTGAGATGATTGGATTTTGCATCCAGATCGTTTCGAATATAGCTGGGAGTATTTGGAACGTCGAGATTAAACACCGGATCCACATAAAACCACGACAACAAGCTGCGATTTTTCCCATATTCAACATTATTACTTAATGCAGCTTCCTTAAACAACGCATCTGGATCAGGATCATAAGGCGTACTGGCTAAATACCAATTAACAGGATAGTGAATATCGATTGTTGTTTTAGTTGATTCGAAATCATCGAGATAAGCTAATCCTGCCGCACTTACTACTTTGGAATGTCCGGGAATCAGTTGTGCATATTCTGCATTTAAAGCGATGGTGGAAGGTTTAGTGGCATTAACAAACGGAATTTTATCCAAAATATTGGTCAACAACTGCGATTCGGTTCGCCACGAAGTATTCATCCCCCAAATGGTATTTGAAATTGGTTCGCTACCGGTATTTACCTTTGTTGTGAGAGGCATTTCCGAAAGGTGCATAATTGTTCCACCTAAAGTGAAATCTTTACTAAACTGATATTCAAGATGCGTTCCAATCAATGATTTTCGCTGCATACTGAACATGGATTGATTTTCCAGTTTTACATCAATCTTTGTTCCAGATTCAATAAGTGATTGATTCAAAATGGTTACACTTCCCATTGTGTAATCTACCGTATAATCCACATTTTCTCTCAATGTAGCTCCACCGGCAGTAACTGTCACCGAACCGCGCGGCACATTCATTGCATTCAAACGGATTTCGGCACCCGATGAGGCTTTGTATTCACCCACAAGTTTAAATTTGTTTTTTTCGCTATATTCCTGCGCCACTACTAAAGTTGAATCGTATAATTCCTGAAAAATGTAATCCTCTGCAATTTTGGGATTTCCAATCTTTCTTGCCAAATGCGAGCCGAAAGGTTCGAGTACCGGAAAGATTATACGTCCGGAGTTTGATAATGCAGTATATCCTTCAACAAAATCAAATTTACCATCCGGATTGGTGTTGTTCTTACTGTCCAGTTTATCAAGATTCATTACTCGAAGAAGAATCTGATTTTTAATATTTCCTTCTGTAATATATTGCAGATCAGTACCTATTGAATCGTTTCTGTATACAATAACAAACTTAAAATTGTCGGGCTGAATTTCCATTGCGCCTAAACTATAGACGTTTTTCATCATTAAATCCCACAATTTTAACTGTGGTGACTGAGCTGTGCCTTTTAATAATTTTACTATCAATGCATCAGGAGCAGTTACCGCATCTGTCGAAAACTCTCCAACCTGATACGTTTGACCCCCATAGGTATATTCGTAAGACACGCCCAACACTTCATCAGGATTCAGTGTATTTCTTAACGAAATAATTCCTAAGGTAGAATTGAGTGTGTATTCTGAAGGATCAAGGCGTCTGGCGCTTTCAATTTTCTCGTAATCCTCACCGCCATTTACTCCAAATCCGGTATATTGAGCTGACAATAATGAGTTTGTTAGTTGTATATCTCTTATACCTACAATTCCGCTCACTTCATCGTAAAGTTTATTGGCTTTGTTTTTGGGTAATTTGCTTGGATATATTGGTAATTTCCAATGATCATTATCGACAGAATCGGTTTCGGCCAAATCCATAAAAGCCACAATATTTCTAGCCTGATCGTAATTACCACGCTTATTTGTAATCCACGCCTCTACTCTATTTATGGTGATACCTGAAGAAATATACGGAAGTTTATTCATGGCGCTTTCGTAATTATCTCTGAAATAATGACTCAGAAAATAATGGCGGTTGTCATCGTAATCATCAATATTCACTTCAAATTTGGTAGTTTGTGCTCCACCCTTAGAACTGACCGTTTGCGTTTCCGATTCTTGTTGCGAGGCAATGGCCGAAACATTTAATTTTCCGAATTGCATTTCGGTTTTTACACCAAACAAAGCCGTACTTCCCGAAATCAGAGAGCTATTCAGTTGCATGCTAACGTTACCAGCCTCAATACTCTTAACTATGTCGTCTTCTTTGCCTTTATATGCCAGTTTCACCATTTTCTGGTCGAAATCGAAACTTGATTCTGTATTATAGTTCAAACCAAAATTCACTTTTTCACCCACTTTTCCGGTGACATTGATTTGAATTTTTTCATCAAATTCAAAATTCCCTGTTTTGCGCATACGTTCGGTAAGTGCCGGATTCTCAATGGAATTACTTTTATATCCAAATATAAGTTCGGCCGATCCTGAGGTTTTTATTTGCACTCCACCGGGTCCAAAAATTTTATCAGCCGGTCCAATATTGAACTTCATATCGGATATAGAAAATTTATCTTCATTATTTGCAGCTGATTTGGCATTTTTTTCTTTCCAGTAATGCTGCATGTCATTTTTTGCTGAATAGTTCCGATATTCCTGCTCAGTCATCAAAAACGGAGTGGCTATTTCGGAGTCACCAATAAATGTTCTCAAAATGTAATTTCCCGATTCGATATCGTACTCAACCACCGATTTAACATTGTCGGGTATTGGAGCATCCATCGGATATTTTGTATTCAGCTCTTCGTAAGAATTTTGAGTAAGCTTTTTGATAGGAAAAGTTGGTGTTTCAGGTTTTGTAGAATCTGAAACTGTAGTGGAATTCTGAGGAACCTGAGGCGCAACAGCTGCAAATTCACCCGCCTTTGCATAGGGATAAATGGAGCTGAGAACAATGCCACAGATAAATAATATTGGAAAAATTTTATTTGAAAAATTCATAAATTTAATACTAATGCATAATTCATAACTAGTGGACAAAAATAGATGACTTTATTACATCATTTTAAGTGCCATCTTAATTAATTGTTCAACTTTAAGTTCGGGTTGGTCTTTTAAAATTTTATCTACTGTTTTTTGCGAAGCAGCCGAGGCAAAACCAAGCATAACCAGTGCCGAAATTGCTTCTTCTTTTCTTTCGTTTACAGCATTGGAGATAAGTAGTGGGAATTCACTGCCACCAGCACCTTTCACTATTTTATCCTTTAAATCAATAATAATCCGTTGAGCGGTTTTGGTACCAATCCCTTTGATGGCATTTAACGCCGAAACATTTCCCGAAGCTATCATTTCCTGGATTTCTTGTGCTGTGTACGATGACATTATCATTCTGGCTGTATTTGCACCAATTCCAGAAACAGAAATGAGTAACAAAAACAAATGACGTTCGCTTTGATACCGAAATCCATAAAGCACATGAGCATCTTCACGTATGGCTTCATATACAAAAAGCTTGGTCGAAGTCTGTTCATTCAGAAAAGAAAATGTTGGCAATGTTATATTTATAAAATAGCCTATTCCAGCAGTTTCGAGTACAACATACGCCGGAGTAAGCTCTTTAATTTCACCCTTAATGTAATCTATCATTATAAATTATTAAATTTTAAATTCCTGAATTTTAACTTGCAAATATACTGATAATTTACGACCCTTCAAAATAACCAAATTCTCTGAACCTGAATTATTAGTAACTTTAAAATCAATAACGATTTATTTAAAAAAATAGTACAAATGAAGTTGAAAAAAGAATAAATACCTATTGTTTTATCTATTATTTAGAGATTTTCTACATTCCAGATATTATTAATTCATTTTCTATGAATAGAACAAAATTTAAGCACACATTTAAACAAACTCTTATAATACTTGTTATCTAATTAAATACTTGTTATCTAAATTGGGGCTGCTGAAAAAGTATTTTTGTCAACCTCATGAAATTATATTAAGGTGCTTCCAAAATATAAAGTGCAAGGGAAATAGCCATTTTTAACTAATAGCATTACACTTGAATTTGAAAATGTGATAATATTTAGCTGTATATCAATGAAATAGCAGTTTTTCAGCAAACCCTAATTAAAAAAACTATATTAATTTTAAAATCAATTAACAATGAAACGATTAACTTTCCTCTTAGTTTTAATTATCAGCACCTCAGTGCTCGTTATGGGTCAGTTCAAACTGGCTAAATTACCTTACAAATACAATGCGTTGGAACCTTACATTGACAGTACTACAATGTATATTCATTACAATTTTCATCATCAGGGGTATGCAACCAACCTGAACAAAGCATTGGAGAAATACCCTGAACTTTACAAAAAAGACATTGCGGAGCTGCTTCAAAACATCAAAGAATTGCCCGCAGATATTCAAACTACTGTAAGAAACAATGGCGGCGGTTATTATAATCATAACTTGTTCTGGAAAATGATGGCTCCGGCAGGCACAACAAAAATGTCGGGAAAGTTGGAAAAGAAACTCATTGACAATTTTGGTAGTGTAGAAGCTTTCAAAACTGAATTCGAAAAAGCAGGGATGACCCGATTTGGTTCCGGATGGGCATGGCTGGTAAAAGTACCATCTGGCAAACTGAAAATATCTTCTACTGCAAATCAGGACAGCCCGATAAATTCAGATGCAGAAGTTAAAGGCAAACCAGTATTGACTTTGGATGTTTGGGAACATGCATATTATCTGAAATACCAAAATAAACGGGCAGCTTATGTTAAAGCATTCTGGAGTGTAGTAAATTGGGATGAGGTGGAAAAATTAATTGATAATTAAGCCAAGATATTACAACCGAATAATAGCCTGATTTACAAAATAAGTCGGGCTATTATTTTAATAATCAGAACAAACTTTGAGCTAAATTTGTGTATTGACCTGTCTTTAAGTTAAATTTAAACCATTCGATGTATCCAAATCATATAATTATTTTCGATGGCGTATGCAATTTATGTTGCGGTTGGGTAAATTTTCTGATCCGTAAGGATAAATATGCCAAATTTACATTTGCTTCACTCCAATCGGAAAGCGGAAAAAAATTATCGGATATTCAGAAATTGAATTCTATCAAAACAGACAGTATAATATACATAAAAGACAATCAACATTTTATCGAATCGGAAGCCATTCTTGAAATAATAAAAGATCTGGGAGGATTTTGGAAATTATTCTTAATATTCCGATTCTTACCTACATCAATTCTCAATCTGTTTTATAAGTATATAGCCCAAAAACGATACAAAGTCTTTGGAAAAAGGGTATCGTGCATGATTCCGACGCCTGAGCTTCAAAAAAGATTCTTAACATAAACCCAAAAAAGATAAGATATTCCATCTTTTGCAGTAACTTTGCACCACAATTTCGAACAGTAAATTACTACAAATAAATATTCAACTTAGCAGTATGTTAGAGTTAATAAAAGTCTGGTGGGGAAAATTCTTAACGCTGATTTCCATTATTTGGGAATTCATAAAAGTAAGATGGAAAAAATTTATTTTTTGGAGGAAAAAGCGTTATTACCGCTTTCGTGGATTAGTTTGGTTCCGAAAAATCGGTAATGCTTTTCTTACCTTAATTGTATTGTTTATTATTTATTTGTTTATTGTTGATATCAATTTCCTCTGGCTTTTTGGTAAATCGCCAGGCTTGAGCAATATTAGTAATCCAAACCAAAGTGTAGCTTCGGTTATCTACACATCGGATGGTAAAGTGATGGGCAAATATTTCCGTGAAAACAGAACTCCTGTTACTTTCGGTGAAATTTCTCCAAAATTAATCGAAACCCTTATTGCAACAGAAGATGAGCGTTTTTACAAGCATTTCGGAATTGATTTTCAAGCTGTTTTTGCAGCCCTGAAAGACATGACACAAGGCAAAAGCCGTGGGGCAAGCACCATTACCCAACAATTGGTGAAAAACATGTACAAAACCCGAAATCAATACTCCACCGGTTTGTTTGGCTATATTCCTGGTGTTAATTTGATTATCAGCAAAACAAAAGAATGGACAACGGCAATTAAAATTGAAATGTTTTATACAAAACAAGACATTCTAACCATGTATCTCAATACAGTGGATTTTGGGAGTAATGCGTTCGGAATACACACAGCCGCAAAAACATTCTTTAAAACAAAACCATCCAAACTGAATTACGAGCAATCAGCCACATTGGTAGGATTATTAAAAGCCACAACAACTTACAGTCCAATTTCGCACCCAAAACGGTCGATGGAGCGTAGAAATGTAGTGCTCGAAAATCTGGTAGCACGCAAAATCATTACTCAATATGATTGCGATTCACTAAAAAAAATCCCTATTCAATTGAATTTCAGCGTAGAGCAATCCTATGATGGCGATGCCTTGCATTTTCGTGCCTATCTGGATAAATACCTTCAGGATTGGCAAGATGAGTCTGGTTTTGATATTTTTTCCGATGGTTTGAAAATTTATGTTACTATCGATTCGCGCATGCAAAAATATGCCGAAGAAGCAGTAAACAAACAAATGCGAACCATCCAACGCAGGTTTTTCGATCATTGGCGAGGACAAAATCCATGGCAAGATGAAAACCATAAGGATATTGTAAACTTTGTGGAGGATATTGCTAAAAAAACAAAGTATTATTCTTCGCTGTCTAAAAGGTTTGATAACAATAAAGATTCAATTGATAAATATTTGAACCTGCCTCACCGAATGAAAGTTTTCGACTACAACAAAGGTGAAAAAGACACAACATTCAGCGTAATGGATTCCATAAAATACATGAATCACTATTTGCACAGCAGTTTTGTAGCCATGGAACCCGAAACAGGCAATGTTAAAGCATGGGTAGGCGATATAGATTTTAAATTCTGGCAATACGACAAAGTAGCGCAAGCTAAACGTCAACCCGGATCAACCTTTAAATTGTTTGTTTACACTGCCGCCATAATGAACGGTATGTCGCCTTGCGATAAAATGACCGACAAACGTGTTACGTGGGATTATGTTGAAAAAGGAGAACCTAAAAGCTGGAGCCCGCACAATGCCAACCGTGTATTTACCGGAACAACTATGACGCTAAAACATGCATTCGGGCGTTCGATCAATTCAGTGGCAGTACAACTGGCAGAGAAATACGGCATAAAAGAAATTATAAAATACGCACATTTACTTGGAATAAGAACGCCACTTGAAGAGCAACCTTCATTAAGTCTGGGTTCGTCAGATATTTCGTTGCTAGAACTGGTAAATTCATTTGGAACAATTGTTAACGAAGGCGTTTATCACGATCCAATACTCATTACACGTATCGAGGATAAAGACGGAAATATTGTTTATCAACCCAATAAAGAACAGATAAGAGTAATTCCTTATGAAGATGCGTGGTTGGTGACCGAATTGCTAAAAGGTGGTATGACCGAACCTGGTGCCACCACACAAGCTTTATGGGAATGGGACATATTCCGTTACAATACCGATTTTGGTGGAAAAACCGGAACGTCATCTAATCATTCCGATGCATGGTTTGTGGGTGTAACAAAAAACCTGATAGGCGGCGCATGGGTTGGCGGCGAACACAGAAGCGTACATTTCCGTACCGGCCAATTGGGCGAAGGAAGCAAAACTGCTTTACCTATTTTCGGATTGTTTATGGAAAAAGTGCTGAAAGATGAAAAACTGAAACAATACCGTGGAAAATTTCCTACAAAACCTAAGGAAACCATTTTACGAAACTATAAATGTCAAACCTACATTCGTCCCGATACTACTGCAAGGGATTCTTCTGACGAAGCATTAGAAAATGTTATAGAGGAAATACCGTTAACAGATGAAATAAAGTCTGTAGAATAAATATCAATTAAAGCCGGATCTAAAAACGCTCGTTGTTTTTAATTTTATAAAACAAACAATAAATTTTTACCCATTTTACTTTCTAATATTGTAAAATGTTATATTTTTGTATTAATATTTATTTCAAGTAAAATATTATCAAAAAATACAATTGAAAATGAAAAAACTAACCCTATTATTTATGACAGTTATATTGATGGCTTGTGGTGCTGATAAAGCAACAACTCCAAAAATTGAAGATTTCAAATATTCAGTCGATAAATTTGCAGATATTGAAATTTTACGGTACCGGGTTCCTGATTTTGAATCATTAAGTTTAAAACAAAAAGAACTTATTTATTATTTAAATCAGGCTGCGCTTGAAGGTCGTGATATTCTTTATGATCAGAATAACAACTATAATCTTTGTGTTCGCAGGACGTTGGAAGCTGTTTATGAAAACTACTCCGGCGATAAGAATTCGACAGATTTTCAGAATATGACAACTTATCTGAAACGTGTGTGGATGGGAAACGGTTTTCATCATCATTATTCCGAAGATAAATTTATTCCTGAATTTTCAGAAGAATTTTTCGAAGATGTTTTAAAAAGTATTGACTCATCTAAGTTGCCGTTACTTGCAGGCGAAACAGTTGACACATTAATTGCCAAACTAAAACCTGTAATTTTTGACCCAGCAGTTTATCCAAAACGCACAAATCAAGGTGATGGTATTGATTTAATTCTTACTTCAGGTAATAATTTTTACGATGGAGTTACTCAAGCAGAAGTGGAGAATTTTTACAATAAAATGAAAATTCCAAACGATTCAACTCCCGTTTCGTATGGTTTGAATAGCAAATTGGTAAAAGAAAACGGTTTGTTAGTTGAAAAAACCTATAAAGAAAATGGACTTTACGGTGCTGCTATTTCCAGAATCACGGATTGGTTAGAGAAAGCGGCTGAAGTGGCTGAAAACGACAAACAAAAGGATGTAATAAATACACTTATCAGTTTTTACAAAACCGGAAGTTTAAAAACGTACGATGAATATGCTATCAAATGGGTGGGAGATTTGGCTTCGAGTGTTGATTTTGTGAACGGTTTTACCGAAACTTACGGCGATCCGCTAGGAATGAAAGGAAGTTGGGAATCATTAGTTAACTTTAAAAACATTGAAGCTACCAAACGTACCGAAATTATCAGTTCGAACGCACAATGGTTTGAAGACAACTCGCCAATTGACCCAAAATTTAAAAAAGAAAAGGTAAAAGGAGTTTCGGCTAAAGTTATTACTGCTACCATTTTAGCCGGCGATTGTTATCCTGCCACACCAATTGGAATTAATTTACCCAATTCAAATTGGATTCGTCACGAATATGGTTCAAAATCGGTAACCATCGAAAACATCACTGAAGCTTATGATCAGGCTTCGCTAGGAAATGGATTTGCCGAAGAATTTATGTGGAGCGATGTAGAACGCAAACGTGCTAAAGATTTTGCCTCGATGACAAATAATCTACATACCGATTTGCACGAATGCCTCGGTCATGGTTCGGGTAAATTGCTTCCTGGCGTTGATCCCGATGCGTTGAAATCGTATGGTTCAACCATTGAGGAAGCTCGTGCCGATTTATTCGGGTTATATTATATGGGTGACCCAAAAATTGTAGAATTAGGACTTTTGCCCGATAAAGAAGCGTACAAATCTGAATATTATCAATATATTATGAACGGTTTGATGACTCAGTTAACACGCATTCAACCCGGTAAAAACATAGAAGAATCGCACATGCGAAACCGTCAACTTATTGCCAAATGGGCATTTGAAAAAGGAAAAGCCAACAATGTAATTGAAATTAAAAAACGTGATGGTGAAACATTTGTCGTGATAAATGATTATGTAAAACTTCGAACATTGTTCGGGCAATTGCTTGCTGTCATTCAGCAAATTAAATCGACCGGAGATTATGAAGGTGGTAAAAACATAGTTGAAAGTTATGCCGTAAAAGTAAATCCTACTTTGCATGCAGAAGTGCTGGATCGTTATAAAAAGCTGAATCTAGCTCCTTATCGCGGTTTTGTAAATCCAGTTTATACACTTGTAAAAAACAAGGATGGCAAAGTAACCGACGTTACCATTTCGTACGACGAAAATTATTTGGATCAAAACCTACGCTATTCAAAAGAGTACTCAAGTTTGCCAACTTTTAATTAATTTAGCTTAGTGATATACTTTCAACGGGACTTTCTGAAAGACAGGGAGTCCCGTTATATTTTTATATATATTTATCATTTCAAATGCCCGGTTCTGGCAATTAATGGTGATAAAGATGTACAAGTTCCATATAAAGTAAATCTTCCTGCAATTGAAAAAGCATTAAAAAAAGGTGGCAATAACAAAGTTACAACAATTGAAATGCCCGGATTAAACCACTTGTTTCAGGAATGTAAAACCGGTTTGCCAACAGAATATGCTCAAATTGAGCAAACATTTTCGCCCATGGCATTGGACGCAATTACGAATTGGATTAAAACAAACATTAAATAAAATCAACCAATGTCTATTCCCACTGACGAAAATATTAAGCAGCATATCAAACAACAAATTGCATTTAACAAAGATAAAAATGTGTTGGCAAAAGAAGAAATTAATTCATTACAATTGATTGAAGTAACGCCATCATTGGTGGAATCAATCCGCAACATGGATCCTGAAACTGAATTGGAGATGATTGATTTCCTTGCCGATGAGGCATTGCAGGAATTTTGTCGTGTCAATCAATATTTTGCTTTCAATTCATACTCTGTAACTGAATTAAAATCAATTTATTCATTACTCAACAAAAATATTCGCAAATTAGATATCCATCCGGATCAAGAAACATTAAATGCATTGAGTCAGCAACATTATGAAAACCTATGCAATTGGTTGGTTCAAACAAATGCTTTTGCCGGTGAAATGTATTCTCCCGATCAGGAATTTGCACAACCAGTTGCTTGTTCGGAATATGCACCTGACTTGCAACTGGCTATATTTCAGATCAAAATTGAAAATTTGCGCAAACCGATGTTGGATGTGGGTTGCGGTCGAGAAATGAATTTAGTAAATTTCCTCCGCGATAATGGATTAGAAGCATACGGAATTGATCGGTTTGAGAATGAAAATCCGTATTATCAAAAGGCAGATTGGTTAGAATATAGTTTTGAAAACGAAAAATGGGGAACGATTATTAGTAACCTTGGATTTTCTAACCATTTTATTCACCACAATTTACGGGCTGATGGTAATTATCGTGAATATGCGCAAAAGTACATGGAAATTTTACAATCGCTTCAACCTAATGGAAGCTTTTATTATGCACCAGACCTCCCTTTTATAGAAATGCATTTGGACAAATCAAAATATCATTGCACAAACTTTGCCATCGCAGGATACGACTTTAAGGCAAGCCAAATTACGAAGATTGGCTAAGAATAATTGCTGAAAAATGATTACCTTTGCACTCCAAAATATTTCCAGCAGATTACCCAGAAATTCGAAGATAAGAAATTAGCGTTCTTCTGCGGAAAACATTTATACTACAGATTACAACAAAAAATTTATGGCAAAAGAATTGACAACGCGCAGCGAAAACTACTCACAATGGTATAATGATTTAGTGATAAAAGCCGATTTGGCTGAAAGTTCAGCCGTGCGTGGATGCATGGTGATAAAACCTTATGGATATGCCATTTGGGAAAAAATACAGGCAGAGCTGGACCGAATGTTCAAAGAAACAGGTCACGTAAATGCATATTTTCCATTGTTTATTCCCAAATCGTTTTTGAGTAAAGAAGCCGAACATGTAGATGGTTTTGCAAAAGAATGTGCTGTGGTAACTCACCATCGACTGATGGCAAGTCCCGATGGTAAAGGGCTAATTGTTGACCCTGAGGCAAAACTGGAAGAGGAACTTATTGTTCGCCCAACTTCTGAAACTATTATCTGGAGCACTTATAAAAACTGGATTCAGTCGTACCGAGATCTTCCATTATTGATTAATCAATGGGCGAATGTGGTTCGCTGGGAAATGCGTACACGTTTATTTCTACGTACCACCGAGTTTCTTTGGCAAGAAGGTCACACAGCACACGCTACAGAAGCAGAAGCGGTGGAAGAAGCCCGCAAAATGCTGGAAGTTTATGCCGACTTTGCCGAACGCTTTATGGCAGTTCCGGTATTGAAAGGTGTAAAATCGGCCAACGAACGTTTTGCTGGGGCTTTAGATACGTATTGCATTGAAGCATTGATGCAAGATGGAAAAGCATTGCAAGCCGGAACTTCCCATTTTCTAGGACAAAATTTTGCAAAAGCCTTTGAAGTGACTTTTATGGACAAAAGCAACAAACTGGATTATGTCTGGGCTACTTCATGGGGAGTTTCTACTCGTTTAATGGGTGCTTTGATCATGACTCACTCCGACGACCACGGACTTGTCCTCCCTCCTAACCTCGCTCCTTTTCAGGTAGTTATTGTACCGATTTATAAAAATGACGAACAATTGGAAGCAATTTCGGAAAAAGTTGCTTACATCACAGCCAAACTTAAAGCATTAGGAATTAGTGTGAAATTTGACAATAATGACAATAAAAAACCAGGTTGGAAATTTGCCGAATATGAATTAAAAGGCGTTCCGTTGCGCTTGGCTATGGGAGCCCGCGATTTGGAAAATGGAACTGTAGAAGTTGCTCGCCGTGATACCATGACAAAAGAAACCGTATCGATTGAAGGAATTGAAATCTATATTGATCAATTACTGAAAGATATTCAAACAAATATTTTCCAGAAAGCGTATGACTATCGTGCTTCTGTTACCCGCGACGTAAATTCTTATGACGAATTTAAAGTAGAAATTGAAAAAGGCGGATTCCTAATGTGCTATTGGGATGGAACACCCGAAACAGAAGAAAAAATCAAAGATGACACCAAAGCCACGATCCGTTGTATCCCTTTAAATGGCGATATTACTCCGGGCGTTTGTATGGTAACGGGGAAACCTTCAACTCAACGTGTCGTTTTTGCCAGAGCATATTGATTTGGTTCAATATCTCAAAACTTATTTTTCACAAAAGAGGCTGAATCAAAATTGATTCAGCCTCTTTTGTAATAATAAAATATCTATTTCTTAGTATATGATTTTGCCCATTCCATTACATTGGCAGGTGATCGTTTAAAAAACAATTCATTTGCCATAAATTCCATATAAGGTTTTGTGTGTTTGAAGAATGAATAATAACCTTCGCATAAATAATTCAATCCCGGTTCGCCTGTTTTCGTTGAAATTATACGATTTTTAGGACATTCACCGTTACACATTTTCAAAAACTCGCATTGACGGCATTGATTGGGCAATAAATCCCTTTTATCGGCACCAAAACGCAATTGTTTTGGAGAAAATACCATTTCAAATATGGTGTGGGTTTTAATATTTCCTATTTTATATTCGGGAAAAACATAGTGGTCGCAAGCATACACATCGCCGTTGAATTCCATTACAGTAGCATGACCACAGGTTTCTCCAAAAATACATACACCGGGCATTTCACCTACTGCACCTGCCAACGTAGAGTCAAACAGTTGAACATAATATTTTCCAACATCCTTTTTAATCCATTCATTGAAAATGGCGATATAGAACTCCCCGAATTTCTTTGCACTAACTGTCCATGGAGCTAAAACAGCATCGTCAGCACCTTCGGGTGGAAGCAAATTTAAACCATCGGTACGCAATGATGACATTTGTTCCACAATAGGCGAAAATTGCATGTAATTACTGCCAATTTCTTTGAAAAAATTATAAATTTCCAGTGGGTAGTTAACATTATAATCATTAATAACAGAAAGTGTATTAAACTCCACTTCGTGTTTTTGAAGCAACTCAATGCCACGCATTACTTGCTGGAATGTTGCTTTTCCGCCTTTATTTTTACGATAAATATCATGACAATGTTCTGGACCGTCAATTGATATTCCGATCAGGAAATTATTGTCTTTGAAAAATTTACACCATTCATCAGTCAATAATGTTCCATTCGTTTGTAATGAATTATCAATTTTTCGTCCACGTCCGTATTTTCGCTGATACGTTAGCACTTTGCGGTAAAAAGATATATCACGCAATAAAGTTTCACCGCCGTGCCAGGTAAACAAAACTTCGGGAACCGGTTGAGCCTGGATATAACTTTCAATGTATGTTTCGAGCGTATCGTCGCTCATTTGCAAGTTTTTTCTATTTTCGTACAGTTTTTCCTTTTCCAGATAGTAACAATACGAACAGTTCAAGTTACAACTTGAACCAATTGGTTTTGCCATCACATAAGTGGGCATGGAAAGCGGATTGAATGCTATAGTTTTCATTTAGGAACGATTGTAAATCAAAGAATTTTGAATAGTTGAATTTCAAGATTCAACTATTTTTATTCATTGAATATTAAAATAAATACTCTTTAATAATTGTAGCGTAAAAGTATCAAAAAAAGGATGAAGAGCTCTTTAAGTTATGTTTATTTATAAAAAAAAGATGTAATTAAAAGCATTTATCAATAATAATCATCAGATTAAAACTTCAATTGGAAAATAATAAAATGGTCGAAATCTTTCGATACCGACCATAAATTATACTCAAAACTTATCCGCGAAACGTCAAAATAACACTTTAGACTAATTCAGTTTGTTTTTTTGATTTCCGATACAGATAGGAATTCATAATGTTTCTTTTTGCAAATCGAAATTGTTTATCTGCGTTGATTAATTTGGTGTAAATATTTTTTGATACTCCAAAATATTCGTATGTAGAACCATCTAAAAAGGTGATTTCTAACAGTTGTCCTTTGTGTTGAAAATCTGCAATTCCCGATTCTGATGTAATGGTTTTGTATTCTTCTTCGTTTGCAGCTTTTGTTTCTGGCGCTATACTTACCAGAAAATGATAAGCATCAATAATTTGTCGACTTTTTATTTCTGCTTCTAGCTTCTGTTCATCTTCATTTTGAAATTTATCAGGATGCCATTCTTTTACTAAATTTCGGTAAGTAGTTTTTAATTTTTTAAGATCTGTATCTTGTTCAACATTAAATAATTTCTTGTATTCGTTTATACGCTTCATAAATTGCTCTCTTCTGTAAAAATTTTGTTATTATTTGATTTGCTGTTTATTATCGGCTGCAAAGATACGGATTTTATAGGTCAGAATACCAAAAATGTATCATTTATCTCAAAAACAGATAATAGAATGTTAAATAAAACAGAAACGAGCGATTTCAATGAACAACATTTTTTGTATTATATAAAATACTCATTCAAAATAACTTGATTCAAATTGCTTGATTTTTTTATTCAATTTTTATTCAAATAAGTTAAAAATAAAAACTTTTGCGGATTAATTCTGTTTTCAATATTGAATCATGTGTTATATTAAGAAAAACAAAACTAATTTTATCATTTTTTTAGAATGCAAACCATGAAAACAGCAACTTACTATCTGATTTTTATCGCTTTATCAGTCTATAATTGTAATTTTCTATTTGCTCAGGAGAATCGGGTTTTAAAAAACGACCTAAATTTTTCAATGACCGATAAACCGTTTTTTAAAAATCAACAGAGAATTCCTCAACCAATAACCACCAATAATTACGATCTGAAATACCATAGGTTTAATTGGGTTATTGATCCTGCTCAGCGATTCATTTCTGGATCGGTAACTTCTTACTTTGTAGCTACACAGGAGCAACTGAACAGCATTCAATTTCAGTTGAGTGCAAGTATGTCAGCGGATTCGGCAGTTTACAATGGTAAAACGCTCGAAATAAACCATACTGGAAATTTGATTACCATTCCCTTAAACCCTTTTGTTTCATTAGGAAAATTTGATTCATTAACTGTATTTTATCATGGCATTCCGGAGCAGAATGGTTCTGGCTCATTTGTAAATTACGTTCACAACGGAGTACCGAGCATGTGGACGCTGTCTGAACCATATGGCGCATCCGATTGGTGGCCATCCAAGAATAATTTAAATGATAAAATTGATTCAATAGATGTATTTGTTGTCATGCCGAAAGGAAATCATGCTGCAAGTAATGGCATATTAGTGAGTGAAATACCCTATGGTGATAATTCTACACTTGCACACTGGAAGCATCGATACCCGATTGTATCTTATCTTGTTGCAGTAGCAGTTACAAATTATGCCAGATATTCAGATTATTATAAAATAGGTTCGGACTCTATTGAAATTTTGAACTATGTATATCCCGAAGATTCGACAGAACTCAGAGCCAAAACACCAGAACTTTTAAAAAGTATGGCACTATTTGAACAACTCTTCTCCCCGTATCCATTTAAAAAAGAAAAGTACGGTCATGCTCAAACAAATATGTCGGGTGGAATGGAACACCAAACCATGACTTTTTTAGGAAAAAGTTCGTTTGATTTTTATATAATGACCCACGAATTGGCACATCAATGGTTTGGTGATATGATAACCTGTGGTTCATGGCAAGACATCTGGTTGAACGAAGGATTTGCGACTTATTGTTATGCATTATCGCTCGAATATTTGTATAGCGAAGTAAAATTTAAGGATTATTTGAAAGAAATGAGTCATTATATAACAACAAAACAACAAGGATCTGTTTTTTGTAATGACACAACAAATGTTTCTAGAATTTTTAGTGGTGGATTATCATATTATAAAGGAGCAATTTTATTAAACATGCTACGGTGGGTTCTGGGTGACAATGATTTTTTTCAGGGCATAAGAAATTATTTAAACGATCCTGAATTGAAATATGGATTTGCACTTACTCAGAAATTAAAAATGCATTTCGAAAATCAATCAGGAAAAGATTTGTCTGAATTTTTTGAAGACTGGTTTTATGGTACAGGAGTTCCTGCTTATAATATTCAAATAAAACAACAACTGAATTTAAACGCCTCAACAACAATACTTCAGACCCAATACGAGAGTGATGTCAGTTTCTTTGACATGATATTACCTATTAAATTCATAGGAGAAAAAAAGGATACTACAATCCTATTTAACCACACATTTTCTGGTCAGACTTTTGAATTTAAGCCAGATTTCAAAATAGACAGTGTAATATTTGACCCGGAAATCAAAATTTTATACCGTAAAGCAGAAATAATACTGAATCAAGTTTCATCAATTCAAGATAATATTGAAGATAAGATATTAATCCTTTCAAATCCAGCTAAAGGAATTCTTAATATTCACGTAAAATCTGGTAGTATAAATTATTTAAAAATATTCAATTTAGAAGGAAAATCAGAAAATGTTAAACTTGTAAAACAAGAAAATACACTTTTGGAGCTAGATATTCAGAATCTTCAGCCGGGAATGTATATCCTTAAAATTGGAACAAGTGAATGGACAGAAACAAAAAAGTTTATTGTAATAAAATAACAAGAGCCACTTCCACAAAAGGAAGTAGCTCTTATATTCTCAATTTATTTAATGAATTTTATTCAACTACTTTTTTCATGGCAGTCATTGCAGCACGAAGTTCAGCACCACAAATTTCGATTGAATGGTTACGGATAGCTGCATTTATTTTCACTAATTCGAAGTTATCAATATGCGCTTCGGCAGTAGCATTGAAGTTTTTACCAATAATGTTTGTATCTACTTTTTTCATAAAGTCAGCTAAAAGTGGTTTACAAGCATGATCGAACAAATAGCAACCGTATTCGGCAGTATCAGAAATTACACGGTTCATTTCAAACAATTTCTTGCGGGCAATCGTATTTGCAATAAGTGGAGTTTCGTGTAACGATTCGTAGTAAGCCGATTCGTTTTTAATACCCGAGCAAGTCATGGTTTCGTAAGCCAATTCAACACCCGATTTTACAAATGCAACCATCAACGTAGCGTTATCAAAATACTCTTGTTCAGATATTTCAACGTCACCAGCCGGAGTTTTCTCAAAAGCAGTTTCGCCGGTCGCTGCACGCCACGATAAAAGGTTTTTGTCGCCCGCAGCCCAGTCTTCCATCATGGTTTTTGAGAATTCAGCAGACAAAATATCGTCCATGTGTTTAATAAACAATGGACGCATAATTTCTTTCAATTCTTCTGAAATTTTGAAAGCTTCAACTTTTGCAGGGTTCGACAAACGATCCATCATGTGAGTAATACCGCCAATTTTCAGTGCTTCGGTAATCACTTCCCAACCATACTGTACAAGCTTAGAGGCATATCCTTTTTCTATTCCATTTTCAACCATTTTATTGAAGCTAAGAATAGAACCGGTTTGCAATAAACCACAAAGAATGGTTTGCTCGCCCATTAAATCTGATTTTACCTCAGCTACAAACGAAGAAAGTAATACACCTGCTTTATGACCGCCAGTTCCAACGCAATATGCTTTTGCAATTTCCAACCCATCTCCATTCGGATCATTGTCGGCATGTACAGCGATAAGGGTAGGAACACCGAAGCCACGAAGATACTCTGCACGAACTTCTGAAGCTGGCGATTTTGGTGCAATCATTACAACGGTAATGTCTTTGCGAATTTGAGTTCCTTCTTCCACAATGTTGAAACCGTGAGAATAAGACAAGCAAGCATCTTTTTTCATCAAAGGCACAACAGCGTTTACCACTGATGTGTGTTGTTTGTCAGGAGCAAGATTAGAAACCAAATCAGCGGTAGGAATCAATTCTTCAAAAGTTCCCACTTTAAAGCCATTATCAGTTGCGTTTACAAAAGAAGCACGTTTGTTATCGATAGCTTCCTGACGCAATGCGTACGAAACATCCAAGCCGCTGTCGCGCATATTTTGACCCTGAGCCAAACCTTGAGCACCGCAACCGATGATAACGATTTTTTTACCAACAAGTTTCTTAACTCCATCAGCGAATTCGCTGCTTTGCATAAAATCACATTTTCCTAGTTCCTGAACTTTCAGGCGATGTGGTAGTGAACTGAAATAATTTGCCATTTTTTTAGTTTTTAAGTCCCTAAAATAATTAAATTTATTATTGATAGGGAATTACATATTTTGTTTATCTTTATTTTTGTCTACTTAATTCCATATTTTGCCTGAATTCCATCAAGCATATCGGTTAATCGCTCTACTTTAGAGCGTGAAATTGCAACCCTACCCGACCGTATAAATTGTAACACTCCAATAGTTTCGCTTAGTTCGTCGAATAATTGTTGCGTTTCTTCATAATGTCCTGCTTTTTGTAAAACTACAAAATCGCAGTTCATTTCCAAAATTCTGATATGGTATTTTCGTATTAAATCCTCTACAGAACCTTTTTCAAGGAGTTTATCAGTGGCAACTTTGTACAATGCTATTTCCTGAAAAACCAAACCTTCGTCTGTATTGTAATACGCTTTCAAGATATCAACGCGTTTATCAATTTGTTGTACCACTTTTACAACTACATCTTCGGTACTATAAAGTGTAATTGTAAATTTATGAATACCCTTAATTGCTGATGGTGAAACCGAAAGTGTTTCAATATTCAGTCCACGACGTGTAAAAATAATAGTTATTTGATTCAACAAACCAACTGTATTTTCCGAAAAAACTGTGATTGTATATAATGTATTTTCCATATTGTAAATTCATAATCCATCATCCAAATATCAATAGGGAGACAGAGAATCAAGTTAGTAAAAATATTTATTTTTATCGTTCATTTAAAACGCAATTCACGTAATAAAGAACACAGAAATTACTAATCACCTAAAAGTATGTTAGTTACACATGCGCCAGCAGGCATCATTGGAAACACCATGCCTTTTTTCTCAACATTAACAACTAACAAATAAGGCTTGTCATCTTTCAACATATCAGCAATAGCTGCATCTAATTCATGACGTTCATGAACTTCTGTACCATCAATCCGATAAGCTTTAGCAATAGCAATAAAATCAGGATTCATCATTTCGGTAAACGAATAGCGTTCTTCGAAAAACATTTCCTGCCATTGACGTACCATTCCAAGAAAATGATTATTCAGAATAATCATTTTAACTCCAATTTGTTCTTGCATAATGGTTCCAAGTTCCTGTATAGTCATCTGAAAACCACCATCTCCGGCAAACATACAAACAGTTCGCTCTGGAGCCCCTATTTTTGCTCCCATAGCAGCTGGAATTCCAAATCCCATTGTTCCCAATCCACCTGAAGTAATCAAACTACGGGTTTGTGTAAAACCTGAATAACGTGCAGCCATCATTTGATTTTGGCCTACATCTGTAACAATAACTGCCTTGTTTTGAGTTGCTTCCGAAATAAGGCGTACTACTTCGCCCATTGTAATTTCTCCAGTCGTAGGGTGTACTTCTTTCTGAATAACTACATCAAATTCCCTTTTAATAGGTTCATTAAAGGATTCAATCCATTCAGTATGTTTTGCTGGTTGAATTTTTTCCAATAGGGCAGCTAATGTTTCTTTGGCAGTTCCTAAAACAGGCGCATCTGGTTTTATATTTTTACCTATTTCGGCAGCGTCAATATCCAAATGTATGATTTTAGCTTGTTTAGCATACGTTTTCAAATCACCTGTTACACGGTCATCGAAACGCATTCCAATGGCAATCAATACATCGCATTCATTTGTTTTCAAATTTGGTGCTAAATTTCCATGCATTCCCAAAAATCCTTTATTCAACGAGAAATCAGTTTGCATAGCTGAAGCACCCAGCAAAGTCCATGCAGCCGGAATATCAGCTTTTTCTAAAAATGCTTTCAATTCTGCTTCTGCATTTGCCAGCATAACTCCCTGACCAACCAAAGCATACGGTTTTTTAGCTCCATTAATTAATTGAGCAGCTAATTCTATTTGCGCTGGATTAACGTCAGGAATTGGAATATAACTACGAATAAAAGTACATGGTTTGTACTCAAATTCTACCTCTTGAATTTGTGCATTCTTTGCAAAATCCAACACAACTGGTCCGGGACGACCACTGCGTGCAATGTAAAACGCACGCGCTACCGCCCATGCAATATCTTCGGGCCGACGAATTTGATAGGACCATTTTGTAATCGGTTGTGTAATTCCCACAACATCGATTTCCTGAAATGCATCTGTACCAAGCAGTGCGGCTCCAACCTGACCTGTAATTACTACCATTGGTGTACTATCAATCATAGCATCACCAATCCCGGTTATTGCATTTGTCGCTGCCGGTCCGGAAGTCACCAAACAAACTCCCACTTTTCCTGACACACGCGCATAACCTTGTGCGGCATGCGTGGCACCTTGTTCGTGGCGAGTAAGAATATGCTTTAATTTATCGTCATAATCGTATAGTGCATCAAAGGTTGGCATGATTGCTCCACCCGGATAACCGAATATTGTATCAACGCCTTCGTGCAACATCGATTCTATTAATGCTTTAGCTCCTGAAATCTTCATATTAAAAAAAGTATAAATCCACCCGTAACCATTAGTGGCGAAAAAATTGGGGTGAAATTGTGTTTAAATAATTATATTATTAAAATAAATAACCAATTTTAAATCCTTCACTACAAATTTGAGAAAGATTTTAAAGAAATTAATCTATCATTCTCACTGCACCTTTGTCGGCAGAACTTACCATGCTAGCATATGCACGCAATGCTTTGGATATGATTCTGATTCTATCCTTTGGTTTAAAAGCATCATTTCCACGGGCAATCTCAATTTCACGACGAGCATTCAATTCCTCATCACTCAATTTGACATTTATTGAACGATCTGGAATATTAATTTCAATAATGTCGCCATCTTGAATTAATCCTATATTCCCTCCCGAAGCAGCTTCCGGCGACACATGACCTATTGATAAACCTGATGTTCCACCGGAAAAACGACCATCGGTTATCAAAGCGCATGCAGCTCCTAAATGTTTGGATTTGATATACGAAGTTGGGTAAAGCATTTCCTGCATTCCCGGTCCGCCTTTTGGTCCTTCGTGTGTAATTACAACCACATCGCCGGCAACAACCTGTCCGCTTAAAATTCCTTCACATGCTGTATCTTGCGATGTAAATACTTTTGCAGGCCCACTAAATATCCATATACTCTCGTCAACTCCGGCTGTTTTAATTACACAACCGTCCTGAGCAATATTTCCTTTGAGAATAGCAAGACCGCCTTCTTTTGTGTAAGCATGTTCAATATTTCGGATGCAGCCATTTATACGGTCTTTATCCAATTCGGAATAATTAACATTTTGTGAACCCATCACCAAATTAAACTTGTGAGCAGGTGCACTCTTGTAAATATCTACGGCTTTAATAACTACATTTTTACTTGTAATATCATAATTATCAATTGCTTCTCCTAATGTCAAACCATCAACCCGTTTTACTGAAGTATTAAGTAATCCACCTTTGCTGAGTTCTGCCAAAATACTTAAAATCCCACCAGCACGATTTACATCCTGAATATGATATTTTTCAGAATTTGGAGCTACTTTACACAAACAAGGAGTATGGCGGGAAAGTTCATCAATATCATCCATTGTGAGATCAACTTCCGCTTCGTTTGCGATTGCCAAGATGTGTAGAACTGTATTGGTAGAACCGCCCATAGCGATATCAAGTCGAACAGCATTATTAAATGCTTCTTTGGTGGCTACCGACCGTGGCAAAATACTGTCGTCGCCATCGCGGTAATATTTATATGAATTTTCAACGATTAATTTTGCGGCATCGATAAAGAGTTGGGAGCGATTGGCGTGGGTTGCAACAATAGTTCCATTTCCCGGCAAAGCCAATCCGATAGCTTCGTTGAGGCAATTCATCGAATTTGCGGTAAACATACCGGAGCATGAACCACAAGTAGGACAAGCTGCACTTTCAATTCGTTTTACTTGTTCGTCCGAAACACTTTCATCAGCCGATTGTACCATAGCATCCACCAAATCGAGTTGTTTTCCATCCAATTCGCCAGCTTCCATTGGTCCTCCCGAAACAAAAACGGTTGGGATGTTCAATCGCATGGCTGCCATAAGCATTCCCGGAGTTATCTTATCACAATTGCTAATGCAAACCATTGCATCAGCTTTATGAGCATTTACCATATATTCAACGCTATCGGCAATTAAATCGCGCGATGGCAAAGAGTACAACATTCCGTCGTGACCCATTGCAATTCCATCGTCAATGGCAATAGTATTGAATTCGGCTGCAAAACAACCGAGATTTTCGATTTCCGCTTTTACTTTTTGACCTATAAGATGTAAATGTGCGTGTCCGGGAACAAATTGTGTGAATGAATTTACTATAGCAATTATGGGTTTCCCCATTTGACTTTCTTTCATTCCATTGGCACGCCAAAGTGCCCTTGCTCCAGCCATTCTGCGCCCTTGTGTACTGGTTGCACTACGAAGAACTTGCACCTGAAGGATTTGCCCCCCAGCCCCCTGAAGGGGGAGCCCTGAATTAGTATTGTTTTCTTTATTCATAATAATCACTGTTACCCCTAGCCCCTAAAGGGGAATAAAATTACTTTCGTCTCTAAAAATATCACCCCTAACCCCTAAAGGGGAATTGGATTACTTTCGTCTCTGAATATACTTTCGAGGGATGTTTTATTAATTTATTTCCTAATATTTCAAAATTCATAACCCCTTTTATTCCTTTTCAACCCTTTTTTCCCTAATATAAAAATTATGAAGACGGACTTGCATAATTCCCCTTCAGGGGTTAGGGGTTGTTTTATTATAATAAAAAACCTTTCTCCGTTATGGTGAGAAAGGTTTTTTGTATGTTCACATACATTTTATACTATATAACCATCTCACCTCTGATTTTTGACCAAAAGCACGACGAGGACTAGAATAGTATTAATGTTTAGAGAAATCATAATTCCTTATTTTGGATGCAAAGATAAAGCAAGAATTTCAAATTACAAATAGTTTGGAAGAAAAAAATCATATTTTTATTCAAATTGATAGAAATACACCCTGTTTTATATGAGAAAAACATTTTGGTACGGCATATAACTAAATTCTTACTTTATTTGTTGTATAAAAACATTATTAAAGTAAATATAAGCACCCTAAAATGAATAATGACAGTAAATTTGTATTATTTTTGCATCGTATTTATACTGTACCATGAAAAAAAGAAACTTTCAATATATAAACAATATAAATTCGCCAATTGATTTAAAAGCAGTTAACAAAAATGATTTGATTTCTGTTTGCGATGAACTACGTGAATTTATTATCGATGAAGTCTCAAAAAATCCCGGTCATCTGGGGTCCAGTTTGGGAGTTGTAGAATTAACCGTTGCACTTCATTATGTTTTCAATACTCCATACGACCGTATAGTATGGGATGTAGGACATCAGGCATATGGTCATAAAATTCTGACAGGTCGTCGGGATCAATTTCATACCAACCGTCAATTCAAGGGATTATGTGGTTTTCCTACACCTAAAGAAAGTGAATATGACGCTTTTGGTGTTGGTCACTCATCCACGTCCATTTCGGCCGGCTTAGGAATGTCGGTGGCTTCACTTCTAAAAAATGAGACCGATAGACAAGTAGTAGCCGTAATTGGCGATGGAGCTATGACAGGTGGACTTGCATTCGAAGGCTTGAATAACACTTCGATGGATAAAAACGACCTATTGATTATCCTGAACGATAATCAAATGGCAATAGATCCCATCAAAGGAGGAATTACACAATATCTTGTTGACATAACGACTTCGCAAACATATAACAACTTACGTTACAAAGCATACAAACTTTTAAAAAAAATGGGGTTGATAAACGATAAAAGAAAAGATCGGATTATCAGTTTTAATAACACTGTAAAAGCTGCGCTAACAAAACAACATAATATTTTTGAAGGACTAAACATCAGGTATTTTGGACCGGTGGATGGACATGATGTGGAAGGTTTGGTGAGAATACTTTCAGATATAAAAGATTTTAAAGGTCCAAAAGTACTTCATTGTATTACTAAAAAGGGAAAAGGTTACGAACCTGCCGAAAAATCGGTAACCGAATGGCATGCACCTGGGATATTTAACGTTCAAACAGGTAAGCGCAATTCAGCCGATGTTACAATTGCAACACCACCTTTGTTTCAGGATGTGTTTGGTGAAACTTTACTAGAACTGGCACGTGAAAATGATAAAATTGTGGCAATTACTCCTGCAATGCCTTCAGGCTGCTGCATGAATATTATGCAACGTGAATTTCCAAAACGAGTTTTCGATGTAGGAATTGCTGAGGGTCACGCCGTTACATTTTCGGCAGGTTTAGCCAAGGAAGGGATGTTGCCGTTTTGTAATATCTACTCTTCATTTATGCAACGAGCCTACGACAATGTCATTCACGATGTAGCTTTACAGGAATTAAATGTCGTTTTATGTCTGGATCGTTCCGGAATTGTTGGAACCGATGGTGCAACTCATCACGGACTTTTTGATATGGCTTATATGCGTTGCATACCTAATCTCACAATCTCAGCTCCAAGAAATGAATCTGAACTACGCAACCTGATGTTTACCGCACAGCAAAAAGATATGGGACCATTTGTAATTCGATATCCACGTGGGAAAGGTTCAT
The DNA here is from genome assembly GCA_010365115.1 of Paludibacter sp. Taxonomy (GTDB): domain Bacteria; phylum Bacteroidota; class Bacteroidia; order Bacteroidales; family Paludibacteraceae; genus Paludibacter. The sequence continues at coordinate 118,463 of JAAFGX010000011.1, forward strand.
TAATTAAATGGAGAACTCCAATGGAAATTCAACCCATTGGAAAAGGTGAGTGTTTAAAAGAAGGAAAAGATTTGGCAATTCTAACAATTGGAACGATTGCCAATACTACTCGGGAATCTATTCTTAAAATCGAAAATGAAATAAATATTTCAATTGCTCATTATGATATGCGATTTGTAAAACCACTTGATGAGGATATGTTGCATGAAATTGGAAAGAAATACGATAGGATCATTACTATCGAAGACGGTGTATTAAAAGGTGGATTTGGTAGCGCGGTACTGGAATTTATGTCAGACAATGGTTACAATATTCAATTGAAGCGACTTGGAATTCCTGATACGTTTGTTGAACACGGTACGCCGGAAGAACTTTACAATATGCTTGGATTGGATGCCGCTGGTATTTCAAAAAGTATTTTAGACGATATAAAAGGATTGATGAAGTATAAAACGATTGGTCAATTGGCTGATCGGGCATAGGTTTTTATTATTTAGTTTTCTAATTCATAGGTGATTCGGTAAATTACACGATTTTGCTAAGTAAATATGGATCTCAATTAACAATGAGTAGTGTAGTTTCTATTAATTAAGGTAAAAAATGAGAATAATTATTGCAGGTGCAGGAGAAGTAGGCACTTATCTGGCTAAAATGTTGGCTCGCGAAAATATGGACATCACTTTGTTGGATCAAGACCCAGCGAGAATAAAAGACATAGAATCGGCTTACGACCTATTGACGCTTGTGGGTTCGCCTACTTCGATAAACGACCTGAAAGAAGCCAAAATAGAAAATGTAGATTTATTCGTAGCTGTTACTCCATACGAAAGCGTGAATATGACTGCATGTATGTTGGCCACTAATCTGGGGGCAAAACGAACGTTGGCTCGAATTGACAATTACGAGTATCTGCTGCCGAAAAACAAGGAATTTTTCAAAAAAATGGGGGTAGATTATTTAATTTATCCTGAGACTTTAGCTGCAATCGAAATTGTAGAATCGCTAAAAAGAAACTGGTTGCGTCAAAACCTGAGTTTCTGCAATAACGCATTAATACTTTTAGGCATCAAAGTACGTAGTAATTCATTAATTATCAATCAGAAATTCAGTACCGGTTTTTTCGATCATGAAAAATACCGTGTGGTGGCTATCAATAGAAAAAACAAAACGATCATCCCAATGGGTTCGGATATGATTATTGAAAATGATATTGTATATTTCATTACAACACCAAATTACCTTGATTTTGTTCGCATACAAGCCGGAAAAGAAGATTTTGAAATAAAAAATGTAATGATAATGGGTGGAAGCCGTATTGCTCAAAAAACGATTCGCAACCTCCCTCCAAACATTCATGTCAAAGTGCTTGAACGCAATAAAGAAAAAAGTTACAGTTTGGCCGAGAAACTTAACAACTCACTTATTATCAATTGCGATGGACGAAACATCGACATATTGAAGGAAGAAGGAATTCAGGAAATGGATGCTTTTGTGGCAGTTACCGGAAATTCTGAAGCTAATATTTTGGCTTGTCTGGCGGCCAAACGATTGGGTGTTAAGAAAACTGTTGCTGAAGTTGAGAACAATGATTATATTATGTTGGCCGAAAGTATGGATATTGGTACGGTAATCAATAAAAAAATGATTGCCGCCAGTTACATCTATCAAATCACACTCGATGCCGATGTACTTAATGTAAGAAGTTTGACTTCTGCCGATGCTGAAGTTGTTGAGTTCGTGACAAAAGCCGGCTCGAAAATTACCCGTTCGAAGATAAAGGATTTACGATTGCCAGATCAAGTCAATATTGGTGGCTATGTACGTGATGGTAAAGGCTTTATTGTTAACGGAAATACTGTCATACAACCTAACGACCATGTAATTGTATTCTGCGTTTCTTCTGCAATTCGAAGAATTGAAACCTTTTTCAACTAATGAACGGCGAATTCAACCTTAAACTTATCCTTAAAATTCAGGGCAGTCTTTTAATTGTTGAAAGCATTTTTCTGCTCTCGGCACTTTTCGTGTCATTGTATTTCAGGGAAACAGTTTGGATTGATTTTCTTTATTCGGCTGGAATAGGACTAGGATTGGGGTTAATTGGTTTCTTTGCAGGCTGGAAAGCATTACCAAATATCGGAAAACGCGAAGGATCAGTTATTGTGACACTCACGTGGTTATTATTTTCGTTTGTTGGTATGCTCCCGTTTTTATTCAGTGGAAGTATACAAAGTGTACCCGATGCTTTTTTCGAGACCATGTCGGGTTTTACTACTACAGGGGCATCTATATTGAATAATATTGAAGAATTACCCTATTCCATCCTTTACTGGCGGAGTATGACGCATTGGATTGGTGGAATTGGAATTATTGTAATTTCAATGGCTTTACTTCCAATTTTTGGTTTTTCTGGAATGCAACTATTCTCGGCAGAAGCCACTGGTCCTACAAAAGACAAAATTCACCCAAAGATTAGTGAAACAGCTAAACGACTTTTGGCAATATATGTTGTACTCACTGTTGCGGAAATAATATTATTGCGTATTGCCGGTATGAATTGGTTTGATGCCATTTGTCATTCTTTCGGAACCATTGCAACAGGAGGTTTTTCTACAAAGCAAGCAAGTATTGGTCACTACAATTCACCTTTTATTGAATATGTCATTATTTTCTTTATGATATTTTCAGGCATAAATTTTACATTGTATTATTTCTTTGCAAAGCTTAAATTGTATAAAGTTCTGATGAATGAAGAGCTTAGGACTTTTTTATTACTAATACTTGCTTTTACAGTTATTATCACTCTATCTCAATTTGATTTCAACAAAGAATTTTCATGGATTACCCTTGAAAGATTTATACGTAACGGATTATTTGCAACTACTGCTACAATTACAACAACAGGATTTGTAACAGTAGATTACAACTTATGGCCGCCCTTTACATGGTATTTAATCATTATCTTAATGTTAATCGGTTCATCTGCTGGTTCTACTGCCGGAGGAATGAAAGTAATACGCGTTTTGCTTGTTTTCAAATATAGCTATTTAGAATTCAAACGTATTATACATCCAAACGCAATTTTTCCGGTACGATATAACGGTCATGTATTGCCCGAACAAATAATTGCCCGGGTACTCGCTTTTATTTTACTCTATTTTATTATAATATTTATTGGAGCAACTTTCCTTAGTATCACAGGGTTAGGTTATTTAGAATCGTTTAGTGGTATGATAACATGCTTGAGCGATGTTGGTCCCGGACTGGGAAGTATAGGTCCTGCAAACAATTATTCGCATCTACCAGATGTATCAAAATGGTTTCTAACTTTTGTAATGTTGGTTGGACGTTTAGAGATTTTCACCGTATTATTATTATTTACGCCTATTTTTTGGAAAAGATAATTACTGATTGTATCATTTTACAAATTTTAGTGTACTTTTGTGCCGCCTTTCCAAATATCTTTCTCAATTCTTCACTCGGAGCAATTGTATGATGTTTTCGAAGACACATTTAGCCTTAGTTTAATATCGTGTCAACATTGAAAAATCGTAATATTATTTTGAATTTTTCATAAATTTAATTGTCTCAACCTATGAACAAGGAGTTTAATCTTCGTTTAGTGTTGCGTATGATGGGTAGTTTAGCACTTGTTGAAAGCGTAATTTTGTTAGCTGTATGCCTTATTCCCATTATCTACGGGGAAAATGATACCTCCTATTTTTTTATTTCATCTATTATTAGCTTCACTTTTGCAAGCGGGGCATTATTTTTAGGACGTAATCCATCAGCCTTTATTGGGAAACGCGAAGGATCGGTAATAGTTACTTTCACATGGATCATTTTTTCTCTGATTGGATTGTTACCATTCTGGTTAAGTGGCAGTATCCCTACGTTTACAAATGCCTTTTTCGAAACAATATCGGGTTTCACCACCACAGGAGCTTCTATCCTGAACAATATTGAAGAATTATCGCACGGAATGTTGTTTTGGCGGAGCATGACTCACTGGATTGGAGGTTTAGGAATTATTGTTATTTCATTAGCAATCTTACCCGTTTTCAGCACAAGCGGTACTCAACTTTTTGCAGCCGAAACTTCGGGTCCTACCAAAGATAAAATACATCCTAAAATTAATGAGACTGCAAAGCGCTTGTTCTTGATTTATGTAATTCTTACAGCTACTGAAACTATATTGCTTCGATTTGGTGGTATGGGTTGGTTTGATGCTATTTGCCACTCGTTTGCCACCATTGCCACGGGTGGTTTCTCCACCAAACAAGCCAGCATTGCTTACTGGGATTCTGCTTATATTCAATACATTATCATTATTTTCATGATACTTTCAGGAGTTAATTTCAGTCTTTATTATTTCGGATTTAAAAATAAATTCGTAAAAGTAAAAGAGAATGAAGAACTAAGGTATTATCTGATTTTACTTTTTATTTTTGCAATTATTGTAGCTTTATCTCTAATTGATTTCTCTAAAGTTCAAAGTTTTACTACTCTTGAACGGGCATGGCGGGATTCGCTTTTCACCGTTTCATCATTGATGACAACAACGGGCTTTTGTACAGCCGATTATATGAACTGGAAACCACTAACATGGGTTATTTTACTAATCGTAATGCTCACCGGAGCATCGGCCGGATCGACCAGTGGAGGCATAAAAATGATACGGGTAGTCATTTCAGGAAAAGCATGTTATTACGAATTCAAACGCTTGATTCACCCGAATGCCGTAATTCCGGTTCGTTATAACGGACATTTGGTCCGCGAGGATGTATTGACGCGTGTTTTGGCTTTTACATTACTATATTTAGTTGTTGCCGGATTAGGGATTTTAGTATTGGCCATGTCAGGCATGGGTTTTTTGGAATCCACAGGAGGTATGATTACCTGTTTGGGGGGCGTTGGCCCAGGTTTAGGCCTAGTTGGTCCTGCCGGAAACTTTGCTGACATTCCTGAATTCAGCAAATGGTTTTTGTCTTTAATGATGCTTACCGGTCGTTTAGAACTATTTACAGTATTGTTGCTGTTCACTCCGGCTTTTTGGAAAAGATAAATTTGAAATTTTGAAATTAATTTAGAACCCGTAGGATATTTTTCCTGCGGTTTTTTTTGGTTACAAATACCCCAATACCTTTCACATTCTAACTTTTTTATTTCCTTTTATAAAACAATATTGATTATTAGAGTTTATATAATACCAACTGTACATTTAAAATAGTCCAATCTATTTTAAATGTCTACTGTTGTTAATGCCGATTGCAAATTCCGCTTGCGGAAGGCTTTCA